>NC_017856.1:683333-1025000 GCF_000260965.1 Methylophaga frappieri
CCTGTCTGTCAACCGACTAATCTCAGCCTACAAAGCCGGTATCTTTCCGTGGTTTAACGCACACGATCCTATTTTGTGGTGGAGTCCGGATCCCCGCATGGTATTGTTTACAGATGCCTTGCGCATCAGTAAAAACTTGAATAAAAAACTGCGCCAGGCACCATTCAAGGTCACCTTTGATAAGGCCTTTGCCGATGTCATCAAAGCCTGTGCTGCACCACGTCAACAACAGGAACAACACGATACCTGGATTCATCCAGACATGATCCGTGCTTATGACAATCTGCATGCGGCAGGTTATGCACATAGTGTCGAATGTTGGCTGAATGATGAATTAGTTGGTGGGCTGTATGGTGTCGCAATTGGCAATATGTTTTTTGGTGAATCGATGTTTAGCTTTGTGACAGATAGCTCTAAAATTGCACTGACCGCACTGGTCCAGCAATTAACCCGTTGGGGCTGGCCCATGATTGATTGTCAGGTTCACTCTGATCATCTTGCCCGGCTTGGCGCCGTCTGTGTACCAAGGACATTATTCGTCCAGCAAATCCAGTCACTGTGTCAGTCAGCATCACCCTCTCAGAAATGGCAGCTCGATGCCGATTTACCACACGCAATATGAGTCTCGATTTTTATCAAGATAGATTGCATCCCTGTTCCTATCTGGCAGATCGTAAAGCCAGAAACATTTACCCGGATCCCCTCCGGGTAATGTCCAACCAGCTCTATGGTCAGCTTATCCAACACGGGTTTCGGCGAAGCGGTGAACATGTGTATCGTCCTCATTGTCCCGCCTGCCAGTCGTGCATCCCAGTCCGTATTGATATCACTGCCTTTCATCCCAATCGGAGCCAACGCCGCTGTTTGCGAGATAATGCTGATGTGGAAGTGCGTACCAGACCCGTTGAATTTGATGAACAGCATTATGCGTTGTATCAACGGTATTTGTCGGCTCGACATCCGGGTGGCGGCATGGATAATCCCACCCCGCAGAGTTTTCAGCAGTTTTTAACCAGCACTTGGAGTGACACTGGTTTTATTGAGCTTTGGGAAAATACACACTTAATTGCAGTCGCAGTAACCGATTTTGTAAACAATGGCTTGTCAGCCTTTTATACTTTTTTTGAGCCAGACCTTGAGTCCAGAAGCCTTGGCACATTGGCAATACTTAAACAAATCGAACTCGCTCGACAACAAGGCAAAACCTATCTCTATCTGGGTTATTGGATAGCAGAAAGTCAGAAAATGAATTACAAAACCCGGTTCTCAGCTTTACAGTTTTTTGACGGTCGCTGGCGCGACTTTGATAAAAACACTTTGAATAATCAGTGATTTTGCGGCAAAATGGATCTTTTATCAGTACCTGAACACGGAACTCTATGGCAAAAGAAGATCATATTGAATTTGAAGGCACCGTCATCGACACGATGCCCAACACCACCTTTCGCGTTGAATTAGAAAACGGTCACGTCGTAACGGCCCATATTTCAGGAAAAATGCGCAAGAATTACATTCGTATTTTGACAGGGGATAAAGTCACGGTTCAGCTTACCCCTTATGATCTCAGCAAAGGGCGTATCGTCTATCGAGCCCGCTAAAACAAACGTCGATGCTGCTTCGATGAAGCAGCTATTGCCAACCAAACCAGCCACAACATGCCGATAAACGCCAGCAATGTCCAAGCTGGAATACTCAGTCCCAAGAACTGCCAAGATATTTCGGCACATTCTCCTGACCCGCTGAATACCATTGCCAACGCCTCACTGAGCGGAAAATTGCCCATAATGAAGTCTAAGCCCGGACCACAACTGGGCACCTCTTCCGGGGGCAGATTCTGCAGCCAGATATGCCATCCAGAAACACCGGCGCCCGCTAGCGCGGTTATCCCAATCAACCCACCGTAAAATTTAGTACCGGTGTGTTTTGGATGATGCAAAAATGCCACTAAAAATAACCCTGAAGCGACCATAACGGCTAACCGCTGCAAGATGCACAATGGACATGGCTCTAATAGCATGACGTATTGCATATAAAGCGCAACGAGTACCAAAACAAAGCTGAACAAAAATCCCAGAAGAAAAAACGTGCGGGTTGACGACAAACTGGTTTCCTCCCATGTTTTAATGTGTGTTAAGTTAACCGAAAACACTGTTGCTTTAAAGGGTAATTCTATGAGCGACCGGAATCTTGATGATAAACTCAGTGCAGCCTATGACCGAATGATGGCGCGGATTCATCAATTTATCAATGATTCCGAACATCAAACCATGCCCAGTCTGCAACAACGTATTCAACTCGCCAAAGAAAGAGCTATCGAACTCAAAGAGTTAAGTGGCGAAGAAGCGGAACAGATCGCGCTTTGGCTGGAACGCGATATGCACGATGCTGTGGGCTATTTACAGGATTCAGGCGAAGATTTTGCCACTTGGCTGCAATTCGATTTACAACAGGTTGAAAGCCGATTTCTTGCGTTATTTGCCAGCGTCGCTGATAAAACCCGACTGGAACTAAACCAGTTGGCGCAACAAGCGATACGCGCAGAAACGTATCACACTGGTGAAGTGACCAGTATCGGTACGTTATATTGTGTTTCCTGTGGCGGAAAAATGCAGTTTCGCCAAACCGCGCGGATTCCGCCTTGCCCACGTTGTCATCAAACCCGCTTTACGCGTCAACCTCAACCCGCGTCATAATATGCGCCTTCCTGCATAATCTGTAACAACGTTTTCTGCAAGACGGGTGAATCAAGCAGGGTCTGCCAGTCTTGATTAGCCAGACTGGTTGCTTCACAAAGAAATTTCAGTTGGTCTGGGTCAGCATCGCCCAGATTTAAAACCGCCCCGCCCACAAACAGATAATTTTGCTCGCTGCCCGACGCCCAAGCCATCGGCACCGTGGAATTACGTTGTAATGTGTTACCCAGCTCAAAAAATTTCGCCAATTCTGAGACCTTGGCGAATTCAATCTGATCACGAAACTGCCAGACTTCTAAAGACGGTTTTAGCTGTGTCAGTTGTTTCCCCATTGCTATCAGCAACAGATCATCACTTTCCGTTAACAACGATTTCAGATCACCTCGAACCCGTTGCACTGCTCTGGCATCAATTTCCGTCGCAGAACGCCCTGTCTGTAAATCCGGATCACGATAACGCCTGACTACTTGTGGTGACTGACTGAGCTGTTCACTCAAACTCTCCAACCATTGCGACGCCGAGGCAGCACGAAACCCGACTGATAAAGTTAAACACGGCGTTTTGGCCACGCCATGATGGGCGATGCCGGGTGGTAAATACAACATATCGCCGGGATGCAACTCCCAGCTTTGACAAGGCGAAAAAGAAGGCAAAATTCGCAATGGGCAACCGGCTAGCCATTCTGGGTCAGTCAGGGGTTGGTCTTCAATTTGCCACTGGCGAACCCCCTCAGCCTGTAAGAGAAAAACATCATAATTATCGACATGTGCGCCAACCGAACCGCCCGGTACCGCATAACTTGCCATAATATCGTCCCGACGCCAGTCGGGTATCAATTGAAACGACTGCCATAATGCCTGCAGTGAAGGCCAATGCTTGTCTACATCCTGAACGAGAAGCGTCCAATCCTGATCCGGCAATTTAGAAAAATCTGTTTCTGCGAATGGGCCTGATTGTAACGACCACTCTTGCTTTGCAAGCTGTTGAACCAAGCGTGACTCGATATCTGTCTCACATGCTAACCCGGCAAGTTCCTCAGGGGTCAAATCGGTGACCGGCGCTGAAAAGGCGCCACGAATCAACAGCGGCTTTTTTTGCCAATACTGCTCCAAGAAAGCCTGCTGGCTCATGCCCGTATTAAAAAACGCTGCTTGTGTCACGATTATTCCACGTATTTTTCTACCGTAAACACCACGTTATTGAGTGCCACAATACGAATTTTAGTACCGGCAGGACAATCAGGGCCGGTAACTTTCCAGGTCGAATCGTCCAGACGCACTTTGCCTTCGCCATCAATAATCGGCTGAGCCAAGGTGATAACCCGACCGACATAGCCTTCACCGCGTTTATTCAACAACGGTTCATCCGTCTTGATTGGCCGGCGTGCGTAATAATAGCGCCAGCCAACAATACTGAGCACCGACCATACGGCAAAAACCAATAGCTGCCACTCCCACGTCAATTGCGGCAGCAACAGCATCACCAGTCCTGTTAGAAATGCTGCAATAGCCAGCCAGATTGCCATAAATCCGGGTAACAAAATTTCTGCGGTGATTAAAATCACCGCCAAAATCCACCAATGCCAAAAATCAATGACCGGCATTATCCATTCCTTTTTTACTGAAAGTTTCCTTGGCCAGCTCAGTAATGCCGGCTAGGGAACCAATCACATTACTGGCTTCCAAAGGCATCAGGATGACTTTGTGATTATTGGCCGACGCCATATCCTTAAGCGCCTCAACATATTTCTGCGCCACGAAATAATTAATTGCCTGAATATCCCCTTTGGCAATCGCCTCTGACACCATGGTCGTTGCCTTTGCTTCAGCTTCTGCCAGTCGCTCACGAGCCTCGGCATCACGAAAAGCCGCTTCACGGCGACCTTCTGCGTCCAGGACAACCGCTTGTTTATCCCCTTCAGCACGTAAAATTTCTGACTGCCGATGTCCTTCAGCCTCAAGAATATTCGCCCGTTTGACCCGCTCTGCTTTCATTTGCTGCCCCATCGCTTCTACCAAATCTGCAGGCGGCTCAATGTCTTTAATTTCAATGCGTGTCACTTTAATCCCCCAAGGCGTCGTCGCATCATCAACAACATTTAATAGTCGGGTATTAATATCATCACGTTTCGACAATAACTCATCCAGATCCATCGATCCCATGACCGTACGGATGTTGGTCATGGTGAGATTAAGGATCGCGTTATCGAGCCCACTCACTTCATACGCTGCTTTTGCCGCATCAATAACCTGGAAAAACACCACGCCATCAACGCGAATCATCGCATTATCTTTAGTAATGATCTCTTGAGATGGCACATCCAGGACTTGTTCCATCATGTTGATTTTGTGTCCAACCTGATCAATGACCGGCACAATAAGATTTAACCCAGGCGGCAGGGTTCTTGTGTATCGTCCAAACCGTTCCACAGTAAATTCATAACCTTGCTGAACGGGTTTCACCCCCATCAGCACAATCACCACAGCCATAACCACGATGACTAAGACAAACCCCGCAAATCCACTCATTTTCCAACTCCTGTGTTCGCCACTGAAATGCTTGGCTGATAATAGCAGTATTCGCTGACATGCCGCCAAAACTTGGACATTTTGGTGGCAGACAGAGACAATAGCGAAAAAATGACGAGGTCACCTTTATGATCACTTTGCGCCACGCGCTTGCCATCGCTACCGCCCTGATTACCTTTGCCGGCCCCGCTTATGCGCAGCAATGGTACCAAGTTGAAGTTGTGGTCTTTGAGCAACTCAATGCCAATACTGATGAAGCCTGGCCAACCATGCCCGTTGGTAACACCACTGACTTAACACCGCGATCCGCAACAAACCGCATTCAACCCGCTCAGCGTGGAGAGTTGTCCGGTATTGCTGAACGGCTGCGGAATTCAGCAGGGTATCGCGTGCTGAGTCATGAGGCATGGCAGCAAAGTGCACTGGGACGTAATGCATCGCAACCAGTTCAAATTGAGGGTGAGCGACTGACTGGCAAGATACACATTTATAAATCCGCTTACCTGCATAGCGTGTTGGATTTATGGTTAACGAGCGGCAGTACAACATTTGAAGCGCAGCAATATCCGAATTTAAACGAGTCTCGACGCATTCGCAGTCAAGAGTTGCACTATTTCGACCATCCGAGATTTGGCGCGATTTTACAGCTAAAACCTATCGCCACACCGGATAACGTGCTTAACGCCATGCAAGGCGGTGAAAGCTATTCATTACCTGATTAAGTGCCAGTCAACAACCCTTGAATTACACGATATACCTGCGTCATGGCATCGGTAGTGGTTTGCTGAATTTCTGCGACCGTAATCAGCTTATCTGATAAGCCGGCGGCATGATTGGCAACAATCGCTAACGTCACATAAGCCATCTCAAGTTCACGCGCTATAGCCGCTTCAGGCATTGCCGTCATGCCAACCATATCCGCTCCATCCCGGGCTAAACGTTTAATTTCAGCGGCGGTTTCCAGGCGTGGCCCCTGAGTCACCGCATAAGCGCCACCATCGACTAGTTTGATCTGCGATGTCTGCGCGGTAGTCAGCAACCTACCCCGTAAAACGGCATCGTAAGGATGGGTAAAGTCGATATGTTTATCTGCAGAAAAATGCGCTGTATAAATGCTGCTTTCTCTACCCCAGGTATAGTCGATAATTTGATCGGGGACTGCCAGACTGCCCGGCGCCAGTTCAGGGTTAATACCGCCTACCGCTGCAACGGCCAACACCTGACGTACGCCCAAATGATGCATCGCCCAAAGGTTTGCCCGATAATTTATTAAGTGCGGTGGAATCGTATGATATTCACCATGCCTTGGAAGGAAGATCAGCGGTTTTTTGTCAATCCACCCCCGAAATAAGGGTGCTGATGGCTCACCAAACGGTGTATCAAGCTGAATTTGTTCATCTATTTTCAGGCTTGATAATCGTGACAAACCACTGCCACCAATAACGCCCATCATGTTGCTGTCTCCGGTATCATGAAAATGCCCGGTGCGTTACGCCAGTAGCCACGAATATCCATACCAAAGCCGAATACATAACTATCCGGTACTTCCAGACCAAGGTACTCGGGTGTCGCCCCCTGCTTGCGCTGATGTTGTTTATTCGTTAATGCCAGACAGCGAACAGAATCTGCCCCGGATTGCTCACAAAACTGCCGCAATGCCGTCAGCGTATATCCCTCATCGTAAATATCTTCAATCAATAGTACATGTCTGCCCTGTAACGCGGTTTGTGGCCGAGCAAGCCAATTTAACTCGCCGCCCTGCAACGCATCCCCATACCGGCTGACATGAACATAATCGATCTCACAGGCAATCTGTAAATGCGGCAGAATTTGCCCCAAGGTCACCACCGCCCCATTCATCACACACAGCAGGATCAGGTTTTTATCCTGATAATCCCGATTTACCTGCGCTGCCAGCGTGACCAATTTGGATTGGATTTCTTCCAGCGTATAAAGACAGGTCGCGCCGATTGGCAGACTTGCGTGTGTTGACATGGGCTGTTCTCCTGATGCGGTGTCCGTATAATGTCAATTTTCGGTACTTGGAATTATGCCATGCGGCGTTTTTGGCCGGTGCTGCCAATCGTATTCATTTTTATTTTTGCCTATTGGCAGCCTGTTTCTGAACCGGCAACCTCGCCATCAGATCTGCCACAGCGAATTATCAGTCTGGCGCCCAGTATCACAGAAACCCTCTTTGCCTTGGATGCACAAGCCAAGCTGGTTGCCGTGACTGATTATTGCCGCTATCCGGCTGCGGCCAGCCAGTTACCCACTGTTGGCGGTTATCTTGATGCGTCGCTGACCGCCATTGTTGAGCATCAACCTGATTTAGTAATTTTGTTGGCCCAGCAACAACAACTGAGCCAGCAATTGAATCAATTCGGTATCGCGACCCTTACCGTAGACCATAGCAGACTCAATGGTATTCTGCGTAGTATCGGAGAAATAGGTGACATGATTGGCCACACTGCCGCCGGGACCCGACTACATCAGCAATTACAAAGTGACATTCAGCAGATCCATCATCGCGTTGCCAAACAGCCGGTAAAACAAACCTTGATCGCCATCGCACACGACACGAATAGTCAGCAGCTGGATCAAGTTTATCTCGCTGGTCAGCAGGATTTTTATAATGATTTGTTAGTGCTTGCCGGCGGTGAAAACGTTTATCAGCAGTCCTATTTGAAGGTACCCTCCGTGTCCCGTGAGGGCTTGCTGCGACTCAATCCAGATATCATTATTGATATTTTTCCGGCGACTTATGCCCACTCTGCTGACTTAGCCGCAGTGCGACGACTCTGGCAGCAGCTTGATCAAGTCAACGCTGTACAAAACGACCAGATTTTCTTTATCGAGGCGGATTATGCCACCGTGCCGGGTCCCAGAGTCGTCAAACTCCTTGACGACCTTGCCAGGTTGCTGCATCCGGAGGCCCACGATGCATTTTGAGGGGCAACAGATATCGGTTGTTGAACAAGGTCATAGCTTATTAACAGATATCGATTTGACTATCGCATCAGGCGAATATTGGTGCATCGTCGGTCCCAACGGTGCGGGGAAGAGCACACTGTTACGCTGCCTAAATGGATTACAAAAAATACGTAGCGGACATCTCTCTCTGCAAAGCAAACCACTACAGCACTTTTCCAGAAAACAGCTGGCGCGCCATATCAGCTATGTTCCGCAACATAATGGTCGGCATTTGCCGTTTACTGTTCAAGAGTTTATGGCGATGAGTCGCTACGCCCATCAGCGGTGGCTCGGCCATTGGCAACAAACCGATATTAAGGCTATAGATGAAGCTTTGATGATTACCGATTGTGAGGCATTTCGTGATCGTCAATTAAGCGAGCTAAGCGGCGGAGAATGCCAACGCGTGATGATCGCTGCGGCACTGGCACAAGAAACGCCTGTTTTATTGCTTGATGAGCCGACCAGCTTCCTTGACCCTCAGCATCAATCTCGTATTCAACAACTTGTTCAGCAATTGCATCATGATCTTCATAAAACCATTATCGAAGTCAGTCATGACATTAATCATGCCGGCCAGCACGCGGATAACATTCTAGCGCTCAAAGCCGGGCAGGTTTTCTGGCAAGGTGCTGCGAGGCAATTTATCAACGCGGAAAGGTTATTTGATCTTTACTGTCAACGATTTGTGATAACGCCTCATCCACAAACGCATCTGCCAATTGCCTTGCCAGAGATCGTGCAATGATGCTGCAACGCTTGTCGCCATCAGCCAAACTTGCTGCTTTAAGCTTTTTCAGCCTGCTGATCGTGATGATTAGTCCCTGGATCGACTTGAACAGTATTGAATCCGCAGCAATTCGCGAACAAATTTACAATGACATTCGGTTGCCTCGCGTGTTATTCGCTTTTCTTGCCGGGAGTGGTTTGGCCCTATGTGGTTTGGTCTTTCAGGCCATGTTTCATAATCCATTGGCAACGCCGTTTACGCTTGGCATCGCCAGTGGCGCGTCGTTTGGTGCGGTCGTTGCGGTCTATGTTGGCATTACAATCAGTTTTATGGGCCTGTCTGGGCCAACCATTGGCGCCTTCATCGGTGCTTTATTGTCCATGATTCTGGTCTATATGGTCAGCCGATTGCGAAGTGGTTTTTCGACTGAAACCTTGCTATTGACGGGTGTTGCGGTCAGTTTTTTCTTTTCCAGTCTGATTTTACTGGTTCAGTATCTTAGTAATGTTGTCGATGCCTTTCAAATGATCCGTTGGCTGATGGGCAGTCTATCTGTGGTTGGTTATCAAGAGGTCGCTCAGCTGGCACCATTTGTTGGCCTGGCATCCGTGATTATTCTGAGTTTAGGCCGTGAGTTAAATCTGTTAATGGCTGGAGATGCCTTGGCGCAAAGCCGCGGGGTTTCCGTCAATAGGGTACGCTACGGCTTGTTTGTCACTACCTCGCTATGTGTTGGTGCGATCGTTGCCCTGTGCGGACCGATTGGTTTTGTAGGCATGATGGTGCCGCATATTTGTCGATTGCTGATTGGTCAGAACCATCAATATCTCATCCCGGCTAGCCTGTTGTTTGGTGGCAGTTTTCTGATTGTATGCGACACGCTGGCGCGACTGGTTTTTGCGCCGGCTGAATTACCCGTGGGTGTGATTACGACATTATTGGGTGGACCGTTTTTTCTTTGGTTACTACTGAGAAACAAACGACTAACTCCGTAATCCGATTATCCCAAGTCACGGTTTTCGCGGTAAAATAGGCGTTTTTATTTGCCAAAACTGTGTGACACTTATGCCTAAAATCGTTGTTTGCGCCTTATACAAATTTGTCGCGCTGCCAGATTACGCAAATTTGCGCGCTCCCATTCTCGAATTGATGCTGGATGAGCAG
The DNA here is from genome assembly GCF_000260965.1 of Methylophaga frappieri. Taxonomy (NCBI): domain Bacteria; kingdom Pseudomonadati; phylum Pseudomonadota; class Gammaproteobacteria; order Thiotrichales; family Piscirickettsiaceae; genus Methylophaga; species Methylophaga frappieri. The sequence goes on from NC_017856.1 coordinate 693,422, forward strand.
ATTAGAGGTACCTTGTTACTGGCGCATGAAGGCATCAACGGTACCGTTGCTGGTTCCCGTCACGCTATCGATAAATTATTGGTGCATTTAAATGCAGATCCGCGGCTGGCACCGATCAGCGTCAAAGAGTCATTGACCGATACGCCGCCATTTCTCCGCAGTCGGGTAAAGTTAAAACGTGAAATCGTCACCATGGGCGTTGATGGTATTGATCCACGCCGATCGGTTGGCACCTACGTCAAACCAGCTGACTGGAATGCACTTATTAACGACCCTGATGTGGTTTTGATTGATACCCGAAATGATTACGAATATCAGGTGGGCACATTCAAAAACGCCATTAACCCGAATACAGACAGTTTTCGCGAGTTTCCCGATTACGTCAAAAACCATCTGAATCCTGAAAAACATAAGAAAGTTGCCATGTTCTGCACCGGTGGTATTCGCTGTGAAAAATCCACCGCATTCCTTAAAGAGCAAGGCTTTGAGGCGGTTTACCATCTGGAAGGCGGCATTCTTAAGTATCTTGAAGAGGTTCCCGAAACAGAGTCAATGTGGCAGGGCGAATGTTTCGTTTTTGATGAACGTGTCACCGTTAATCATCAATTGGAAAAAGGCGATTATGATCAGTGTCATGCCTGCCGCATGCCGATTACTGAGGCGGAAAAAACACGCCCTGAGTATCAGCATGGCATCAGTTGTCATCACTGCTATGACAAAACCAGCGACCATCAAAAATCGCGCTTTGCCGAACGTCATCAACAAATGCGGTTGGCGCGGCTTCGTGGTGAGACACATATGGGAGCTGACACGAGTCATACGATCCGACAAAATCGACAAGCAAAACGTCAAAAACGGCTTCGTGATCAACAACAAAATAACAAAAATGTTTGACTGTCTATGCGTTATCTTCTGCTTTTTTTCATCACATACACATTATTAAGTCCGACTGTCTTCGCCCAGAATCAAGCCGCAATTGCATCTGCACATCCGCTTGCCACTGAGGCTGGTTTTGAAATTCTGGAAGCAGGCGGTAATGCCTTTGATGCGGCGATTGCCGTCAGTGCCGCACTGGCTGTCGTTGAACCGGCCGGCTCGGGCATTGGTGGCGGTGGTTTTTGGTTGTTACAAGCAGCACAAGCTGATCGCGCGGTGATGATTGATGGCCGGGAAACGGCACCATCCAGAGCGACCGCCGATATGTATCAAAACGATGATGACACAGTTAATCGGGATTTATCACTTAACCATCCACTCGGCGCCGGTATTCCCGGTTTGATTGCCGGCCTGGATCGAATTCAACGCGACTATGGAAAATTGCCCCTATCCATCTCATTGGCACCAGCTATTCGCTATGCTGAGCAGGGTTTTCCGGTAACAGCCCGTTATCGTCGCATGTTATCTTTTCGTCACTCGCGCTTTAACGATACCGCTAAACAGGTTTTGATGCCAGGCGGTGATTTACCTGAGATTGGCGATCTGATTCGGCAACCGGACCTCGCTAAAACGTTACGTCTCATTGCGAGTGAAGGTGGCCAGGCTTTCTACCAAGGCAAACTTGCCGAACAAATGGTGAATGCCGTCAACCGCGCTGGTGGTATCTGGCAAGAAGCCGATTTAGCCGCTTATCAGGCCAAACAGCGTGAGGCAGTGACCAGTCAATATTTGAATTATCATATTACCAGCGTAAATCTACCTTCAGCAGGCGGTATTTTGCTTATCAATATGTTGAATCAACTCCAGGAACTGGATTATCAACATGCTCCACCAGCGCTGCGTCGGCACTACCTCGCCGAGGTGATGCGCCGAGCCTATTTTGTTCGTAGTGAACATTTGGGTGATAGTGATTTTGTTGATGTCCCGACTTTTTTAACGGACTCGGATTTTGCCCGGGAGCTCAGCCAAAGCATTAATCCAAATCAGGCAACGGTTTCAGCAACGGGATTGGCCCCTGTCGCTGGTAAAGGAGAAGACACCACCCATTTTTCAATTTTGGACACTGAGGGTAATCGGGTTGCTGCCACACTGAGTGTGAATTACCCCTTTGGGACAGGCTTTATGGTGCCAGGCACCGGCGTCTTATTGAATAACGAAATGGATGATTTTTCTGCCAAGATCGGTGAACCCAACGCATATGAACTCGTGAGCCAATCTGCCAATCAAATCGAACCCGGCAAGAGACCCCTCTCCAGCATGACACCAACTTTCGTTGAAAATTCAGAACAGTTGCTGATCCTCGGCACCCCGGGCGGCAGCCGCATCATCACCATGGTCTTGCAAGGTATTTTGGCCTTTATTGATGACCAGTCTGCACAGCAAATTGTCAGTTCACCCCGTTTACATCATCAATACCTGCCAGACCAAATCACAGTTGAAACACCCGGTTTTGATGCCGCCGTCATCGACAGTCTTGAAAATAAAGGTCACCACGTAAAATCACTGGATCGGCAATTTGGCAATATGCAGCTACTCATCGCCGATAAAATTACTGGCAAGGTTGATGCGGCCAGTGATCCAAGGGGTGAGGGTTCGGCGGTGGTGCGGTTTATTCAATCTGACTAAAGCCGCATCTGCGATGGCATTTTGCCCTGTCTTGACTGCGCCAACGCACTGGTTTCAAGAATCAGCAATACCACCAGTATCAATGACAAAGGCATTAAAACGAATAAACCCAACACAGCGCGCTGAATGAATTGATCCGGACTGCTGGCAATATCCTGAGTCAGCCACAGACTGATCAAAAACAACAATGCGGTCAGACCATATGTCAACAACAGATAACAGCCACGCCGCCACGCTAATTGCCAATGCGCCAGAACAAGATCCGATTTACCTGCTGGTCGACTTGCCTGCCATGCCAAGCTCGCGATGACCATGGTGGAAATGAACACCGGTAACGTAAAAATCAGCCACAAGTTCTTGGTTGCAAAGAGAATAGCTGGGAGTAAAAAATGGCTTAGTGCCAGATTTAATAAAAATCGTTCGTGCGGTTGGCTGGCAGCACGCTGTAATGCATTATCCATCATACTGTCCGCTTTAATTGAGGAACATGCTTGATATGGTGCCGTTAATCGACAGCCATTGCCACCTTGATTTCGCTGCCTTTGATGTCGATCGAAAGCAGCTTATCGAACATTGCAAGGCGCTGGGTATCACTGACATTATCGTACCTGGCGTTACCTGCGAGACTTGGCCCCGCATGCTGAAGCTATGTCAAGAACATGACATCATGAAACCAGCGCTGGGTTGTCATCCAATGTTTATGGCGGCGCATCCTGACGATGCCCTCACTTTGCTCGACACATTTATCGCACAGCATCGTCCCGTCGCGATTGGCGAAATTGGTCTCGATTTCTATCACTCTGATACCAATAAAGTCGCTCAACTGGCCTTGTTTAACGGACAACTTGATTTAGCGGTGAAATACAACTTGCCCGTCATTCTGCATGTCCGTAAAGCTCATGATGACGTTCTTAAATCGCTCCGTTCGCGGCCTCTTTTAAGGGGTATTGTCCACGCGTTTAGCGGCAGCCAACAACAAGCCGAAGCTTATGCAAAACAGCAGTTTTTGCTGGGGATCGGTGGCGCCTTAACTTACCCGAGAGCCCAGCGTCTGCAGCGTTTATATCGTCATCTGCCCCTCGAACAGATTGTGCTTGAAACAGATGCGCCTGACATGCCCTTATGCGGCTATCAAGGGCAGCGCAATTCTCCAGTTCGACTTTATGAGGTATTGCAGAAACTAACTGAAATTCGCGATGACTCATTATCAGAAATCGCCAGCCAAACATCGCACAACGTTCAAAAACTGCTGAATATCTGAATAATGACGAACCACAGCATAGGTAAACTCGCTATTGCAATGTTATAAAGAAGTGACTCGGACCATCTTATTCCAAATTGATTGCCTTTGACTCTGCTAATCAGGACTGTTTATGAACCACGGCCATATTGACGCCATTCTCGCCAGCCTTAATCAGGTTATTCTCGGCAAAGATCACGCTGTAAAACTGGCCTTAAGTTGCTTGTTGGCACGCGGTCATTTGCTAATTGAAGATCTGCCCGGTGTCGGCAAAACTACGCTGGCACATGCGCTGGCCGCCACTCTGGGCTTGAAATTTCAACGGGTACAATTTACCAGTGACATGTTACCGGCGGATATTATCGGCGTATCAATTTTTGATCGTGAATTGCAGCGTTTTACCCTGCATCGCGGCCCTGTTTTTACACAATTATTGCTGGCTGATGAAGTGAATCGTGCGTCGCCTCGCACCCAAAGTGCCTTGCTGGAAGTCATGGAAGAACAGCAGGTCAGTATCGATGGCGAAACCTATCCATTGACATCGCCATTTTTTGTTATTGCCACACAAAATCCGACGCATCAAATTGGTACCTTTCCGTTGCCGGAGTCACAGCTTGATCGTTTCCTGATGCGAATTTCACTTGGCTATCCAAATACCAATGCCGAACGAGCGCTGCTCAAAGGTGACGACCGGCGACAACTCTTACAGCAATTACAACCGGTGATCGAACCGGCAACCCTGCTCAACTTGCAACACACCGTGCAAATGCAGACCGTTTCGGATGCTTTGATAGACTATGTTCAGGCCTTGCTATCGCATACCCGCCACAGTGGTCAGTTTCAAAATGGGCTTTCCCCTCGTGCTGGACTTGGTCTGCTTCACGCCGCACAAGCATGGTCATTCATTAGTGGTCGTGACTATGTGATGCCAGAAGATGTTCAGGCTGTTTTACCCAATGTCATTGGCCATCGCCTGCAGTCTGGCAGATCCGCGATGCAACCGGACTGGGTGCAATCGTTAGTTGATGCTGTCGCCATTCCCTGATGGTAGCAAACACCTTAAAGTCCGCCTGGCTGCGCCTGACCACAATCAATGGGCGTCGGATTTATATCCTTCCTTCACGGGCAGGCTTGGGTTTTGCCGGTTTGATGTTGCTGATGTTGCTGGCAGCCATTAATTACAACAATAGTCTGGCATATCTGTTGGCTTTTTTACTCATCAGCCTTGGCCATGTTGCCATGCATCACAGCCATCGCAATATACGCACTGTTACCTATCAGGTTCTGCCACCTCGACCGGCTTTTGCGGGTCAAAACATCCCACTTGGCCTTGTCATAACCACGAAACATCAACACCCGGTTTACCAACTTTTAATTGATTATGCATCGACTGCACCGCCTTCCCGATGGTTTTCGTTATCGACATTGGCACGTTATCAGCACGTCGCTGTGATGCCGATGGTTAGCGATGCTGAATCTTTTTCTGTACCACTCCCCGCAATGACGCGGGGTTGGCAAACGATTCGACCATTGCGTATTGGCAGTCGCTATCCGTTGGGATTATTTTACTGTTGGACAATTATCAGGCCAGACACCCAGGTTTTGATTTACCCCGCCCCGACAGGAGTATTACCGCTGCCATTATCAGATAACGGTAATGTCGCATTAATGGCAGGAACAGGCCAAGACGACTTCGCCGGCTTTCGGAAATATCATCTCGGTGATCCCGCGCATCAAATCGCCTGGAAAGCACTGGCTCGGGATGATGTCTTGCGCAGTAAACAATATAACCATCCAGAAGGCATCACCTTACAGCTCGATTGGCAACAGGTGGCATCTCTTAGCGAAACTGAAGCCCGTTTATCCCAGTTATGCCAGTGGGTTCTAGCTGCTGATGAAGCAAACATGCAGTATGGTTTGACCTTACCGACGGGACATATTGAGCCAGATAAGGGAGCCAATCACCGCCACCGCTGTTTATCTTTACTGGCCACTTATGATCGCTGAGCGGATTCCTGACAATACCTTTTTCTGGCTGATGGCGACCCTTGCCATCATCGCCGTGCCCCACTTCGTTTATCAGCCCTTTTGGGTCACAGGACTGTTTGCCATCATGATGGGCTGGCGACTGGCTCATCATTATCGACAATGGCCGTTACCTGCTGATAAAACGATACTGAAATGGCTGCATGGTCTCGCTGCCGTACTGACTATTATTCTGATGCTTACCAACTATGGCATGACTATTGGTCGTGATGCCGGTGTTGCCTTACTGACTGTCATGTTGGCTTTCAAAGTGGTTGAAATCAATAATCGCCGGGATTTCTATCTGGTGTGTTTTTTGGGCTTCTTTTTAATTACCACCCACTTTTTTTATAACCAAAGTATGCTGATGGTGATGGGCATGATCATCATGGTCATGTTGCTGATAGCCTCACTGATTCAACTTAATCAACCGCAGTACAACGGCGCCTTTCGGCTTAAATATGCCGGCATCTTACTGCTACAAGCGCTCCCAGTTATGCTGGTGTTATTCCTCTTGTTTCCCCGTATTCCCGGGCCTATCTGGGGATTACCAGAAACGAGCACGGCGACAGCCCAACAGTTACCTGATGGCGTCACTTTTGGTGAGCAAAGACGCTCATCAGGCAGCACGGGTATGTCCGAGCAATTACAAATGGGACGAATCAGCGATGTGATATTGTCGGATGCCATCGCGTTTCGGGTGGCTTTTGTAGATGAGATTCCACCCATGTCAGAACGTTATTGGCGCGGGCCAGTTCTTTGGCAAACTGATGGTGCTGATTGGCGCCCGTTGGCTAAAAGGATGACAGAGACAGATGAACCTCGAATTTATACTGGCCAGTCTGACTATTCGTACACGGTGACAATTGAACCGCATGATAAGCACTGGTTATTTGCTTTAGATATGCCGGTCAATAGACCATCCGGTATTGCCGCTCAATTTTCCGCTGATGGCTTGCTTTCAAGCCGACAGAAAATTACCCGTCGCAGCCAGTTTAGTCTTAAATCCCATACGCAATATCGGTTTAATCCTGAATTCGATAGCTTGCTTGATGCGGCACTACAGTTACCTGATGACGCGCATCCACAAACCCGTCAACTGGCACAACGTCTTCTGGCGGAAAGTAATAACCAGCGTCAATTTATTGAAAATGTGCTGGCCCATTTCAATACCGAGCCCTTTTATTACACGTTGTCCCCAGCTTTGCTACAAGACGATATTGTTGATGATTTTTTATTTAATGCTCGTGAGGGTTTCTGTGAGCATTATGCGGCGAGTTTTACCGTTTTAATGCGAGCTGCCGGCGTGCCGGCCAGAATTGTCACGGGTTATCAAGGTGGCGAGATTAACCCGGTTGACGATGTCATGGTGATCCGACAACGAGATGCACACGCATGGGTTGAAGTGTGGTTACCTGAAGCGGGGTGGGTTCGTGTCGATCCAACGGCAGCTGTCTCCCCTGAGAGAGTCGAGCAAGGCATTGACCGATTCTTACCAGAAAATCGTCGTTCAACAAAAACACCCACTGGTTCTGAGCAACTAGCAGCCGTCTGGTCCACCATAAAAAATAACTGGGCTGCACTCAATAATACCTGGGATATCTGGATTGTCGGCTATGGTCCCGGCATACAAAAATCGTTATTGAGCCAGTTAGGAATGCAACAACCAGATTGGCGAAAAATGGCTTTTTGGCTGGCTCTGTTCCTCGGTATTTTTTTTGTCATGATTGCAGTATTGATGCATTGGCACAGACCGAGTAAAGATCCGGTAAGCCGATATTACCAGCTGTTTTGTCGACGTTTGGCACGGCTGGGTATTCATCGCCAGCCTGCTGAGGGGCCAACGGATTTTGCAGAGCGTGCTGGAACACTATTACCCGCGGAGAAACAAGCTATTTTGACGATATCCGATCATTACAGACGGCTTCGATATCGCGAAGATAGGCATCATATTGATCAGTTCGTTTCAGCAGTCAAAGCCTTTCGTCCAAGCCGCTAAATATCCACACTTTGCCTGACTTTGCGAATTAACGGAAAATACCCCTTTATTAGATGACATATTGATGGTTATGGCACACTCCAACCCGTTATTCGAACGAACACATATTCTTCTTGGCGACGTAGGCATCGAAAGACTGCAACAAGCACATATTCTTATTGCGGGTATGGGCGGCGTCGGGTCTTTTACGGCTGAAGCCCTAGCCAGAATGGGAGTTGGCAAATTAACGTTGGTCGATCATGATGTCGTTTCAGCATCTAATCTGAATCGGCAGCTAGTCGCGTTGCGTTCAACCATCGATGTGCTGAAAGCGGATGTCATGGCAACCCGTATTGCCGAAATTAATCCTGATTGTCAGGTGCGGCGAATTACCGAATTTTTAACCCCTGACACTATCCCTGACTTACTTGATGACGGATTTGATGTCGTTGTTGATGCCATTGACAGTTTAAGCAGTAAAACGGCACTGATTGAAACGGCCTGGCGCTCTAATCTACCCATTTTTGCCAGTATGGGCGCCGGCGGTAAACTGGATCCTACCCAGATCAGGACGGGTGATTTAATGGATACCCAAATGTGCAAACTAGCCAAACACTTGCGTTCACGATTAAGAAAACACGGTGTCGGTAGAGGGATTCAAACTGTCTATTCGCTGGAATCGCCATTACCGCCTTTACCACCAGAACCGGTGAGTCGTGGAAGAGCACGCGCCGTGAACGGCACGGTGAGTTATATGCCATCTATTTTTGGACTGACCTTGGCCGGTTTAGTGACCAATCATCTCATTGGTGGGGCACGTCGTGACACCTCATCCTGAAAATCTATCTTGCGTTCAATGTTGCGGTGAAACACGGATGTCATCGCTCCGGAACCTGCTGAAACGGTATGGCTTGGAAGTCATCCCCGTCGAAGATGATCGCCCTATTCCTGGCAGTTTTTTTGGCGATAGTGAAGCCGGTCTGATTGGGGATCAGCTCTTCGTTCGACCTGATACACCCATTCACTCAGCACTGCACGAAGCTGGACACTTTATCTGCATGGATAATAGCCGCCGGCAACAGCTTAATACCGATGCGGCGGGTGATTATGATGAAGAAAATGGCGTCTGTTATTTGCAAATTTTGCTGAGCGACTATGTATCTGGAATGGGGCGCGATCGAATGATGCAAGACATGGATAGTTGGGGCTATAGTTTCCGTTTGGGCAGTGCCCGTGCGTGGTTTGAGCAGGATGCTGAAGACGCCCACCAATGGCTGCGCGACCATCAACTGATTGACACAAATTCACAACCGACTTTTTTGCTTCGCCAGCAGTGATTGCTTATGCTTAAACCTCAACCTTATAACAGGAAGTATTCATGTCTGATATCCAATCCCCCGTAACCGATTTGCTGGACGAAAAGAATATTGATTACACGGTGATTGATATTCCCATGAGTGAAGATAAGAAGCCCATCCGAGACCTTGAACAATGGCTGCGTGATGAAGGTCGAGATCCGAACTCGGTGGTGAGAAGCCTCTTATTTAAAACGGGATCAGATAAATTTGCACTGTTAGCGGTTGCTGGAGGTGGTCGTGCTGATTGGGCAATATTACGCGCCCAGCTTGGAGAGAAAAAACTGCGCATGGCCGAATTTGATGAAGTTTCGGCGGCAACTGGCTATGTTGTTGGCGCGGTTCCGCCGATTGCCTTGCCAGAAAATATCGTCGTTTTGGTTGATAACAGCGTCAATCAATACCATGACGTCATCATTGGCAGTGGTATGCTGGGCTATGCGTTGGCATTAACCGCCTCAGATCTTTTAAGCTTGTTAGCAACGGCACCCATGGCTACATTTACGCAATCTTGACTCGTCCGATTTATATGATTGATGCGCTTAATTGGCTTATTTACCTGCTTTCAATCTCATTAAGTTGAGAATTGATGGCTTTCCATTTCGCCACAGTGCCTCTAATGTCATCAAGCAGATGACAACAATTGTTTGGCGTATGAACAAATTTAGCCATCCGCAGTCATAATAATTCCTACTTCTGTTAGGCGAGAACTTAATGATGAATCGGCATAGCATTCTTTGGTACGGTGTTATGGGTTTCATCACCCTGACCGGATCTACCACACTGAGAGCTGAATCCCGTTTTCAAAATCATAATAAGGCTTATCAAGCTGGGATTGAGAGTTTAAAACGTCAGGCTCAGAACTATCGCCATCCAGATTTCACCGGTCAGCGCGGCCAACATTTTCGCTATCGACCAAATGGGAATTGGCGTCCCAAAATTAGAGATAATCGACCGTTTAATAGCATCTCAAAACCCTACCACTGGCGGCATGGCATTTATCGCAATCCCCGCCATCCAAAGCCAAGCTATCCAACACGCAGTTATCTCGGAATCAATGTCGTTGCACCGGTGATTTATTCCTCTCAGTATCAGCACACCGTGCGTCCGCTACTGATTTCTCCGCCCACATCGGAAAGCTTTCGATCTTCCCCCATTATTGAGCCGCAATCGTCTCTTAATCCTTGGCTTGATTTGGGTAACTTTCAGACAACCCAGGCGTTAAATGGCTTTAACATTCAGTCACAACGTGAACCGAATAATGCCTTGCCTAAAATTGGAGTCGCTTTGACCAACGCCTTGCGAGGTCAACACATCGAAGCAGAGCGGCTGTTGAATAAAGCGCTTTTAGCAGATGTCAGTGAGCTACAATTCTTTCGTGCCGATGCCAATCTGGCATTAGTGCTTGACGACATTCATCGTCACTTCACGCATCCGGACTCTGCCTTGATGCAGGCGATGTTGCATTATTTACGCGCGGATTATCGTGCGGCACAAGCCAGATTAGATGTGGCCCAGAAAACCTGTACCGGTTGCCAGGCTGAGCAGAACCTGCAGTATCTGCTCAGCCGGCAAAATAGTTGAACTATTCTTCGTCAAAATCGCCTTTGTAACTTGGATTGGCCTCACTGCGCTTGTCCGATCCCGCTTGAGGCGAAGATTCAGCTTGTTGCTGTAGCTTTTTAGGCATATCCATCACCCGAATTGGCGCAGGCGGTGCTTTTCCGTCTTTATCCTCGCCAAAGTAAAGTGTCAGATGCGGGAATGGTATTTCAATACCCGCTGCATCCAGGTGTCTTTTAACTAAACGATTGTACTCACGACCAATACCCCACTGACTGCCCGGCAAGGTTTTAATGCGCACCCGAATATTCACGGCACTGTCTGCCAGTGCCGTTACGCCATGCACTTCAAGTTCGTCCGAGAGGAGCTTGCTGCGATGCTCGTCATTGGCCAGCAATTCATCAAATGCTTCTCGCAACTTGATAATAACTTCGTCCGTATCTTCACGATAGGCAACGCCATACTCACCAACGTGATAAGCGAACCCGCGCATGTAATTAGAGACAATATCAACGGACGAGAACGGAATGACATGGTAAGTGCCAGACAAATCACGCATGCCCATGGAGCGAATCGTTAATTTCTCTGCAGTACCACTCAGGCCCCCTGCCGTCACGACATCACCTACGCTAATGGCATTTTCCATTTGGATAAACACGCCGGTGATCACATCCTGCACCAGTTTTTGCGCACCAAAGCCAATGGCCAGGCCCAAGACACCCGCGCCAGCCAGTAATGGTCCGATATTAATGCCAATCTCCGACAGGACAATCATTAGCGTCATAATAATTAACGCAATTGCCGAGGCATTACGGAAAATAGTCAATAAAGTTTTTTCTCGAGCCGTTGGACCATCGCCCTCGCCCTGTGGATTCAAACGATGCTCAATCCAACTTGCCAAGGCAATCCAGATCAACATGGCAACGACTAAAATTGCCGCAACCGTTAATAGTGTTGCCACAACATGTAATCCAACCGGTGAGGCTAACCAAGCCGGCAAGTTAAATAGATTCCAAGCATCTAGGACAACCGCGACCACAGCAATCAGCACCACAATCCGAAACGTCTGGAAAATTTTGGGCATAAAGCTGTTCAGCCGAGTTTCCAGCATCGGGTATTGCGTTTGCAGACGTGATTGAATTTGCAAGGGTTGATTCAAATAGGTTGCGGCCAGATTCACAAGTAATAAACCCATCACGATTGCAGCCAGAGTTTGCACCGTGGCCATTAGAATAACCGGCAAGGCGGTAGCCGGTTGTAGCAGCATCGTTCCGGCCAAAACAGCAAAATAGATGGTTGCCAGAATATGCCAGCTTCTGGCCAGCATCCCTAAGCCGATTCGGCTGAGACTGAAAGTAGCTGCGCGTGCTTCAAGTTGTAACTGGTTTTTTACCGGCGTGCGCTGGTGCCAGATGGTTAGCACGGCATAAACAAAAGCAAACAGCACAATAATCACACTTAATAATTGTGCAACCGCTTCAGAAAACGTATTCGCAACCACCGGCACAACAAGCAACACACCGTATCCGATAAAGTTGGTCAGCCTGTTTAACCAGCTATGCCAATAATGTGCTGTTTCATCCATCATGGGCAGCCATCTCAGCCCGGCATTCTTGGGTGCAAAGATGGATCTCAGTAAGACTTTGAAAACTTCGATGGCTAAAAATGCATTCAGGAAAAGCGTTTGCGTAATCTGCATTTCCCCATCACTGCCAACAGCAAATAAAGCCACGGCATAACCGGCGACCCAAGCGATGGCAACCACGATCAAGTCAACAATAATCGAAGCAATAATGGCTAAAGTTCTGCGAATAATAGCATCACGATGCGTATTTTCAGCCCACTGATTAACCCGGAAAAAGATCTTTCTGGCAATCCCTCTGACCAACCAGAAAACGACCAGTGTGGCTGCAATGACAACAAACAGATAACCCAAGTCCGTGAGCATTGTTGACCAGGTATGAGACGATTGCTCGCTGCCTAGCGTACTGACCGCTTGCACACTTCGCCCAATCGTACTCACCAAGTCTTGGGCGACTTTTTGGGTATCATCAGCAATTTGTCGAGCAAAAGAGGGGCTTTGCTCCGCTTCAGCCTCGCTCATGGCCGGCGTGTCAGCAGATTGTTGCCGCAACTCATCGATCAATTGCTGTCGGGTTTCTGGATTTTCCAGCATATCTGCCAATAATTCCGACGACAGCTTGGACTCGCTGCCAGATGCAGCTTCATCAGCCCACACCTGATTGATGGAAAACACACTTAAAAACAGCGTTAAGATAAGTGGTAACCCGCCCATTCGCATCATAATTTGACGCACAAATCCCCCTTTGATCTGGTCATCATTGAGTCAGTGATTGCATATTGATTGTTCACAACCAGTATACAAACCCTTACTCTCGCCTTCAAACAAGGCCGTCCGGCCTGATTCAAAAATCAGGACTAAAGGGTTTTGCTACACTGCAACATCTGCTATCAAGAATTGGATACGAATTGGGTAACCCATGACATGACCGAACCTCGCTTATACCGGCGTCTAACGTTGATTTTGCAAACCATTTTGATCTTTGGGTTACTGGGCTCGATATGGGAACAGCAATGGCTAAATGCCGTATTAACTGCTGGCATTATCACCTTGACGTTGTATCCCGTATTTCTAAAACACCAGTTTCAGGTGCGTATTCCCGCTGAGTTTCAATTATTAACGATTGTTTTTGTCTTTGCGGCAGTCTTTTTGGGAGAGATACATGATTATTACGGTCGTTTCTGGTGGTGGGATCTACTACTTCACACCACCTCTGGACTTTTGTTAGGAGTAATTGGCTTCCTGCTCGTCTATGTCCTTAATGAGAGTGAAAAAATTGATTTGCAACTGAGACCGGGATTTGTCGCTCTGTTCGCTTTTCTGTTTGCCCTCGGTGTCGGCACATTATGGGAAATTTTTGAGTTTGCCATGGACACGCTTTTTGGACTCAATATGCAAAAAACCATGTTTAGTGACACCACCGGTTTAACGGATACCATGTGGGATCTGATGGTTGATGCTATCGGCGCGCTGATGATGAGCTTGCTTGGATACGGCTATTTAAATAAATCCAGTAGCAATGGCTTTCTAGCGCGATTTATTCAACGTTTTATTCGCATAAATCCAGGATTATTCCATCGCCGAAAAAACAATAAGTGACTCAAGTTTAATTCCTGACCATTAATGGGTTAATATCAAAATCTGAGTGCTTTATCCGCTCAGCTTCTTTTTTAGATTATCACCGGAGTACGATGTATGCCTTTTCAACGTTTTCTTGTCAGTCTGTTAGGCATCATCCTGCTCATCAATCTGACTGGGTGTGATGCACAAGAAGAGTCGGAAACAGTCGATGCACTGCTTCAACAAGAAGAAAAGCCTTTGCCTCTCTGGCTGGATGGTGAGGTCGATATGACTCCGCAAGTGTGGTTGGTCGAACGCAGTATTGCTGAAGTGTCTGATAAGGAAGCCGAGGTACAACGCACTGCTGAGTTATTGTTGGTTGCCGCAGATCGGTTTGGCGAAAGCCACCGGATGATTGCCAATCGTTCGGCACAATTAGAAGATATGCTGCAAGAGCAACACTATAACGAAACGGCCGTGGATCTCTTGGCTTGGTTCGTTGACCTGCCTAGCACAAAGTCTCCGCATAGTTACTCAGCGTTGTGCCAATATTATTACAACCTGCGCACCAAAGGTCTGGAAAAACTGGCTATTCAAGATAGTCTGCTAACAATGTAAAACGGCTTTTTCACCTTTGTCAAAGAGATACTGCCCGGTATAATTTCGTTTTATTTATTAGCGCTTAACGTTATCTCAATGGCCCAGTCGAGTTATTTGTCTCTGCTACGCCAGCAAAGTGGTTTGTTGGCAATTGGTTTTATTGCTTTATTTACAGGTAATCTCGGTCAAAGTTTTTTCATCGGCTTATTTCAGCAGGATATTGCCAGTCACTTAGGGCTTTCTACAGGTGGTTTTGGTACTGTTTATGCCTTAATCACTATGTGTAGCGGCTTTCTTGTCATGCACTTTGGCGCCAAGCTAGATTGGATATCACCGCGTCGCTATGCGGCAATGATGCTGTTTGCACTGCTCACCGGCGTGTTGCTAATGACCACTTCAATTTGGCTTGTGCCCGCATTGATTGGTTTGGCATTAGTACGTTTGTGTGGTCAAGGCTTGATGACCCACTTTGGCAGTACTCTGATCGGACGAGAATTTGTCATCAATCGCGGCCGAGCGCTGGGGCTGGTCAGTTTAGGCATGCCTCTGGGTGAAATTGTATTGCCACCGTTGATTGCGATCACTTCCGCGATGTTGCTTTGGTACGAGGTTTGGTGGTTGATCGCTCTGTCGCTTGCCATATGCTGGGCTGCGTTATTTTTGTTTGTGTCGTGGCCTTGTGCACCAGTGGTTGTACGTGATGAGCAGGGTCGGGTTCAACGGGGACCAAATCCCCTTTCCGATACGTTGTTTTGGCAAATCATTCCTCTCACGATGGCCCTGCCGGTTACGTTAACCGGTATTTTTATTTATCAGGCACAAATGACAGCTGACTTAGCGTCCTCAATTACTATTTATGCGCTGGCGCTAACTATCATGGGAATGGCTCGTTTTCCCGGCGCACTAATGGGCGGCCGATGGGTCGATGAGTGGGGCGTTTCCTTATTAGCCAAGCTCTATCTGGTGCCTTTTGCAGTTGCCATATTACTTGCTGTCACGCTTGGTGGTCATGTTGCCGTCATCGTGCTTATGGCCGGTGCGGGTATTTCTTTGGGCATGTCTTCTCCCGTCGTTGACAGTATCCTTGTCGAGATTTGGGGACGAGAAAATCTCGGCCGTGTTCGCAGTGTCAAATCAGCACTGATGGTATTTTCGACCGGTATTGCGCCCGCCATATTAGGTGTATTGATTGATAACGGCATTCGCTTTCAATCCATTCTGATCGGCATGCTGACATTCATGCTCATCGGTTGGCTATTGGCATTACGTACCATCAATCACCTCCAAACCCAGCCCAGTTAACTTAGAGCTAGGCTTAATCGGTTTGCCTGAAATAATGTTGAGTCCGGTTCGCCAACGCAACCAATGACAGCATGACAGGCACTTCAACTAAAACACCTACCACTGTAGCCAAGGCAGCGCCGGAGTTTAGACCAAAAAGGCTTATTGCTACGGCAACAGCTAACTCAAAGAAATTTGAAGTACTGATTAAAGCGGCTGGTGCGGCAATGTTATAAGGTAATTTCCAGAGATATGCCCAGCCATAGGCTATCGCAAAAATGCCGTAGGTCTGAATCATTAACGGTACGGCAATAAGCAAAATGATCAACGGTTGACTGAGTATCGTCTCTGCTTGCAGCCCAAACAACAACAGCACGGTCGCTATTAAGCCCATTATGGAAAGTGGTTTTATTTTCTGCGAAAAGTGCGCAACCGCCTGTAGGTCATCCTGCTTATCCAGTACACGTCGGGTGAGATAGCCCGCTGCTAAAGGAATTAAGACATAGAGAACGACAGATAACAACAACGTGCTCCAAGGCACCACAATGTCGGTAACACCAAGCAGCAACGCGGCAATTGGTGCAAACGCAAAAATCATGATGATATCGTTTACAGAAACCTGTACCAGCGTGTAATTAGCATCCCCTTTGACCAATTGACTCCAAATAAACACCATTGCGGTGCAAGGGGCGACACCTAACAAGATCATACCGGCGATGTAGGAACGCGCAGTTTCTGGCGTCACAAAATCAGCAAAAATATATTCAAAAAATAAAACGCCTATCGCCGCCATGGTGAATGGCTTAATCAGCCAATTCACTACAGCCGTCAAACACAAGCCCTTAGGTTTGTTTGCTGCGGATTTGATAGCACTGAAATCAACATTGACCATCATCGGATAAATCATAAGCCAGATAAAAATGGCCACCAGCAAATTGACACTAGCGTATTGCCAATCTGCAATCGTCGTAAACACCCTAGGTAACAACCAACCCAGCGTTACCCCGGCAGTCATCCCTAACGCAATCCAGACTGACAGATACCGTTCAAATCGTTGCATGAGAAATCCGCTTTGCATTAGGTAAACGTCTCCTGAATTTTCTCTTTCAAAATCATATAAGCCGCCTCAAAAGCGGCATTTACGTCTGCTTCCGCCCCTAATATTCTTGCAGGATCAACCAAAGACCAATGCAACTTTACGTACGCGCCGGGAAAAACAGGACAGATCTCATTCGCCGCTGCATCACACACTGTGATCACATAATCAAATGATTGCCCTGCAAATACATCCCACGACTTACTCTCATAATGCCCGGCTTCAATACCATGACGCTGTAATGTCTCAACTGCTTTTGGATGCACAAAACCCGTGGGCGAGCTTCCAGCACTCACAGCATGATAATGATCTGACCTGAACTGATTAATGAGCGCTTCCGCCATGATTGACCGACACGAATTTCCCGTGCACAACACCAGTACTTTATTCATTTTTACGCACCTGATTTAAGAGAGACCATTGATCTATGTGTTGTCAGGAAGCCCACAACAGCCCGCTAGTTCAATGACTTGACAGCCTGAATCCTTATCTTCTCGCAGTGAAACCAGATCGCTGCGGCAGCAATCCTGAACCAGAAAGCCAATCAAATTGCGCATGGTGTCAAAATGGGTCGAATAGATCATTGAGCGCCCTTCTTTACGCACTTTAACCATACCGGTGCGCGTTAAGTGGCTGAGATGAAATGACAAGGTGTTATGCGGTATTTTCAATTGCTCACTGAGCTTCCCCGCCGCCAAACCAGATGGTCCCGCCTCCACCAGCAAACGAAACACACTTAATCGCGTTTCTTGCGAGAGAGCATCAAATAACGTGACTGCTGTTTTTATGTCCATAATTCTAGACTAATTGACATAAAGTACTCTGTCAATAAATCTCGACATATTGAGATAGGTCAATGACATGTTAGTCTGGGATCACAATGTCAATTTCAGGGGTCACTATGTATAAAACGTTAGTCGTTGGTGCGAATGGTCAAATTGGGCGACTGTTGGTCACGCAACTTCTAGACCAGTCTCGCGCCGTTCGCGTTATGGTGCGAGAGGCTAGTCAGGCCGATTTTTTTCGGCATTTAGGGGCTGAGGTAGTTATTGCAGATTTAGAGCAGCCATTGCCTGACAAAGCTTTTGAGCAATGCAATAAAGTGGTGTTTACAGCGGGAAGTGGTGGTCACACTGGTGCAGAGAAAACTATCCTCATTGATTTATGGGGCGCATGCAAAGTCATTGATATGGCTGTAAAACATCATGTGGCGCATTTTGTCATGGTCAGTGCTCAAGATGCCGGTGATCCCGATAATGGTAATCCCGCAATCCGTCACTATAATGTTTGCAAACATTTTGCCGACGAGTACCTCATGCACAGCCCTTTGGCTTACACGATACTTCGACCGGGTCGATTGACGGATGAGATTGCATCACAGCGGATTCAAACCTACCCACCCATTGAATCCGGGCAACGCATGATCAGCCGTTCTGATGTTGCCAACTGTATTGCTTATTGCCTGAATAGCGCACAGACCAAAGAGAAAATCTTTTTGCTATTTCATGGAAATCAAACCATTCGTGACGCTTTAATCTGACATGATGCTCCAATTAGTTGATTCTCGGCGAGAATTATAAGCAAGGTATAATCGGTGGTAATACGAAGCACATCAGGGAAAGCATTTGTCTGAGGATCGCGCCGCTAAAATGTCGACGAATATTGCCGATGAGTCGCCAGAATCACGTACCAGTCGTCGTCGCTTGCGCGCCTGCCAGCATTGTGACTGGGTATCTGCACTGCCCGCATTACGTCCCGGTCAGGCAGCCATTTGCCCTTGCTGCCAACATACCTTGGTTCGACGCCACTTCCGTCCAATACAGCGTAGTTTGGCACTGGCCAGCAGCGCCTTATTGGCTTTGGCCTTAGCCGTCTATTTTCCTTTTGTTGGTTTTTCTGCGCTGGGTCTTGGCCAACAGATCGAACTATTACAAACTATTAGCCGGTTATTTCTGTCCGGACAACCCGTGATCGCGGTTGTCGTTGCATTAACCATCGTTATCCTGCCTTGCCTCTACCTGCTGAGTGTTATTTGGTTGCAATACAGCCTTTTACGTCAAATTCAAAGCACCGCCAGCCGGCATATCGCCAGAGCCCTCAAGCATCTGCATCCCTGGATGATGGCTGATGTCTTTATTATTGGAGCACTGGTTAGTTTGTTTAAAATTGCCGGAATGGCCGATATTACGTTAGGCACAGGCTTTTGGGCTTTTTGCAGTTTCACCATTCTGCTGTTATTGACGATGCGATCCATTGATGATGACTGGATGTGGTTTGCCATTGCTGGTGAACCGCAAGCGCCGATAGGCAGTGAAACCGGTCAAACCGCAGCCGAACAAAATCTGACCGGTTGTCCAACCTGCGGGTTATTGCAAACGTTACCCGACGCGGGCAAAGCACACTGTGCACGATGCGGTGAGTTGTTGCATCGGCGGCGACCACAGAGCCTGCAGCGAACATGGGCATTATTGTTGACTTCCGCACTGCTATACATTCCAGCGAATGTCTACCCCATCATGTACAGTACGCGAATTGGTATTACTCAGCCCAAAACGATTTTGGGTGGCGTAATGGATTTAATCACAGCGGGCTCATGGCCAATCGCTATGGTAATTTTTATTGCCAGTGTGATTGTGCCTATCGGTAAAATGTTTGCTATCGGCTGGTTGTGCCTTCGGGTGGGTCAGCAAAACGTCGCAGATCGGGCCACTCGGGCACGACTGTATCGAATAACTGAGTTAATAGGTCGTTGGTCCATGGTAGATGTTTTTGTTGTCGCCATTTTGGTTACCTTAATTGACGCAGGTCAATTGCTGTCAATCAATCCTGGCCCGGGTGCATTAGCTTTCGCCATGGTGGTGATTTTATCGATGCTGGCGGCAAATAGTTTTGATCCGCGCCTGATTTGGGATACTCAGCAACCCAGAACACGGTCTGCTATCCGTTCTGGAGAAAGTCTGAATGACTGACACCGAAACTAGTGCATCTCAATCAACATCGGAAATGCACCGGGCAACGGCTATCAAGGCAAGTCGATTGTCTCCGATTTGGATTGTGCCGATTGTGGCGATACTCATTGGTGTCTGGTTGGTTTATGACAGTTATTTGCAACGCGGCCCGCTGGTCAAACTCACCATCAGTACTGCAGAAGGCATTGAGGCAGGAAAAACCAGCATCAAAACTCGCAACGTAGAAATTGGGCAGGTGGAATCCGTCACTTTGTCGAAAGATCTCAGTCAAGCTGTGATCTATGCCAGATTAACCCCCGAGGCAGCCTCCATGTTGGTCAGCGATAGTCGATTCTGGGTGGTGAAGCCGCGCATTGGTCGCGAAGGTATCAGTGGACTTAACACCGTCCTTTCCGGTGCCTATATTCGGCTTCAGCCTGGCCAATCGGATGTCGCGCAGCAAGCCTTCGAAATTCTGGATCAACCACCCGTCGATATTGATGGTAATGGTGGCTTACGCTTGAACTTAACCAGCCAGCTGGCAAATTCACTACGCGTGGGGGATCCGGTGTTATATCAGGGATACCTGGTTGGTCGCGTTGAGCAAGCGCAATTTGATCGCGATACATTACAAATGCATCATCGCCTGTTCATTGAGTCTCCCTATGATGAACTGGTGACACAAAATACCCGTTTCTGGTCTGCTAAAGGCTTTAGTTTTAATCTGACTTCTGCTGGTGTAGAGCTGGATGTGGCCTCCCTGGAAGCTTTAATCAGTGGCGGGGTTGCTTTTGGTTTACTGGACAATACGGACTCGCCAGCGCCTCCCGCGCAACCAGAACAAACCTTCGTTTTATACGCCGATGAAGAACACGCCCGACAAGGCAGTTTTGATCGTCACCTGGAGTATGTCTTGCTGGTGCGCGATACCGTTCGTGGTTTGATTAACAATGCCCCCGTCGAATACCGCGGTATTCGTATCGGTACTGTTGTGCAAGTTCCCTGGGAATTCACTTCTGAACAGCGTAATGCAGAGCAAGGTTATGACATACCGGTACTGATACGGCTTGAGCCACAACGATTAGATCCCAATAATACGCTTACCCTGGATGCTTGGCAGGATCGGATCAACAGCATGATTGAAAATGGCCTTCGTGCCTCGCTACGTTCAGGCAATCTGCTGACAGGTGCGTTATTCGTTGATCTGAATTTTCAGCAAGGTGCCCCTGCCGTCGATATCAATCGCCATTTTGAAAACGTCAGAGTGATTCCAACCACCCCCACAGGCCTTGCTCAACTTGAGCAAAAAGTGTCGAGTCTGCTGGATAAACTCAATGCATTGCAGGTTGAACCATTGCTATCAGCATTAAATTCGAATCTAAACACATCCCAAGCGATGTTGGCTGAAATGCAAACCCTGGTCGCAGATATTCGACAACTGATTAATGATCCCGCGTTACAGTCCTCACCAGAAAAACTTAATAACACCCTTGATGCGCTGCATACCACGTTGCAAAGCTATGATGCTGGGGCTCCGGCTTATGAAGAAATTACCAACGCCATTCAACGTATGGAAAAACTGTTACGTGATTTGCAACCGGCGGCACGCAGCATCAGCGAACAACCCAGTCGATTGCTTTTTGACCAGCCAACAACGACCGATCCGACACCGCGCGCCCCTGTTTCAGGAGACACACCTTGAAATTATTATTAACCATCATGATCAGTGGCTGGCTATTAGCTGGCTGTGTGGGTCAGACCGCACAACCAACAACCTATTACCAACTTCCGACTATTGCTGACAGTCAGCAGTCAAGCGACGGCCCATTATTAATTATTGCCCCAATCAAGCTCAGTGACATGCTGTTACATCCCGGAATTGTCCTGCAAACCGATGCTGTCACCCTGCATGTTGCCAGACAACATCTCTGGGCGGGAGACCTGCCGCAACAATTACAAACTGCCCTGCAACAACGGCTTCAGGCTGCCCTGCCGCAATATCAGGTGAGAACTGCCGGTATTGTTGCTGATCATGCCACCACCCTTAGCCTGCAAATCCATGCATTTCAAGGACATTATCAAGGGGTCGCGTTACTGCGAGGTCAGTGGCAGCTCAGGACACCATCCGGCAGCACTCGCAGTGCTGTCATTTCAATTCAGAATCCGCTGCCTGATGATGGTTATCCGGCCCTTGTCAATGCACTGGCGGACACACTGGATAGTCTCGCTGCTGATCTGGCTAAGTCAGTCAACAGTTTGCCTAAAAACTAGGGATCGTAGCTCTTGAATGGTCCCCTTTTTTCGAAAAAAAGCACTTGTACCATGACTGCGCTGCATATTTTCTACCTTGTTAGATAAAAGAGCTGCTCGCGTGATAGATAAGGCAAGCTCAGCAGGCACTATGGTGCCGTTTTATTTTGTTTCAGTAGTTTCCCAAAATATTGCCATGCTTGCTTAATCAACAAATCACGGCGCGCATCCGGCGTCATATCGGGATTAACTAATTGAAAACTAACGCCTAACCGGGTTGGCAAACCAGCGCCATCAAGTGGGCCAGTTATTCCCGGAATCATGAAAACAATCGTCAAATGCCTGTCGTGAAATACATAGGTCGCTTCCCCCGGAAACGGTTCTTTCTCGGCATGGGGTTCACCGCCGTTGTTCATAAACGACACATTAAAGTCGAGCTGTGCCGGTGACAGATTGTCATAATCCAGCATTTCTTCAGGAAAAAACTTGGTGACAAAAATCGTTTTGAAGCCGCCCTTGTCCGTACCAATGTAGCCGCATTGACTATAGAAAGTCGGAATATGCTCCTGCACCCCAGGCCTGACCGCTTGATTCAAATAGCTAATTGCCAACTGCTCTGATAACAATTCACAACTGTTATCGACCAACTCCTGATGGCCTCTGACTTTTGCTTGTACGTTCAATGCCAAACCGCTGAACAATACAACACTGATTGCTTTAAAAAACATCGACTTCATAAGGGGGAACTCCATGTATCACAAGCGACCACCGTCCAGATCAAGAATAACGTTAGCTTAGCCTTAGCAACCATCACCCCGACCGGTATCGTTCACAGCCAGCATAGCTGACTCTGGTATTGCACACCAGCTTGTTGGCTGGTTCTTTACGCATCAGGCAGCAAAAAATCCGTTTATTTAATCCAAACCTGTTTCGCATTAACAAACTCACGAATACCATGCGGTCCCAACTCACGACCATAACCAGAGCCTTTAATACCACCGCTTGGTAACCGAGGATCCGTCTTTACAATACCATTGATGGCAACTTGTCCTGCTTCAATTTGCAGTGCTAACTGTTCAGCCAGAGCCGTATCTGCTGTCCATATACCTGCGCCAAGCCCGTATTCGGTATCGTTTGCCATTGCCATCGCCTGATCCAGGTTATCTGCTTTTATCAAAACCATAATAGGACCAAAGGTCTCTTCTCGGAACGCACACATGGTCGGGGTAACATCTGTCAACAGCGTCACTGGGTAGAAAAAGCCAGCCGTGTCCGGTAAATAGCCGCCCAACAAACATTTGGCACCAGCAGCAACCGTATCTTCAACCTGCCGATGCAAATTTTGTCTGAGATCCGCTCTGGCTATTGGTCCAATATCAGTACTCGATTGGCGCGGATCGCCTAACTGCAATCGACTCAATCTGTCTTTGACCAGCTCGACAAACTGATCATATACAGACGCTGCGACAATCACGCGCTTGGCTGCGATACAGGATTGGCCAGCATTAATGATGCGAGAAAGACAAATCACATCGGCCGCTTGTGCCAGATCCGCATCTTCCAGCACTAAAACCGGATCGGAACCACCTAGTTCTAACACACAGGGTTTGACTTCACTGCCGGCAATCGCTGCGACTTTTTTTCCTGCGCCGCTTGAACCTGTAAAAGAGACAGCGGCAATGCGTGGATCACGAATCGCCAGCTCCACTTCTGGTGTTTCCAGTGGCAGGTTCACCATAATATTATCGGGTGCACCGGCTTTAATAAACGCATTGGCAATCGCCTGCGCTGACTGAGGAACATGCGGATCATGTTTCATCACACAGGTATTGCCGGCCATCAACGCTGGGGCCAAATAACGGAATGCCAACCACAGTGGTGCATTCCAGGGCAAAATACCGAGCAGCGTACCCAGTGGTTGGTAACAGACATAACTTCGACTGGCATCCGAAGGGAGGACTTCCGAGTCAAGGTAGATATGGGCATTCTCCGCATAATGTTCGGCACAAAGAGCAGCCTTCTCCACCTCCGGCACACCTTCCTTGATTGGCTTGCCCATTTCCAAGGCCATTAATTCGGCAATTTCATGTTTTTCTGCACGTAGTTGTCTTGCTATCGCTCGGAGCACTGCTGCCCGGTCGGCATAAGACGTATCCCGCCAAGCAGGAAAAGCATCCACTGCCTCGCCAATACGCGCATACATTTCGTGTTTATCCAGTGCAGGAAAACGCTCCATTTCCTGTCCCGTTAACGGATTGGTAGCAACTAACATAGCGACCTCAAGTAGTTTGTTTGGCGGGAGACTTCTTGTTTGATTTGCTAGTCTGTTCCTGGCGTGCAGAGTCCAGACTCAGCAATTTGCGATTCGCCGATGCCGGTTTCACAATAAAGTCTCTGTCCATGGTAAAGAAGGATTCACAGCCTTCCTCAGTAATATGGATAGTGTCGGATATACCGCAGGTTTTATCACCATCTACGCCCCACATCCATGGAATGATATGAAAGGTCATGCCCGGTTTCATTACTGCTGATTCGCCCTGTTTCAAGCTGACGATATAGCCTTCATCCCAACTCGGCGGAAAAGCGATGCCAATAGAGTAGCCGCTGCGCGTGACCAGTCGGGCACCGATATCGTTTTTGGTAATGATATTGCGGATCAGATTATCCGCATCAGACACGGTCATGCCCGGTTGAAATTTACTGTGAACCGCGTCCAGCGCCATCTTCATAATTTCCTGCGCTTTGTACATTGACGGACTCAGTTCGCCCAGAATGATAGTCCGCATCATCGCTGTGTGATAACGGCGATAACAACCGCCTACTTCGAGGAAAACATGCTCATCTGTTTGCACTGTGCGTCCCTCCCATGTGGCATGACCGATCATGGTTCGAGGGCCGGAGGTCACATAGGGCATCACAGCGGGTGGTTCACCACCCGCCTGAAACATAGCAGCACTGATCGCTGCGCCGATCTCATTTTCCGTCACTCCCGCTTCACAGGCCTCTATGCCTGCCTTCATACCAGCTTCGGTGGCCCTTGCGGCATTTTGCATCAATGCGATTTCCATAGGGGATTTACAGACCCGGCCTTCTTCAACAATGCCAAAACAGTCCAGCAGCTTGCCGTCAGTGAGCGTGGTATGAATACAATCCTGATGGTAGGCGGGGAAAAAATAGCTATTGCGTTCGTAGCCAATACGTTTTTTGTCCAAGCCAAATTCACGTAATGCATCAACCAACATCTGGATGGCATCGCCGGTATCTGGATAAGGACGCGTGACGTCAACCCAGGTTCGTTCAATGACATTGGATTCTTCAAGCTTACGCGTAATCATGAACGGCTCTGTTTCCAAAGGCACAACCAGCGCTTGAAAGAATGAATAACCAGTCGTCTGATAGTCCGTCAGATACATGATGTTTTCCGGATCGGAAATCACCACCGCATCCATATGTCGTTCTGAAATCCGCTGCCGCAGATCAGACAGTCGTCGTTCATATTCCTCAAAAGGAAAAGTCATATCATCCCGATGTCTCATGCGGCCTCCTGCATCATTACGTTGTCTGTTGCGTCAATCAAAATGGCCAACCCCGCAGTTAAATCCGCCGCTGGAATAGTCAGTGGTGGAATAAGCTTGATAACCCGACCGCCCGTACCACAGGCAGAAACCAACAAACCGGCATCAAAGCACTGCTGGACGATTTGTTTAGCGCGATCCCCATGTCCCGTATCCATACCAAAGATCATGCCTTTACCACTAAGATTTAACGCCGCATGTCGCTCAATTACCGGTTGTAAGGTTTGCCGCATCTGTTCACCCAACTGTTTGACGGTTTGCATCAGATTGTCATTATCAAAATAGTTTAAAGCGACGTCACCAGCGACAAAGGAAATATCCTGACCACGAAACGTACCCGTATGCTCACCGGGCAGCCAGTGTTGATCAAACTCGGGCTTGACCAGATTCATTGCCATGGGCGTGCCCAGTCCGCCAATGCCTTTGGCCAGACAAACAATGTCCGGGTCAATGTCCAAATCATCAAAGCTGAAGAAAGAGCCGGTTCGACCGACCCCAACCTGAATATCGTCAATAATCAGCAATGCCCCCACGTCTTTCGCCAATTGGCTCAGGGCAGCTATCCAATCCTTGTCGGCAACTTTAACGCCACCTTCTGCCTGAATCGTTTCGACCAAAAAAGCAGCGGGCGGCGTGACACCACTGGAGGAATCGGCATACATGGTGCGTAGCTGCGTTAAGCTCTCCATTCCAACCTCAGGACTAACTTCCGTTTGTTGTGCATCACAGCCAAAAGGGACGTGGGATACATAGTTCAATGGAATACCGGCTGCTCCCCGAAAATATTGATTTGCAGTCGCGCTTAATGCGCCTAATGTCATGCCATGAAAACCATGACTGAAAGCAACGATTTCCTGCCGGCCGGTTGCTCGACGGGCCAGTTTCATTGCTGCCTCCACTGCATTGGTACCCGTCGGCCCCATAAATTGCATTTTATGCGGCATATGCCGAGGTTTGAGAATGGTTTCTGTGAAATGCTCCATGAATTGACGTTTTGCCGTGGTATGCATATCAAGGCTGTGCAAAACACCATCTGACTGGATGTAATCGACCACAGCCTGAGTCATCAGCGCATTGTTATGCCCAAAATTCAGTACGCCGGCGCCAGCGAAAAAATCAATGTATTCTCGCCCGTTCTCGTCTGTTTGGCGTGCATTCTTGGCTTTGTCGAAAACCACCGGATAGACCCGACAATAGGCTCGTATCGCTGATTCTCGTTGTTCAAAAATACTCATGGACATCTCCTCATGGTTAGACGACTTGCTGTCGCTAGTTCAGCTCCTCCGGAAGCGGTGCGCCAACCAGGCGCGCGAATAATGCAGTGACCAATGGAATCAACCGGTCATTAAAATCATAATGGGGACTATGGCAGGGTGCCTGATGTTCCGGACCATCATCACTTCCGATGAGTGCAAAGGCGCCAGGAATTTCTTGAAGGTAATAACTGAAATCTTCCGATGCCATAATGGGCAGACGAATCTCTTGATGCAAGGCATCGGCCGTGTACATGGCACGCCAACTATCACGAATTTGTTGCGCCGGAGCAGCATGATTAATCGTTGCTTCATAGCGTGGTAAAATCGTAACTTCACAATTCACACCGTAGCTTGCTGCTGTCTGCTGTGCAATCTCTTCAATCAATTGATTCATCTTGGCACGGACGGCAGTGTCTGGCACCCGAATACTACCGCCTATTTTGGCCTGTTGGGGTATCACTGTCGCGGCGCTGGGCGCTTCAATTGAGGTAACACTTAACACCGCAGCCTGTTGTGGCGGCAGCCGCCGACTGATGATTTGCTGCAGATTGAGCGTGATAGCACTGGCAGCGAGCACGGGGTCTCGGCACAGTTCTGGTTGACTGGCATGACCGCCTTGTCCGGTCACTGTTATTTCAAATGTACCATTGCCACACATGACAATGTCATCAGGACACACCAATTTGCCAAAAGGAATCGCCGGCCAATTGTGCCACCCATAAATGCAGTCAACTCCCTCAAGTGCACCATCATGGATCATTTCTCGTGCACCATGACCGCCCTCTTCAGCCGGTTGAAAAATGAAGCTGACAGGACCCGAAAGCCGATTTTCATGATGCTTTAACCATTGCGCTGCGGCCATAAGCGTTGCTGTATGACCATCATGACCGCAGGCATGCATGGTGCCTGAATGTCGTGATGCCCAGGGATGGGTAGTCTGTTCGGTAATTGGTAACGCATCCATATCGCCTCGTAAAGCAATATGCGCACCAGGTTTATCTGCAGCAAGCGTTGCCACGGTACCGGTTTGTGCGCAAACTCGCCAGTTGATATCAAGCTGAGTCAACATTTCCCGCACTTTTGTTGCTGTTCGCTGTTCCTGCCACCCTTGTTCAGGATAAGTGTGCAGATCACGTCGAAACGCTTTTGCGCCGGTGATGGTTTTTTGCCAGACCGCTGACATACTCCCTCCCCTAATGCAGACCAATCAGATTGGTTGGTTAATTTACTTTTTACAGTGAATAACTTTTCCCGGCTTTGCAATAACCTGTGCAATCGTCCTCATTCATGGCCAACGATAAGCGATAGCCTTAAGTCACTGATCGTCACCCATCTGAGGTCAATTCGACCAGTATTTTTCAATACTGATTTGACCTGGCTCACGCCGCGTGTGTCGTTTAAGACCGTGCTTTGTCAATACATCCATCGTCTCTTGAATCATGCCGGGATTACCACAAATAAGGACTTGGCTGTTGTCATCAAAAGTCATCCCCGTTGTCGCCGACAAAGTATCATCCTCTATCAAATCAGGTATTCGTCCACCCAGGCTGGTGTGATGTGACTCACGACTCACGACAGTGACATAGCGAAACTGGTCTGCATGATCGTGTTGTAGTTGCTTAATCGTATCTGAATAGCTCAGCTCTTCAGCAAAACGCACGGCGTGTAGCAGGCAAACCTGATCAAACTGCTGCCACACCGTCTCGGTTTTTAAAATAGACAGAAATGGGCCCACGCCCGTGCCTGTAGCTAAAAGAAACAGTTTATTAGCGGGGGGAAGTTGCTCCAGCGTTAATAGTCCAGTTGCCTTTTCGGCAACTTGAACGGTATCGCCCGCTTTCAAACTGGCCAGCCGCGGTGATAACACCCCATCCGGCACATGGATAAAATAAAAATCCAAAACAGGATCATCGGGCGCATTGACTAAAGAAAAAGGACGGCTAACTAGTTCCCCATCAATCTTCAGGGCCAATTGGGTAAACTGACCAGCTGAAAACGGTTGAATTGTTGCCTTCACCCGTAGTGAATGTAGCTTGGTTGTCCAGCTTTTGTTTTCCAGGACGATACCTTCAGTCCACGTTACCATGCCAAGCTCCTGCCATTAACTGATGAGAACTGCTATTTATCATCACAATTAAAACAGCAAAGTTCGATTTTCGATTTAATCAAAAGCGGTGCGGTTACGTCAAAGTAAAGCTTGAATTTGTATTATCATATGCATAATTCAATGGAAAAATTAGGATTGCCGGATGTCTACCGTGCTTGATCTTCCCGCCCTGTCGGCAGCACCACTTAAAACGGATCCCTTTCCCTACTTCACCGTAGAGAGCTGCGTCAGATCTGATCAAATAGAGGCCGTACTGGCGGGGTTTCCAGACATTGGGGATGGTGGCAGTTTTAACATTGAAGATGTCAATGTTGATGAGCGGTTTGATGCGTTCTTGAAAGCAATCGATAGCCGTGCGTTTCGGCAAATTATTCGCGACAAGTTTGATGTTGATGTGATGAACTTGCCAATGATGATGAC
Source organism: Methylophaga frappieri (assembly GCF_000260965.1). Classification (NCBI taxonomy): domain Bacteria; kingdom Pseudomonadati; phylum Pseudomonadota; class Gammaproteobacteria; order Thiotrichales; family Piscirickettsiaceae; genus Methylophaga; species Methylophaga frappieri. The sequence continues at coordinate 722,820 of NC_017856.1, forward strand.
TTTGCGTGGTTATTCCCGCTCCAAAGATGGTCGCATTCATACAGATTCGAAAACCAAGCTGGTGACGATTCTAATCTATCTCAACACTGAGTGGCCTGCAGTTGAAGGTCGTTTGCGTATCTTGCGGGATGGTCAGAACATGGCTGATTTCGCTGAAGAAATCGCCCCCGGACCGGGAACGCTGGTCGCTTTTAAAGTCACTGATAATTGCTGGCATGGCTATCCGCCTTATGAAGGCACACGACGTTCGATTCAGATTAATTTTTTGACCAGTGAAGCAGCCAGTAATAAACACCGTTTTTTTCATAAGTTAAGCGCCCGACTGAAAAGCTGGTTACGCCGCAGAAAAGCGAGCAAGCATTAATGTCGGCCTTTGCTGATCCACGTGTGCTGCTGGCTGCGGAGCGAACCTTGCTGGCTTGGTGTCGAACCAGTTTAGCGTTAATGATGTTTGGTTTTCTGATTGAACGTTCCGGTCTGATTTTGACACTCCTCAATCCGCAGGCCAGCTCACAGACAATACCGCTGTTTTGGCTTGGGCTGCTTTTTATTGCACTTGGCAGCATCACTTCGATAGGCGCAGCCAATCAGTTTAAACGGGTTGTAAACGCCTGTCGCAGCGCCGAAATGGTGATAGCGTATCCCCATTATTACGGCATCACACTATGTTTGTTCGTCGCATTACTTGGCGGTCTGCTGACGTCAGGCTTAATCGTTTATCATTTTTAGAAGAGAGCACCGGTTATGTCGAAATGGTTACTGCTCAGTGCAGCCATCATTGCTGAAGTCTTTGGTACCAGTTTTCTTAAAGCTTCGGAAGGTTTTACCCGACTTTGGCCTTCCTTGGCTGTCATTGTTGGCTATGCCATCGCATTTTATTTTTTATCACTCAGTTTAAAAGTGATTCCGGTCGGTATTGCTTATGCTATCTGGGCAGGTGCCGGCGTCGTACTCATCGCACTTATTGGCTGGCTGGCGTTTGGTCAAACCCTGGATGTACCGGCATTGATTGGTATCAGTCTGATTGTCGCCGGTGTTCTGATACTGAACCTGTTTTCAAACAGCATCTCTCACTAAATTTATTCACTTTAAGACGCACAGTTAATCTCTATGGCTTCCCCCAAAAACACAGACGACAAGACAGTTAACGGCCCCCTGATGGATTTACGTCAGTTAGGTCGAGCGCTGGGCTATGTGCTAAAAGGTCAGTTGGCGCTGGCTGACGGTCACTTGACAGTATCGGGGCATCGGGTGCCTGAAAATTTTGCCGGGGTTGGCGTTGCGACCAATGCAGATCCGGCAACCGACGAGTATGTCATTACCCAATTGCAGGCATCAGGTATCAAGCAAGTCAGGTTGGATTTTAGTTACGGCGATATTGAGGGGCCGGCAAGCCGTTTCCTGACACGCTTATTAGCTGAGAATTTCGCGGTATTGTTACATCTGGTTCAGCCTTTTGGCGAAGCACAGAAAATGAAAACCGAAAAAGCCCAACTGCGCTGGCAACAATTCGTCACCAGCGTAGCCGACCAGTTTGGTGACGCAGTGAGTGCCATCGAAATCGGTGCCACCAGTAATCGGCGGCATTGGTCTGGCTATGATCGAAAAAGCTTTTTTCATGCCTGGCGAATCGCCCACGATATTTTGCGGCAACACCGTATCAAAATGGCTGGTCCCAATATTTCCGACTTTGAACCTTTGCATAACATCGCCGTATTAAGCCGATTGCGTTCTGAGGCGCGATTACCTGATACGCATACCAATAATTTGTTTTGTGAACGGGTAACCGAACCGGAACGTTTTGATCACCGTATTTTTGGGACTGAGCTTGCGCTAAAACTCAAAGTCAATCTGGTTAAAAAAGCCCGATTATTAAAGAAAATAACGGACGACTTTGGTGTCCGACAGTTTATCTCTCCCGCTGCTTTCTGGACGCTGCCACGCATCATTCGCTTATTGGTTGCCGGCGAACAGAAACAAGCTGACTATCTGACACGTTACTTTACCTTGCTTGCTGCCTCTGGCGCACTGGATCAAGCATTCTGGGGACCACTGCTTTGTAGCCGAGAAGGCTTGATTGACGAAGCAACGGGCACGTATCCAAAGCTAGAACGCATTACCCATTACCGCAGTGTCGGCGGAGAAATTGAACACTATCGGCAGCGTCCGGCATTTCAGGCATTAACGCAGTTTAATGCCTTGATCCCAGGGAGTCTCTATCAAGGACCTTTGGCGACGGCATCCGGCATCGAAGCCCATGCTTTTCGCACGCAGGCGCAACTAATTCACATCATCTGGACCATCAATGGTAAAGCCATTCCTTTATCAACGCTGTATGCTGAGCAAGACCTCCATTCCGTACAGGCTTTTTCACGCGATGGTGAGCAACTCAAAAATATCCCCGAGTTTGCCGGAGAAGCACCGCTGTATTTGATCTGGCAGGCGGGTTCCTCAGTCCATTTCCAACTGCCAGATAACCGCAATCTTGAAGGCTGGTTTCGCCATGCCGACGATCTGGATTTATTTGCTTTTAACGACGCTGGCTGGCGTGGTGTCCTGTTGGCTGACTCAGTGGCAACGGCGGCACAATTGCGCCATAAGCTACATCCGGCACACTTGCCCAGACCTTTACCCGACAATACCTTGCGCCGTGCCAGAAATATTATCTGGCAGATTGATGGCGTTTTGGATACACCTTTTATCGCCAAACAACCGCTTAAAGTAGCTTGGCAAAAGCGTTTTCTGGATAAACAGAAACCCAGCAAAGCAAGACGTAGCTGGGTTGGGGCGGCAGAGTTATTACGCCGTGGTGTACCTACCGCCCAGCCTATTGCCTACTTTGAACAGGAAGGAGATACCAGCCAGAAAGCAAATCTCTACTTGTGTGAGCGGGTGGCACATGACTTTAACGCACGACAAATTCTCAGCGCATTTCGGGATGGGGCCACTGAGTTTCGGGGTGTCACAGAAACGCAACTCTATCCTGCTTTAAGTCAATTTTTGCTGGATATGCACAGCCGTGGCGTCTTTTTTCGTGATTTGGCGGGTGGCAATATTCTGATTCAAAAACAAGCAGACAATACCTTGCGATTTACGCTGATCGATATTAATCGTGCCCGATTTTTTAACGGTAATACGCCACCCAAAAGCTGCCTGTCAGACCTTGCCAGACTGTGCCACAAATTACATTGGCCTGGCCGTGAACAACTGGTTGGCCACTATTTGCAACACCATCGGAAACTGCCTTCAACGTTTGGCTGGCGTCAACGTTTGCCTTTTTACCTGTATGATTTAAAAGTCAACTTCAAACGTCGCTATGGTCGTAAAGCGTTGCGAAACTGGTGGCGGAAACGGCGTCAATCGGCAGACTAATGCGCATTGTCATGGTTCTGCACTTGGTTACGCGCAAATATGTGGGGTAAAACGATGTTGCAGCAAACGCATGATGTTGCCGGTTTTTCAGCGTCGTTGTGGCGGTGTGTCAAAGCAGGGTTTATCAGCTTTTTCTTTTTCATTACGACAGCTTGTGATGCGACCGATACCAATCGGCTAAATCAATTTTTTGGGGAATCTGAACACGCGCTGCCAGTCAGTTTCTCTGGCACGCTGCCCTGTGCCGATTGTCCAGGTATCGATTACCGTTTAAACCTGTTTGCCGATCAATCTTTTTTTCTGCGAATGCGCTATCAAGACCGCTCTGATGCTGACAGCTACTACCTCGGTCGCTGGCAATGGCGAGATGACGCCACCCTGATATTACTTAGCGAACGCGAAATTTTTTACCTCGCGGCTGACAGTCGGGATCAGCTCACCTTACTTAACAAACAGGGTCATCCCATCCAAAGTGCGTTGAATTCCACGCTTATCAAAGATGAACCGTTTTTGTTCGCCAGCCCCGTTATGGCGATGCGTGGCCAGTATCGTTTTGAGCACAATCAGGGCATTTTTCAGGAGTGTGCAACAGGCCAGCATTGGATGGTACTGAACACCCCTGAAGCTGAATTATTGCAACAACGCTATCAGGCTATTCGCAAAACACCGGCGCAATCCCTTTTAGTGACGCTGCACGGCGAGCTGGAGCCCACCCCAGAAGCAAAAGATAGTGGCGACCAGTTGGCGTTGAAAGTGACTCAGTTTGCTGGCATTTGGCCAGGAGAAACCTGCGGTCAGCTGGGTGCACAGGAAATACTGTTGGACACCTATTGGAAATTAACGCGTCTGATGGGTAAGCCAGTCACCGTTGTCGATAACCAGCGCGAGCCAAGCCTCATCATGGCAAGCGGCAACAGTGCCCAAGTGACAGGTTATGACGGCTGTAATCAAATTATTGGTACCTTTAATTTGCAGCAAGAAGCACTGTCATTTAACAAAATGGCTACGACGATGAAGGCTTGCCCTGAAGGTATGGCTTCAGCAAAACAATTTCATGACATGTTGGTTCAGGTGCAATCCTGGTCCATCACCAACCAATATCTCGAATTAAATGATGCCAATGGCACATTATTAGCACGCTTTCAGGCAGTGCATTTCTGATGGAAATCATTTTTGCCGGCAATACGCTGCTTGAAGCACACATCATCAGTGGTCTGCTGACTGCTAATGATATCGCCAATCATGTTAGTGGCCATTACTTGCAGGGTGCCGTGGGTGATTTACCGGCAACCGACTTTGCGCATGTGCTCATCCATGACCTGGCTGATAAAGATCTTGCATTACAATTGATTGAGGATTACGAAACGGGCCGCTTGGCGCTGACTACGCCGGACAGTGGGTGAAATACTCGCGGGCGGCTTCGCAATCCTGCTCGATCTGATGCATCAACGCTGACAAATCGCCAAACTTCTGCTCATCGCGAATTTTTTGTAAAAACACCACCTGCACATGAGCACCATAAATATCTCGGTCAAAATCAAGTAAATGCACTTCGAGCAAGGCTTTATTGCCCCCAATCGTCGGTCGAATACCGATATTGGCCACCCCCATTACGGGCTCACCATCAATGCCAAATAATTGCACTGCATACACGCCTCGCAGCGGCACCTTATAGCGATGCAGATGAATATTGGCTGTGGGGAAACCCATTTGCCGACCGCGCTTGTCACCATGCGCGACCCGTCCACTCATCCGATAAGGCCGCCCCAGTAATTTTTCCGCCAGTTTCAGCTGGCTGGCCTGCAGCGCCTGTCGGATACGGGTACTACTGACCCGCATGTCATCTACACCAAAAGTGTGCATATTAACGACTTGAAATCCATGCTGTTTTCCCGCTGCTTGGAGCATGGCAAAATCACCCTGTCGCTGATAGCCAAATCGAAAATCATCACCAACGACCAGATATGCCACCTGAAGTCCGGAAACCAACAAAGATTCGATAAATGTCTGCGCTGACATTGAGGCAAGCTGCTCATTGAAGCGCAACACACAAAGTTTTTGGATGGAATAAGCGCGTAGCGCCTCTACCTTTTCCCGAAACCGACTCAGTCTTGCCGGCGCCTTTTCTGGCACAAAATATTCATAGGGCTGCGGCTCAAAGGTAATCACCACCGCGGGCAAGCCAAGCATATCGGCTTTGGTGGCTAATTGGGATAATACAGCCTGATGACCAAGGTGAACCCCATCAAAATTGCCGATCGTGGCAACACAACGGCATGGCGGTCTGGGCAAATTATGCAGCCCGCGAATAATTTTTATCATGGCGATAGTTAATTTTTAAATGGTCACCAGCATAGGCATAAATGACTGAACATTCCAGCAGGCATGTCCGACTCATTTTATTTTATAATAAAGGGCTATGCTGTTACGTTGAGGCCGTCATGGTAGCAAAACGCAAAAAACTTGATTACGAATCGGCTGTCGCCGAGTTGGAACTGCTGGTCGAAAAACTGGAACAGGGCGATATCTCCTTGGAAGAATCGCTAAAACTCTATGAGCGAGGCGTATTGTTGACACGAGACTGTCAGGAAGCCTTACAGACAGCCGAGCAAAAAGTGCAACTCTTAGCCAAACAAAACGGTCAGTCTACGCTTACTGATTTTGATGACGATACTGACGACTCGTGACTGATTGTTTTTCTCTGCCTGATTGGATGCGGGCGCAACAACAACGTGTTGGCACGGCGCTTGAGTTAGCCTTGCAACTTGCCACGCCCGCTGACACTCTGCTTGCTGCCATGCAATATGCCACGCTTAATGGCGGCAAACGCTTAAGAGCCATGTTGGTTTATGCCACTGGAGAAGCCTTTGAAGCGGAACCCTCAGCCCTTGATTCAGTGGCTTGCGCGGTTGAAATGATACATGCCTATTCTCTGATTCATGATGACATGCCGATGATGGATAATGATGACTTGCGTCGGGGCCGACCAAGCTGTCATAAAGCTTTTGATGAATCAACTGCCCTGCTGGCAGGTGATGCACTGCAAACACTGGCTTTTCATCACTTGTCAGAAACCGCCTTGTTAGCGGAGCAAAAGCTAGCAATGATCCGGGAGTTAGCATTCCAAAGTGGCATTATGGGGATGGCAGGTGGACAGGCGCTTGATTTACAAAGTGTCGGCAGTGAACTGGATTTAACCACCTTGCAACAAATGCATCGACTGAAAACAGGTGCTTTGATTGAGGCAAGCGTGATGATGGGTGTATATTGTGCGCCCGAGGTTCCAGCGCATACCTACCCTGCCCTGAGACGCTATGCTGCTGCACTGGGTCTGGCCTTTCAAGTGCAGGATGATGTACTGGATGTCATTGCAGATACCCAAACACTTGGTAAGCAACAAGGGGCAGACGCCGCGCGCGACAAACCCACTTACCCGGCCTTACTTGGCCTTGCTAATGCCCAGGACAAAGCAAAGGATTTAATTGAAGAAGCCCTGACCGCCCTTGCTGAAATACCTGTTGAAACTCAAGCATTAGCGGCCCTTGCCAGATTTGTTGTGCAGCGGGAATTCTAAAAAGAATGAATATTATGAGCCGTCTGTTGGAGCAAATTGACTCACCCCAGGATCTGCGTCAGTTATCGCGTAAACAATTACCACAACTGGCCAGCGAGATTCGGGCACTGATTATTGACAGTGTCCAACAAACTGGCGGGCATATTGCTTCCAATTTAGGTGTAATAGAACTCACGCTTGCCCTGCATTACGTGTTTAATACCCCGGAAGACCGACTGGTTTGGGATGTCGGTCATCAAAGCTATGCGCACAAAATTATTACCGGTCGTCGCGACAAAATGCATACCATGCGCCAAGCTGATGGCTTGTCTGGCTTTCCTAAACGTAGTGAAAGTCCCTTTGATAGCTTTGGTGTCGGCCACTCCAGCACCTCGGTGAGTGCTGCACTGGGCATGGCGCTGGCCGCCCAAAGTAATCAGGATGCTCGACGGGCAGTTGCCATTATTGGTGATGGTGCCTTAACCGCGGGGCAGGCATATGAAGCCCTTGCCCATGCCGGCGATTTGAGTGCCAATCTGTTGGTGGTGCTTAATGACAACGAAATGTCCATTTCACGCAATGTGGGTGGTATGGCCAACTATTTGGCGCGTTTGTTATCCAGTCGTTTTTATACCAGCGCCCGTGAAGGCAGCAAAAAAGTATTGGAAAAAATTCCTTCTGCCTGGGAAATCGCAAGACGCGCTGAAGAGCACATGAAAGGCATGGTAGTGCCTGGTACGCTGTTTGAAGAAATGGGCTTTAACTACATTGGCCCGATTGATGGCCATAATCTGGATACTCTGATTACCACGCTCGGTAATTTGCGTAATTGTAAAGGCCCTCAATTTCTGCATATTGTGACAAAAAAAGGCAAAGGGTTTACCCCAGCCGAACAAGAACCTTGCAAATACCATGGGGTTAGTCCGGCTGGCGGTAAGTCGTCAGCCGGAAAAAGTTATACCCAAGTGTTCAGTGACTGGCTCGTTGACATGGCGGTGGCGGACAAACAATTAATCGGCATCACACCGGCAATGTGTGAAGGCTCAGGACTGAATCGGTTCGCCGAGCGGTTTCCAGATCGATATTTCGATGTGGGCATTGCCGAACAGCATGCGGTGACGCTAGCAGCCGGATTGGCCTGCGAGAATAAAAAACCGGTAGTAGCGATTTATTCCACCTTTTTACAGCGGGCTTATGATCAGTTAATCCATGATGTAGCTTTGCAAAATCTGCCGGTGCTGTTTGCAATTGATCGCGCCGGTTTGGTTGGTGCTGACGGGCCAACGCATGCAGGTAGTTTTGATCTGACTTATTTACGCTGTATTCCAAATATGCTGATTATGGCACCTGCTGATGAGAATGAATGCCGGCAAATGTTAACAACCGGATTTCACTTTGATGGTCCAGCTGCCGTGCGATATCCACGGGGAGTCGGATCAGGCAGCCCGGTTCAACCGGATTTGTCAGCCCTGCCAATTGGCAAAGCCAAACAACTCCGGCAAGGCCAAAAAGTCGCTATTCTGGCTTTTGGCAGTATGCTGTCAGCAGCGCTGGAAGCGGGAGAAAAAACAGATGCCAGCGTCATCAATATGCGGTTTGTAAAACCACTGGATACCACACTGATTAACCAGCTTGCTGATTCTCATGACCTGCTGATAACGATTGAAGAAAATGCCGTCGCTGGTGGTGCGGGCAGTGGTGTTGCGGAATATCTGTCCAGCATTGGCAGCAAAACGCCCATTCGTCTTATAGGCTTGCCGGATCGATTTCAGGATCAGGGCAACCATCAACAGATGTTGAACGATGTCGGGCTCTCTGCAAACGGCTTGATCGATACCATCAATCGTTTTTTTGCGTGATAATACCCTGTTATCACAGCTAATTCCTGAGTATAATAATCCCACTATGAGCGCGTTCTACACCTTGAAAATTCTTGCGGATTTTGCTTCAGCACATACCCTGCGAGATTACCCCGGCGATTGCCGCCGAATGCATGGCCATAACTGGAAAGTCGAAGTTGAAGTTGTGGCAAGTGCGCTAAACCAGCACGGCATGGGCATGGATTTTAAAACCATCAAAACTGCTACCCGTGAATTGGCCAAAACGCTGGATCATCGCTATCTCAATGATATTCCGCCATTTGACGAAATTAATCCTACTGCCGAAAATATTGCGCGGTACTTTTTTCAGCAATTGAGCCAAACACTTAATGATGATATCGCCCGGGTTTCAGGCGTGACACTGTGGGAAACCGATCGCGCCTGCGTTAAATACAGCGAGGATTAAACACCTAATGACCGAACAACATAAACCGACTACTGCGACTGAAATCGAAGATGTGCAAAACATCAAAGATAAACGCCACATCGCCATCGATAAAGTCGGTATTAAAGATATTCGCCATCCCGTGGTGGTCAGTGACCGGACAACTGGTGAACAGCATACAGTTGCTAACTTCAACATGTACGTCAATCTGCCGCACGAGTTCAAAGGCACGCACATGTCGCGGTTTGTAGAGATTTTGAACCAGCATGAACGCGAAATTACTGTCCAATCGTTTCATACCATGTTGGGTGAAATGACAGAGCGGCTTGACGCTCAATCCGGTTATATTGAAATGAGCTTCCCTTATTTTGTGAATAAGGAAGCGCCGGTTTCTAAAGTGCGAAGCCTGATGGATTATCAAGTCAGTTTTGTTGGCGAAATAATCCAAGGCAAAACCAGTATGACCGTTAAGGTGGTTGTGCCGGTAACCAGCCTGTGTCCGTGTTCAAAGAATATTTCTGATTATGGGGCACATAATCAGCGATCGCACGTCACCCTGACAGTGAAAACAGACAGCTTTATCTGGATTGAAGATCTGATTGACCTAGTTGAAGACGAGGCGTCCTGCCAGATTTACGGTTTGTTGAAACGTCCCGATGAAAAATATGTCACCGAGCATGCCTATGACAATCCAAAATTTGTTGAAGACATGGTGCGTGATGTCGCGGCGAGACTGAATGCCGACAAACGGATTCAGGCATATACCGTCGAATCAGAGAACTTCGAGTCGATTCATAATCACTCTGCCTACGCGCTGATCACAAACGGTTTTTAATCGCCACACGGCTATTGATTTTTCAATTACAACAGCAGCCTATAGCAAAGCCCGGAATGCCGGGCTTTACTAGAATTTCTGTATCAGATCCAACCGCTCACCTTGACGTTGCAGATCAAGATTTTTTAAAAAACTCATCCCTAACAAGGCCACTTCAGGTGAGTTGCCATCGACGACAACGGCAACAACTTGGTGACGCGTAATCTCGCCTAGCTGAACTTTGTCTAGCGTCACTTGATAGCCCGTAGTCTGACCTGATGCAGTTCGAATCCGCACTCTTGGCGCCTGCAAATAATCTAAACCTAATCGTTCCGCTGTAGGAGCATTCATAGCAATCGCCGATGCCCCCGTATCAACCAAAAAATCCACACTGAAATCATTGATACTGCCACTGGTCAGATACATGCCGTTGGTCGGCCACAAACTGACGATTGGCCCTGCTTCCGCAGCAGCAAATTCACTTTTTATCTGCATGCCTAACGGAAATTGCTGCTGTTTGCCATTTACCAACAAAGTGGCGACATTACTATTGGCCGCAATCAGCTTAATGCCTTCTTTACTGCTTTCACCAACCTGTAGTAACTGTCTGTTGCCATTAATCTCCACGACAGCACGATCCCGAAACAAACCGGTGACCTGAATATTCAATGCTGCATCGGCCCAAACAACAACAGGCATGAGAAACAGTATAATAATCCTTTTAATCATTGACTCTACGCGCATGAATTCTCCGTATTTACGACTTAGCCACAATGCAAATTGATGCCTCGCCGACGGTAACGGGTTTGATCCTCGCTGGTGGTCGAGGTCGACGTGTTGCCGGCGAAGATAAGGGACTGATGGACTTCCAGAACCAGCCATTAATAGCGCACGTGATTCAGCGTCTGTACCCTCAGGTAGAGCAGCTTTGTATTAGCGCAAATCGTAATATAGAACGTTACCGTCAATTTGGCTATTCAGTAATTCCGGATGAGCTAAAGAATTATCCTGGCCCATTGGCCGGTATCGCAGCCGGATTGAACGCTGCGACGACTGATTATGTATTGACGGTACCTTGTGATGCCCCCCTATTGCATCCACAACTGCGTCAACGATTAGTAGAAACCTTGTTACGCTCCGGTAAAACACTGGCAATGGCCTTTGCTGATAACCGATTGCAACCGGTATGCAGTCTACTCCCGGTGAATTTGGCTAGCGATATTAAGACGCTCCTTGAGCAAGGTGAGCGCAAAGTGGATCAATTAGCCGCACGTTTCCCAACGGCAATGGTTGATTTTCGTGATGCACCCGAGTGTTTTTTGAACCTAAACCGACCAGAAGACTGGCGCAGCCCTCCCCTGATTTGTCCCAAACCATTACTAGGGATTGCCGCGTTCAGTGGCACAGGCAAAACCACTTTACTGTGCCGGTTATTGCCGATACTGCGACAGCGTGGGATCCGCGTTGCGGTAATTAAACATGCCCATCATCAATTCGATATTGATAAACCGGGCAAAGACAGTTATGAAATTCGTCAAGCCGGTGCGCATCAGGTTATTGTTGCCTCAAGCCAGTTATTCGCATTGATGCAAAAATCAGACGGCAATCATGCCGAGGTATGGCTGTCATCCTGTCTGGCACGACTAGATTACACGCCTATCGATCTGGTTTTGGTGGAGGGCTTTAAACAGTCTGCCATTCCTAAACTTGAGTTGCATCGCCCCAGTTTGGGACATCCTCTAATGGCACTTGAGGATCCGAATATTGTTGCCCTTGCCACCGATGTCGAAATTCCCCCGCCAGCAAGCGTAAAGATGCTGAATTTAAATGATGTTGGTAATATAGCTGATTACGTTCAACAGTTTATCCAGCATCCTATATCTTTCCATGAGTGAATTACCTGCAAACGATAGTTGCGCTAGCGACGAATTGCCAAGCGTGCTTCGTGTCGATGCCGCACGCGAGGCGATTTTGTCCGTAATTCAACCGATCACCGCAGTGCAGAAATCCCCTATCCGATTAGCCTTAAATCACGTGTTAGCCGAAGCTATCCTATCACCAGTTAATGTACCGCCTTTTGATAATTCAGCCATGGACGGTTATGCGTTTGCATGCGCTGATCTGAAAACCACCGCAAAGTTAACAATGGCTGGTAAAGCACTGGCTGGGCAACCCTATACTGAGCGCTTGCACGCTGGCGAATGTATTCGAATTATGACCGGCGCGGTTATTCCGGCTGGCTGCGATACCGTCGTGATGCAAGAACAAGTCACGGTTGAGGACGATTTAATCACGTTTCCAGCGAATGTCATTGCAGGTCAGAATGTTCGTCGCGCTGGTGAGGACATGGCTAAAGGCACGAGCGTATTTGAAGCTGGAAGGCGACTTCAAGCCGCTGACCTCGGCTCACTCGCCGCTATCGGCGTTGCAGAACTGACAACATACCGACCACTTCGTGTGGCGTTTTTTTCTACCGGTGATGAACTAAAACCAATTGGTCAGTCCCTCAACCCTGGCGATATCTATGACAGTAATCGCTATACCCTTTTTGGCATGTTGGCCCGTTTACATGTCGAGCCGATTGATTTAGGCGTGGTGCCGGATCAACCAGATGCACTGCGTCAGGTGTTAAGTGATGCCGCCACAAAAGCAGATGTGATTATCAGTTCGGGCGGCGTATCTGTCGGCGAGGCTGATTTTGTAAAGTCTGTATTGCAACAAATAGGCCAGGTTAATTTTTGGAAAATTGCCATGAAACCCGGCAGACCGCTTGCTTTTGGGCATATTAAGTCTGTCCCTTTTTTTGGTCTGCCAGGCAATCCGGTCTCGGTTATGGTGACGTTTTATCAATTTGTCTTGCCGGCGCTATTAAAACTGGCCGGGCAAAACGCGGAAAAACCCTTTCATATCCAAGTCAAAACGAGCGAATCCATCATCAAACGTAGCGGCCGGTTCGAATTTCAGCGTGGCATAATCGATTATGATGCACAGGGCCAATTGCATGTTCGGCTGGCCGGAAAACAAGGCTCCGGCATATTGAGCTCCATGAGTCGCGCGAATTGTTTTATTTTGCTGGATGAAACGTGCCAAGGTGTTGCTGCTGGCGACACGGTCACCGTTCAGCCTTTTGCAGGTCTAATCTGATGTCAGAAACACATAGTAAAAAACAGTTTGAGTTTAACAAGTTGCGTAAGCGACTTCGTCGTCAAGTAGGTCAGGCAATTGCTGACTACAACATGATTCAGGATGGCGATAAAGTGATGGTCTGCCTGTCTGGTGGTAAAGACAGCTACACCATGCTCGATATCTTGCTTAACCTGCGTGACCATGCACCAATTAATTTTGAGTTGATTGCCGTCAACTTGGATCAAAAGCAACCGGGCTTTCCCGAAACAGTATTGCCAACGTATCTCGAGCAAATTGGCGTGCCGTATCACATTATTGAAAAAGATACCTACAGCATCGTCAAAGAAGTGGTCCCGGAAGGTAAGACAACCTGTGGTATCTGCTCTCGACTTAGACGAGGTAACTTATATAGTTATGCGCGAGAAAATGGCATCACCAAAATTGCGCTTGGCCATCACCGCGATGACATTATCGAAACCTTGTTTTTAAACATGTTTTACGGCAGCAAAATTAAGGCTATGCCGCCAAAATTGCTCAGTGATGATAAACAGAATGTGGTGATTCGTCCGCTGGCTTACGTCAAAGAAGCCGACATCGTGCAATATGCTGCAGCCCAAGAATTTCCTATTATTCCCTGTAATTTGTGCGGTTCTCAGCCAAACCTGCAACGACAAGTTATCAAAGAGATGTTGCAGGACTGGGAAAAGCACCATCCTGGTCGATTAGAAAATCTATTTCGCAGCATTCAAAATGTCGCGCCTTCCCAATTGGCAGATACAGCACTTTTTGACTTTACTGGCTTGGAAACTCAGAGGACAACTGACCATGATGACAGTGATCCCATCAAAGACGACCAGATTTGGGCCACTTTGGTGCAATAACAGCGCTGATTTCTCTCGAAAGTGAAAAACTTATTCACTTTCCAATCTATTGTTACAGCAACTTTACAAGACTTTATCCTAAGTCCTTGAATTGCCTGAAACGAACTGTAACACATTGTTTTATATATATTTTTATGGTGGTTATTTTTTAACCAAAATGACATCCCTTGTTAGGAAAGAAGCACTTAGCGATTTTCACCAATCTTAATCACAGAGTTATCCACAGATTTTGTGAGTAAGTCGCTAAGCTATTGATGTGCGTGGATAAGCCTTTGTATTAGCGTACTGGCGGCGTAAAATCCTCTGCAAATTCCAACGCATTGCCATCCGGGTCACGACAAAAAAAAGCGGCCCGTCCAGATTTACTTCTTGAATAAGCAACACCCGCTTCATCAAAACGACTAGCCAGCGCTTCAAGATCAGAAACAACTAAAGCAACATGTCGATCACGACCGCCATGTTCGGGGCGATTTTCACGTGGATCCGGATTAGGTAACACCATCAAATGTAATTGCTGCCCATCCCCCAAGTCCAACCATGCCCCTTCAAACCAGAAATCTGGTCGGTTGTGATTCTGTTGTATGCCTAAGACGTTACAATAAAATGCTAAAGAGGCCTTGATATCGCTAACCAGAAAGCTGGCATGCGCAATTGATTTAATCATAATTTTTTACCTGTTTGACTCTGACACTGAGTTGGGGCTGCTATTAAATAACTTCAAGCCGACGGTTGTTTTTCAAGCCGCGCAACGCCATAAGCGGCCACCACAATCAACATACCGCCCGCCCACTCAGCCAAGCGCATCACTTCATCACTTAACCATGCGGCAGATAAAGCAGCGACAACTAACTCAAACAACATAATAACAGCCGCTTGATAAACCGGTAATCTTGCCAAACCAAATAACACGGTAATCGTCATGGCAACAATGGCCAGCCCACCGATAACGGCGGCTACCGACCAAACAACGGCTGACGCAGAAGGTATTGTTGATATACCAGAAAACAAAGTTATCGCTGCCACTAAAACGACACCGAAATAGACGATAACCGTTTTAACAGGCATGGCAACTGCTGCCAGTTTTCGACTCAACACATTGTTAACGGCAAACATGAACCCGGCGAATAACGCTAACCAATCTGCTAAGTCAGTCGGCCAAGGCCAACCTACTTTAGGCTGCCAAAGCATAATCAAAGTACCTAACATCGCCACACATAACATTAACATCGCCGCACCGGACAACTGTTCGCCCAACCACCAGCGTCCCAACAGGACACTCCATAACGGCGCCAAGTAAAAAAGCAACATCACCCGCATAACCTGTCCTTCTATCAAAGCGACAAGAAATGCGAGGTTGGTCAGCCCGGCAGCCAATGCCAGCCAAAGAAGATCCACTGGTAATTCCCGCCATACCACTGATTGCCGTAAAACCGTCGGAAAACTTATTAATGCAGCCACTGAATAGATCAGCAACGTCGTCCAGACAACCGGCAAGCCTGCGGCTTCCAAAAGCCGCATGGGATACCAAATAATGCCCCACATTGCGGCTGCAAACAGCAAACAACTCACCGCAGTATGGTTTGATTGATGAACAATTGATGTCATAGCAACGACCTTATCACACGAGAAGCTGGCAAAACGTTATAATGCCCTGTTTTTAACGGCCATAGTGTTGCTCATGAATCCAGAACTGGACAAATTGCACCCGTATCCTTTTGAGAAGCTGTCTGCCTTATTCGCCGATAGCCGGCCCCCCTCTGATCTTCGGCATATTGCCCTGTCTATCGGCGAACCAAAGCACCCCACCCCCGCCTTGATAACCGAAGCGATGATCAAGCATATTGATGGCTTGTCTGTTTACCCAACGACGGCGGGGATCCCGGCGCTTCGCAAAACCATTGCCGACTGGCTGGATCAACGTTTTCAATTGGCCGGCAACATCAACGCTGAAACACAAATTTTACCCGTCAATGGCACGCGTGAAGCATTGTTCGCCTTTGCCCAGGCCATCATTGATCGCAAGCAGGATCCGCTGGTGGTCATGCCAAATCCGTTTTATCAAATCTATGAAGGTGCGGCGCTATTAGCCGGTGCACAAATGCATCTGCTTAATTGCGATGCTGAAAACGATTTTATGCCGGATTTTGACAACGTTCCCAGTAGCGTCTGGACACAATGCCAATTGCTTTACTTATGCAGTCCCGGCAATCCCTCTGGTGCCGTTATTGATGCGGAAACATTGAGCAAACTTATCCAACTCGCCCATGAGTACAATTTTATTATTGCGGCGGATGAATGCTATTCAGAAATTTACTTTGAAGAGACATTGCCACCCGCGGGCCTGCTTCAAGCCGCTGTTGCCGCGGGATATAACGACTTTAGTCGCTGCGTTGTCTTTCATAGTCTATCCAAACGCTCAAACGCCCCTGGCCTGCGCAGCGGTTTTGTTGCTGGCGATGCGGCGGTATTAAAAACCTTTCTGCGATATCGAACCTATCATGGCTGTGCTATGCCAACCGCAACTCAGGCGGCATCCATTGCAGCCTGGTCTGATGAAAATCATGTCGTTCAAAATCGTCGTTTGTACCGAGAAAAGTTCACGGCAGTGCTCGATATTCTTAAACCAGTCATGAACGTCAGCCAACCGGAAGCCAGCTTTTATCTCTGGGCTGAGACGCCAATCGCAGATACCGAATTTGCCAAAAAGCTCTACGAACAGTGGCATGTGACGGTGCTACCTGGCAGCTATCTGGCGCGAGACACAAAACAAGGCAACCCTGGACTGAATCGTGTTCGAATGGCGCTGGTTGCACCACTCGATGAGTGTGTTGAAGCCGCCCGGCGTATCCGCCAACTAATTGAATCTTTATCCTGACGGAGTGAAATACTGATGAGTGAAATCCAATCTATTATTGAAGATGCCTTCGAGCGTCGTGCCGAAATCAACCCAAAAAATGCGGATGCCGAGGTCAGAAATGCAGTTGGTCAGGCACTGGCAATGCTGGATAACGGCTCCGCCCGAGTCGCTGAAAAGCAACAGGGTAACTGGGTTGTTAATCAATGGTTGAAAAAGGCGGTGTTACTGTCTTTTCGGTTAAATGATAACCGGCCCATGGAAGGCGGCGAAACACGCTATTTCGATAAAGTTGAGCCAAAATTTGCCAGTTTCGGTGAAGCTGATTTTAATACTGCAGGGGTGCGTGTAGTGCCTCCGGCAGCCGTACGTCGCGGCTCTTATATTGCTCCAGGCGTTGTCTTGATGCCGTCATACGTCAATATTGGTGCTTACGTTGATAGTGGCACCATGGTGGATACTTGGGCAACGGTCGGCAGCTGCGCTCAAATCGGTAAAAACGTGCACTTATCCGGTGGTGTTGGTATCGGCGGCGTGCTTGAGCCGTTACAGGCTGGGCCAACCATTATTGAAGATAACTGTTTTATCGGTGCGCGCAGTGAGATTGTAGAAGGCGTTGTTGTTGAAGAAGGTGCGGTTATTTCTATGGGCGTGTACATCGGCCAAAGCACCAAAATATTTAACCGGCTTACTGGTGAAGTGACTTATGGTCGCGTCCCGGCGGGCTCCGTTGTGGTATCCGGTAATTTACCATCCAAAGATGGTACTTACAGTCTGTACTGTGCCGTGATTGTTAAACAAGTTGATGAAAAAACCCGCAGTAAAGTGGGTATCAATGAATTGTTGCGTGATATCTAGGTTTGTTGTGCCGGCCCGATAATCGGGTCGGCATTCACAGTCCCCGGTATTGTTTGATACAATGTATCATACTTTATTAATCTCCTCGGAAATGGGTCATGATTGTCTACGGCATCAAAAACTGTGACACCGTCAAAAAAGCACGAAAATGGCTGGACCAACACGGTGTTGAATACCAGTTTCATGATCTGCGAACGGATGGCCTCGATAGCGCAATGATAAATCAATGGCTTAAATCATTAAGCTGGCAATTGCTGCTAAATAAACGCAGTACCACCTGGCGACAATTACCGTCAGAAAAACAAGAAAATCTTGATGAAAAAACGGCGATTGCTTTAATGATAGCGCATCCAACACTTATCAAACGCCCCGTCATTTGTGACGAAAAGGATTGCCTCGTCGGATTTGATGCACAGCAATATTTGGCTCGCTATGACGCATAACCTCTCCCCAACCATTGCGTTAACGCAGCAACTCATTCGTCGTCAGAGCATCACTCCTGATGATGCAGACTGCCAGGAAATGCTTGGCCAGCGATTGGCAGAAATAGGTTTTATTGCCGAAACGATGCGGTTTGCTGATGTGGATAACCTCTGGTTGCGCCGCGGCAAACGCGAACCCTTGTTTGTTTTTGCCGGCCATACAGATGTTGTGCCCACAGGGCCGGCAGATAAATGGGCCTCGCCCCCTTTCAATGCCGATATTGTCGATGGTCTGTTGTATGGCCGAGGTGCTGCCGACATGAAAGGCAGCATTGCTGCTATGGTGACCGCATGTGAGCGGTTTGTTGAACGTTACCCTGATCATCGCGGCAGCATTGCATTTTTATTAACCAGTGATGAAGAAGGTCCAGCAACAGACGGCACGGTTAAGGTCATCGAAACGTTGCAGACCAGACAGGAAAACATTGACTGGTGTGTGGTTGGCGAACCGACCAGTAGTCAGCGTGTTGGCGATGTGGTTAAAAATGGTCGTCGCGGATCCTTGAATGGCTATTTGACCGTTAAGGGCAAACAAGGCCATATTGCTTATCCGCATCTTGCTGAGAACCCAATTCATCGTTTAGCGCCAGCATTAACGGCTTTATGCGCAGAGATCTGGGATCAGGGTAACGATGACTTCCCGCCGACCAGTTTTCAGGTGTCTAATCTGAACAGTGGCACGGGGGCAACCAATGTCATTCCCGGCACCGTTGAGATGGTTTTTAACTTCCGGTATTCCACCGAAGTCACTCATGAGCAACTGGCTCAACGTACAGAAATGATTTTGCAACAGCATGGCCTGCACTATGACTTGAAATGGGTATTGTCCGGAAAACCTTTTCGGACTGCCGGCGGTGCCCTGCTTACTGCCGTCCAGCAGGCCATTAGCGACATTACTGGCTACAAAACTGAGCTGTCTACCTCCGGTGGTACCTCCGATGGGCGGTTTATCGCGCCAACAGGCGCACAAGTCATCGAACTTGGTCCACTCAATGCCACGATCCATCAGATTGATGAATGTGTTTCTATAGCGGATTTAGATACGTTATCGTCCATCTATGAAGCACTTCTGGTCAAATTGTTGACCTGACAGCATGACATTCCGTCAAGGATCAGCACTGAGACACCTTTACCTGCTGGCAACGTTGCTGTTGCTGATGCAGAGCTTTGCGCTCTGGCATGATAGTGTCCATCTGTTTCACACGCATGAAACGCAATGTGAGCGACTAGAAGCGGTCACCCATCTACCCGCAATTGATGCGGTTACGCTTGTTCAGTCATATCCGCCAGTCGAGCGCCTGCTACTAGCGACCCCTGTCCTGGCCTTTCAGCAAATATCAACACTTCAGGATGCCCAATCTATTCGGGGTCCGCCCGCCCACCTCTCATAACACCACTGCAATGTGACAATTAATTTACAGCGGCGCCGCCTGCGCGATGTTCGTCTGTTTCTGTTATGAGGAAAGAATATGTTTAGCCAAAAAAAACTCGTGGTGTTGCTTAGTGCCACGTTATCAGGTTGGCCATTGGCTGGTCTGTCAGATACCGAAAATACCATTACCATTCCCAGCCTGATCGTGACGGCAGATCCGTTGGGAAACCGTGATGCTGATGACCTAATTACGCCGGTTTCCGTGCTGGCTGATACCAAACTGGATAAGCAGCGCAATAGTACCTTAGGCGAAACCGTTGATGGCCTCCCTGGTGTCCATAACGCTGACTTTGGTCCCGGTGTTGGCCGCCCTGTTGTCCGTGGTTTGCAAGGTTCGCGTGTGCTGGTACTGGATGATGGCATGAAAACCGTCGATGTGGCCGGTGAAGGTGGTGACCACACCGTCGCGATTGATCCGGCAAGAGCGGATCAGATTGAAGTCTATCGCGGTCCGGCCACGCTTCTCTATGGTAGCGGTGCCGCAGGTGGTGTAATTAATGTTCGCAGTGAACGTTTTAATCCAGAATTTGGTGATGCCCCCAAAGTCAGTGGCGAACTGGGCTATGGTTACAATGGCGATGATCGACGTGGTCGTCTTGGACTGGAATTACCAGTGACTGATAACTTTGTCCTGCGCAGTGATTACAGCTTACGTCGCAGTCATGATTTTGATATTGATGGCTATCAAGAACGTGGTCATGATGACGGCGATAAAGATACGCTCGAAAATAGCGCAACCGATACGGATGCTTTCTCTTTAACTGGTCTTTTCAAAGGAGACTGGGGGTTTGCTGGCCTGGGTTATAGCCGTTGGCGGACAAACTATGGTGTGCCTGGCGTCTTAACAGGTTCAGGTGAAGAAGAGTTAGAAAACATTCGCGCTGACTATGATCGGGTCGATTTTCGTAGTGAGTTTATTGATCCATTACCTGGGTTTAGCAGCGCCAGACTGAAGCTCGCTTATACCGAATTTAATCAAGAAGAAATTGGCACCATTTTCGATGAGGGTGTATTCGAATCTAGTGAGTCTGAACTGGCCTTTGAAAATGATGAGTTTGATGCACGTTTTGAGATGGTGCATTTACCTATCGGCGAATGGCAAGGTGTGGTTGGTGTCCAGTTTAATGATCGTGACTTTTCTACTGAAGGTGAAGGACACGGCATTGGTGGGCATGATCACGATCATGAAGAAGATCATCACCACGAAGAAGATCATGATCATGAGGAAGAACATGATCACGAAGATGAAGAGCATGCAGATGAGCATGATCATGGTGGCGATGGCTTCTACGTCAGAGCGAATAAAACGAAATCCTATGGCCTGTTTGTGTTAGAAGAACGGCCAACTGATTTCGGTAAACTGGAATTTGCGGCACGTATCGACCATGTTGATTCTTCGCCTGTTGGTTTAGCAGATGAACGCCACCTTGATTTACCATCAGGTGAAGAGCTTCATCAGGAAGCCGTACTGGGTGACCGCAGCTTTACGCCTTTCAGTATCTCGGGGGGGGCAATTATTGACCTTGATTATGCACATCATTTACGATTTGCATTGAGCCGCTCTCAACGAGCACCATCCCCTGAGCAGCTTTATGCTTTTGGTTACCATGCGGCGGCAGGCACAGTTGAAATCGGTGATCCGGATCTGGATGAAGAAACCTATACCAATATTGAACTGGGACTGGATCGTCATGCGGGTCCATTCCGTTACAATGCCACCGTTTTCTATAACCGCGTTAAAGACTTTATCTATCTGGCGCCTCAAGATGATGGTACCGGTAATGCTGTCATGCTCGAAGGCAACACGCTGGTCCTTAATGAACAGGAAGATGCCGAATTTTATGGTGCGGAATTCACGGCAATAGCGGATTTAATTCAAGGCCCCGTGCCATTTAGCCTGCGTTTCACCGGTGACCACGTTCGTGGTAAGTTTCGTGATGGTGGCAATATTCCACGGATGAGTCCAACCCGTCTGGGTGTCGGCTTTGATACCGGCTATGGCGACTGGGATTTGAGCGTTGACTTACGTCACGTCTTTAAGCAAACCAAAACGGCTATTGCTGAAACAGATACCGGTAGTTATAACCTGCTGTCATTCGATTTATTCTGGCGACCTGCCAGTTTTAAAGGAGGAGAGTTCTTTGTTCAAGGACGCAACCTCTTAAATGAAAATGGTCGTCGTCATACTAGTTTCCTCAAGGATGAAGCACCAATTGTTGGCCGGACTATCTTCACAGGTGTTCGGTTTGAGTTTGGTGGTTAAATAACGCGAGTTAGTGTTCATTTAAAAACCCGGCAGCAATGCCGGGTTTTTTTTATGGTTAAACTATGCATAGTTTGCTAACTTAATCCCGAACCGTGGACAGAGAATAATGATGACTGAGGACAATCACACTCAACAAACCAGCCCCCCAAAGGTAATTTATATTCTCTACCTGATAGGGGTTTTCTTACCTATTATGAGTATTATTGGGGTAGTCGTAGCGTATGTTTTCAGAGGGGAAGCCAGTGCTGATATGCAATCCCACTATACGTTTCAAATTCGAACTTTTTGGATTGGTTTGTTACTTCAGATCGTCGGTTGGCTGACCTTTGGCATCGGTATTGGCGTACTCATTCTCTTAATCTGGCTGATATGGCTGATTATTCGTTGCGTCAAGGGCCTGAAAATTGTCAGTAAAGCCGAGCCGTACCCATCCCCTGAAAGCTGGTTAATCGACTAATCCACTTGACGATGTATCGCTAATGGACCAGTTGCCTGGTGCGTCGGCATAATCTCCATCGTGGTGACATTGACATGTTGTGGTGTGTTTACCAACCACCATACTGTATCAGCAATATCCTGTGCCGTTAATGCATCCGTATCCGCATAAACTTGGTCAGCACGGCGGCTATCATCTTTAAAACGCACCATCGAAAATTCGGTTTCCGCATTGCCTGGCTCAATATTGGTGACTCTCACACCAGTTCCCAACAAATCGGCTCGCAATGCCAATGAAAACTGCCGAACAAACGCTTTACTCGCACAATAGACGTTGCCACCCGGATATGGCCAATTACCGGCAATCGAGCCAATATTGATGATATAGCCTTGCTTACGTTGGCACATGCTTGGCAGAAACTGATGCGTACAACGCATCAGGCCTTTGATATTGGTATCAACCATGGTTTCCCAGTCAGTTAATTCGGTTGACTGTGCTGGCTCCAGGCCAAGCGCTAATCCAGCATTGTTGATCAGAACATGGATAGCTGAAAACGGAGCTGGCAGGCCTTTTATCGCTGATTCCGTCGCCTGCTTATCCGTAATATCAAAAGCCAAAATATGTACTTTGCTCTCCCCACCCAATGTTGCTTGTAATGCCTGTAATCTTGCAAGGCGTCGCCCAGTTAAAACTAATAACCAGCCTGCTTCAGCAAAACGCGTCGCGATGGCTTGACCAAAACCAGATGTTGCACCAGTAATAAAAATAACAGGAGCAGATTGATTCATTCTATTCACACCTAAGATTAGGCACCTTCTGCAAACACAATGGTGCGTCGACCACTACAGATAATACGATGTTCTATATGTGCTTTAACGGCACGTGCCAGCACAAGGCGCTCAATATCTTTACCAATCATGACCAAATCAGACGGACTATTATCATGTCTGACCCGCTCCACATCCTGTTCGATAATGGGCCCCTCATCCAGGTCTGCCGTCGCATAATGTGCAGTAGCACCAATGAGCTTCACGCCACGTTCATAAGCCTGATGGTAGGGCTTGGCTCCCTGAAAAGCAGGTAAAAAACCATGATGAATATTAATCACCCGACCGGCATAATCATGCACAAACTCGGCAGATAAAATCTGCATGTAACGCGCCATCACCACAAGGTCGATATCATATTCCGTCAGTAATTCGCGGATTTTGTTTTCCTGAGCGGATTTTGTTTCTGGGGTCACAGGCAAATGATAAAAGGGCTTATCAAACTGCTTTGCCATCGTTGCCAAATTAGCATGATTACCAATAATGACGGGAATATCACATTTCAGTTCGCCTTCATGCTCTCGTAACAGCAGATCATAAGGACAATGCGATGCCTTGGTAACCAGTAAAGCGACACGATATGGGGTATCGGTATATCTGACCGACCAAGTCAGCGCCATATTATCTGCCAGCTCGGCAAACTCGGCTTCAAGCTGTTGACGAGGAAGTTGCTGATTGTTCTCGACCTTGAGACGCATAAAATAGCGCCCCTTCTGGGTATCGGTATATTGCTGGCAATGCAAAATATTGTATTCCCGCCCGGCAAAAAAACCGGTTATACCCGCTAAAAGCCCTTTCTTATCGGCACACTGAATGAGGAAAACAATTGCTGGCATAGATGGTTCACTGTTTGCAAAAGCGTCAAGACTAGCAGTTCTCCACGCGTTTATGAATATTCATTGTATTTATCTGAACGCCCTTTCACGCGGTCTTTTGGGTATTTTGCTGCATTCTTGTGCATTTTACGCTCTACTGCAGCCGCTAAATCGACGTCTAAATCATGGCAAAGATACGTCAAATACACTGCCACATCGGCAATTTCATCCTCTAGTGCTTCTCGCTTTTTACCGGTCAGCATCTCGGTCACTTCTTCATCACGACGCCATTGAAACCATTCCAGCAACTCAGCCGCTTCAATTGATAAAGAAATCGCAACGTCTTTAGGCGTATGAAATTGCTCCCAATCACGCTCACGTCGAAAAGCAATCAATTTTTGTTTCAGTGCCTCATCAATCATCATTTAAAAAATCGCTTACTGTCTGACAAAATACCGCCGGTTGATCGGCATGCACCCAATGTCCCGCCTCCGCTATTTTAACCCTCTTCGTCTGACTAAAGCAGTCAGTAATCTGTTGCCAGTCTGCTTCGGTAATATAGTCTGAATACGCGCCGGCAATAAACAGCGTCGTTAATGGCATGTGTTTTGGTAAATCTAACCCTTTCAACAAGGCCGGGTAATGACAAAATAAGTTTTCCAGATCAATTCGCCAATGCAGCCTGCCATCATTAAGCACAAGATTAGTCAACAAAAATTGGCGGGTTGCTTTATCGGGAATCATCCCCGCTAAGGCTGAATCGACACTGGCGCGTTGTTGATGCTGGCTCAGGTCAATAGCCAGTAACGATTTGAATAAGTCACTGTGGGTGTCACGATAACGCCGTGGTGCGATATCAACGACAATTAACTTCGCCAGCATGTCTGGAAAGTCAGCCGCAAATTGCATCGCGACTTTACCGCCAATTGAATGGCCAAGCAGATGTATTTTTGAGAGATTTAAAGCTCGTAATAATTCTCGTAAATCCTCAGCCATTAAGGAATAGGATTGCTGGCTATCGTGAAATGACCGTCCGTGATTACGCAGATCAACACAAATCACTTGACGATATGTTGCTAATTGCTTGGCAATGCCCCGCCAATTATCTGATGAACCAAATAGACCGTGACAAATCACCAACGGCGTACCGCCAGTACCGAAAGTTTGATAATACAGTGCCATTAGTCAGGGTATTTACCGTTATAATCTGTTTTTAAACAACAGGAATATAGCATGGATGAAGCTGTCTTAATGATACTCGTCAAACAGTATGCCGATCGCTTTGGTATTACGTTCAGTTCTTCTCACCTTGATGATGTCAATAAAAAACACCAACTCGTAAAACTGATGCAACAGGCGTTGGCTGGAGAGCGTGGTCCCGTCACTGATACCGATCTTGAAGCCGATTAATTATCGGCTTTACTCTCCATCCTCGCGAGTTACAACTTTTCAAAAATCAGGCAAGCATTAGTGCCACCAAAGCCAAAGCTGTTAGACAAAACGGCCTGTAGACCCGCATTATCAATTCGCTGTCTGACAATATTCATTCCATCTGCTTCTGGATCCAGATTTTCAATATTCGCTGAGGCAGCAATAAAATCGTCTTGCATCATCAAGAGACTATATATGGCTTCTTGTACACCCGCAGCACCCAGTGAGTGACCTGATAATGATTTAGTTGAGCCTATCCACGGCATCGCGTCAGGAAACACCGTCTTGACCGCACCTAACTCAGCCAAATCTCCTACCGGTGTGCTGGTGCCATGCGCGTTGATGTAATCAACTTTATCATGGCGCATGGTACTCATCGCCATTTGCATACAACGTTGTGCGCCTTCACCGGACGGGGCAACCATATCGTAGCCATCTGATGTTGCCGCATAACCTGTCAATTCGGCATAAATTTTAGCTCCGCGTGCCTTGGCATGTTCGTATTCTTCCAGCACCAACACCCCGCCGCCGCCAGCAATGACAAACCCATCCCGGTCAACATCATAAGCACGGGAAGCTTTTTCTGGTGTCTCGTTGTATTTGGTGGATAACGCTCCCATCGCATCAAACAGAGAACTCATCGACCAATGCTCCTCTTCCGCGCCACCGGCAAAGACAACATCCTGTTTACCTAACTGGATTTGCTCCATCGCATTGCCAATACAGTGCGCGCTGGTTGCACACGCCGATGACATGGAATAGTTCACACCTTTAATTTTGAATGGCGTCGCCAAACACGCTGATGTCGTACTCCCCATCACTTGGGTCACACGATAAGGGCCAACCCGCTTTAAGCCTTTTTGGCGAAGAATATCAGCGGCTTCAACCTGATTAGACGATGATGCTCCACCCGAGCCCATAATCAGACCAGTTCGAGGGTTGGAAACCTCCTCTTCACTCAAACTAGCATCGGCAATCGCTTGCTGCATAGCAATATAAGCATAGGCCGCTGCGTCGCCCATGAATCGTAAAACTTTCCTGTCAATGAAATCTTTAAAGTCGATATCAAAGTAGCCCGCCACCTGACTACGAAAGCCCATCTCGGCATATACGGGCTTAAATTTAATGCCACTTTGTCCTGCCTTCAGTGATGCTTTGACCGAGTCGGCATCAAGACCAAGACAAGAAGTGATCCCCAAACCTGTTACGACAACTCTGCGCATACTCATGATTAAAAGTCTTCCGTTGAGGTGAACAGACCCACACGCAAATCTTTGGCTTGATAGATTTCGCGACCGTCAACCGAAACCGTTCCATCGGCAATCGCCAACACTAATTTCCGGGAAATAACCCGTTTCAAGTCAATTTTATACGTAACTTTTTTCGCGGTTGGTAACACTTGTCCAGTGAATTTGACTTCTCCAGAACCTAACGCCCGCCCACGACCAGGATTACCATCCCAAGCGAGGAAAAAACCGACCAGTTGCCACATTGCATCCAGACCCAAACAGCCTGGCATCACAGGATCACCCGGAAAATGGCAGTCAAAAAACCATAGGTCCGGACGGATATCAAGTTCGGCAACAATCTCTCCCTTATCATAGGCGCCGCCAGTATTGGCAATGTGACTGATGCGATCCATCATCAGCATATTTGGTATGGGTAATTGTGCATTACCAGGCCCGAACATCTCGCCGTGACCACATTGCAACAATTCCTCATAGGAAAAAGATGACTGCTTACTCATGTAAAAAAGTATTATCCCCTTGAATTGGCTCGCTATGATACCACGAACTATCACTGCTCAGAAAAGCCACTGTTTATTTACCGTCAACTTAAAAAAAAGCCACGGCCATACATGACCGTGGCTTTTCAGATTTATGTGAATACGGTTAGTTTGTTGCCACCGTAGTACTGGCTTCTGGTGCTTCAATTTCCAGACTTTCCAGCAGCATTCCCATACTGTTCAAAATACGATACATAGCATATACCTCGTCGTATTGTGCTTCAATCAACGAAATACTTGACCGGAACAACTCATTTTCAGAATCCAGTAAATCCAGCAATGTGCGCTGGCCTAGACTAAATTGTTGCAGGTAAGCATCGCGGGTTTTTTCTGCCGCATCCGCATAAGTTTCAAAATAAGCCATTTGATTGCGGACGGTTTGCAACGCATTCCAGGACAGGCGTGTACTTTCCTCAACCTCACGATGCGTATTATTTCTGATTTCGGCAGCCTGATTAATTAACGCCGCTGTCTCTTCACGCCGAGCCGAATCACGTCCCCCGTTAAACAGGTTATAACGCAGTCTGAGCATGGCCTGCACATCACGATCCGAACCACGGACAGCATCGATATTGTTGTCCTGACGCACACCGACTTCAAAGTCCAGTCTCGGGAAAAACGGTGCCAAGGCGGTTTCATGTTGATAATTCGCTGATTCCAAGTCGGCATTGGCTGCTTTTAACGTTGGATGATTACTAACCGCGGCATTGATGGCTTCTTCAACCGTAGACGGTATCAATCCTGCTGGCGATTCTGGATCTGACAAACTGGTTGCCTCGATACCCACTACGCGCAAGTAATTGGTTTCGGCATCACGCAGGTTACTTTGTTCTGCCATCAGGTTTGTTTCCGCCAAGGCCAAACGACCCAAACTTTGTTCGCCATCCGCTCGGCGACCGACACCACGCTCGGAGCGCAGCAGAATTTGATCATGAGTGCGTTGATGCGCTTCAAGATTATCCTGCGCCAACTCGACAATACGTTGCTGTCTTAATACATTGAGGTAAGCATCAATTGCTTCAAGACCCGTATTTTCTGAAGCACTGTAAACGCTATGGGCTCTCGAATTAGTCCGAGCACGATGACGACTAACTTCATTTTTTGTCTCAAGGCCATCAAACAACATTTGACGTCCGTTCAGACTGGCTTCATTCCGGTTATAGCCAACGCTGCTACCATTCGCCGGATTGTTTCTTACTGCCGGATTGCTCGTTCTCTCATACCCCGTGCCCAGCGCCAAATCAACGGTTGGAAAATAACCTGCTCTTGCCTGCTCAATCTCTTGAGCTACTGCTTGACGTTCATGAACAGCAGATAATACATCTGGATTTGTCTTAAGCGTAATATCGACCGCTTCACGCAAGGTTTCTGCATTGGCTGTGCTGACGCCCGCAACGAGTGGGATGACAAAAAATAACGTTTTCATAATGCATGTCCTATTTCTTATGAGTTGTGTTGCTTGCGGCATCCCCTCACTCAACACAAAATTATAATTTAATTGTAAAACAACTCTTCCGTTTAAACGTTTTAAACAAAGTATATGCCTAATTGGCATACAAAAAAACTACCGCAAATCCCGAAACACAATCGCTAAAGACAATCTGTCCGGCAAATTCATTTTTTGAAAGATCGTGGTCAAATGTGCTTTGACTGTTCTCTCAGTAATATCCATTTGTTTGGCAATCATTTTATTAGTCGCACCATGACTAACTAAGGTAGCGACCTCCCGCTCTTTAGGAGAGAGGGTTTCTGCTGCCTCACGGTGGACATCATCAACCTGAGGCGCCTGATTGATTTCATTGATTAAATCGCTAATCAGGTGTCGTTCCACCCAGACTTCACCTTGTAAAATAAGGTGAATCGCGTCGCGTAACTTCTCAAATGGTAGTGATTCGTTAAAGTAACCTCGTGCCCCTTGCTTGAGCGCCGCTATTTGCACCCCGATTGGTAAACCTTTACCAACGATCAAAATGCGACTGTTTGGCGCCGCTTCGCGCACTTTTGCCATGACTTCAGCCTGATTTTGTTCAAGCAATTGCTGATCACAAATCAACATGTCAGCTGTTTGCATTACCAATGCCTGGCAGAGTGCATCAATATCTCGATAGGCAAAACACAGATAATTCTCATGCAAGGCTGTCATGGCCTGTTTAGCCTTTTCAGCCTCAGCAAAAGCCAGATATACCCGAGTCTGTTCGGTGACATGCTGATTCATCTCAATACCCATGCGCTAGCGTTCCCGCAATGCTTCATTTTTGGCTTTCAGGATGGGTTTAAGCAGATAATCCATCACTGTTTTTTTGCCCGTCAGAATATCCACGGTTGTGGTCATACCGGGGATAATCTCCAAATTCCCTTTACTGCTCTCAATCGTATTCTGATTGGTTCGCAGGTAAATCAGATAAAAACTTTCGTCTTTTTCGTTCGTAATCGTATCCGCACTGATTCGTTCTAATTTGGCGGGTAATCCACCATAAATTGAAAAATCATAAGCTGTAAACTTAACCATAGCATCCTGTCCAGGACGCAAAAAAGCAATATCTGAAGGCCGAATATGTGCCTCTATTAGCAAATTATCTTCTACTGGGACAATTTCGACCAAATCCTCACCGGGCTGGATAACCCCACCAATCGTATTCAATAAGATTCGTTTTACGGTACCTTTGACTGGTGCCCGTACTTCGGTTCGGGTGACTCTGTCTTCAAGGGCAAAAATACTTTCCTCGGTACGGGCATATTCTGCTTTTACTTCACTTAATTCACGCGCAGCTTCGGTCTGAAAACGCACTTTTTCTTCGGTAATTTTTCGTTGTACTTCGTTAAGTGCTGACTGAATGCGCGGAATTGCCAAGCGATTTGCATCCATTTCACCACGTAGATCATTAACCGTTCTTTTTAATCTCAGCAACTCCACCTCGGACATCACACCTTGCGCGACCAGCGGCTCAGACATTTGCAGCTCTTGATTACTTAACTCAAAGCTACGTTGCAACTGTTGTTGCTTTGCACGACGCTCAACCAGCTCTTGTTGGCGTTGCTGAGCCTGTTGTTGCAACACACTGACTTGGCTCTCCAGGCTACGCTGACGCGCCAAATAGAGATCTTGTTCATCCGTCGCCAGCGCCGGTTTCTCTTTCATCAGGGTTTCAGGAAGCACCAGCGATTCGCCGACACTTTCTGCTTCCAGGCGAGCAACGCGGGCCATTAACTCCCAATATTTCAGTCTGGTTTCGCGAAACGAAGAAGAAAAACGGGTATCGTCGATTTTCATCAACACTTCGCCTTTTTTCGACTAATTGGCCCTCAGCAACCAGTACATCCGCAATAATACCGCCTTCCAGATTTTGAATAACTTGCAAGCGACTGGATGGTACGACCTTACCCTCACCTCGTGTCACTTCGTCGATTTCGGTGACATTCGCCCACCAACCTGCGCAAAGAAAAAACAACACACTAAGGATGAGTAACACATGCCCCGTTCGCGGTGATGACTCAAGTGTGGCTGAGCTAACCTCAGACATATATTCGATATCATCAGGGTGTGTGCGTTTAAACATTGCCATGGATTAGCTCTTTGATACTCGAATATGACCGCTTTTGAGTGCCGTCATGATTTGTTCACGCGGTCCGTCTGCGACAAGTCGGCCTTGATCCATGACGATAATCCGGTCAACCAAGCTCAACAAGGACGCTCGATGCGTGACCAAAAGCAACGTTTTATCGGCAACGACTTCGGCCAGTTTTGCTTTAAATCGTTCTTCCGTGCTGTTATCCATCGCATTTGTCGGTTCATCAAGCACCAATAAAGGTGGATCCATTAACAGTGCCCGAGCAACAGCAACACTTTGTCTTTGTCCACCAGATAAGCCTTCTCCGCGCTCACCGACCGGCATATCAAAGCCTGAAGGATGACGATTAACAAAATCTGTCACGCCGGCAACTTCAGCTGCCCGTAAAATTGCGGCATCATCAGCAAAGGGGGCACCCATCGCAATGTTATCGCGAATACTGCCGAAAAATAGCACAACATCTTGCGGGGCATAGCCCATCCACCGACGTAAATCTACCGGATCAATCTGACGAATATCCGTATTGTCAAACAGGATAGAACCCTCTGCCGGGTCATAAAGTGCCAGCAGCAATTTTTCAATTGAACTTTTACCGGAACCAATCCGGCCAATCACAGCAACTTTTTCACCAGGCTGGATCTTAAAAGACACATCGGTTAATGCGTCCATCGGCTGTTCGGGATAGCGGAAAGTGACATTTTTAAATTCAATACCGCCCTTAAAAACAGGCCGATGCAAGAACTCCCGTCCGCTGGGTCTTTCCACCGGCAAGTTCATCATGCTGTTTAATGAACTTAAGGCCGCCTTCGAATGGTGATATCGCGTTAGAATGGCTGCGAGTTGGCTCATCGGTGCCAGCGCACGACCGGTCAAAATCGTACAGGCAATCAACGCCCCCATAGTGATTTCATTTTCACTAATCAGGTACACCCCGTAGACCACCACCGCAATCGTGGTCATCTGCTGCACAAAACTGGTCAGATTGATTGCCGTGGTCGATAACACTTTGGCACGCTGACTAAAGCGAGAAATAAAACCAATATTTTGTTCCCATTTCCGTTGAATTGGGGTTTCCGCACCAATACTTTTGATGGTTTCCAATCCGGTCAGGGACTCTATCAGGGTGGCACTCTTTTGACCGGTATGGCGGAAAAGTTGCTTGATCGTCCTACCCAGTGGAATTTGGATAATCAAACTAATCAGAATAGTAATTGGGATAACGGCTAGTGGGATATAAGCCAAATTCCCTGCCAACATCCAAATAACCGCGATAAACAATAACGCAAAGGGTAAGTCAATTAGAGTGGTCATCGTTGCTGAGGTGAAAAAATCTCGAAACGATTCAAACTCCTGCATATTGTTGGCAAAAGAGCCGACTGAGTTCGAACGGGCAGACATTTTGATACCCATCACTTTCTCAAAAATCGACGCCGACAGCATGACATCTGCCCGCTTACCTGCCATATCGATAAAATAAGCGCGTAACGTGCGTAACAAAAAGTCAAAAAGAAACACCACAGCCACGCCAATCGCCAATACCCACAACGTGGATAATGCATGATTGGGCACGACCCGGTCATAGACGTTCATGATAAACAGCGGTGATGCTAGGGCAAACATATTGACCAGGATTGAAGCCGCGAACACCTCGCTATAAATAGGCCAAAAGCGCATGATGGTGCCCCAGAACCAATGACCAGTTCTCGGAATAGCGGAAGTTTCAGTACGTTTGTCAAACTGATGCGCAGGTTTGACAAAAATGGCGTAACCACTATAGAGCTTGATAAGATCACTGAGTGCAATTTCACTCTCGCCACTCCCCGTCTCTGGAAAAATGACGGTTGCTGTTTTTTTGTTTATGCCCGTGAGAACACAAGCAGTGGTATCTTCAAGCAACAGCACGGCAGGTAAAACTAACGGCGAGATTTTACGGAGAGGACGCTTTACCGTTTTTGAGGATAAACCGGCTCTTTCTGCAGCTCTGTTAAAAAGGGCCGGAGATAATCGGTTATCAATAAGTGGCAATCCGGAAACTAACGCTTCGGCACTGAATGGTTTATGGAGCATTTTAGCAAGGATCAATAGACATCCCAAAAGTGGGTCATCAACTGTTTGACGACCCTCATCAGCATTCCACTGTGTTTTGTCATTCAGTTTGGTGACTTGCTCGCTACCCATCAGCATCCAAAAATTTTTTCTCGGTTAAAAAATTGTGATGAGTTTCACAGTTTTTTGCTTTACTGTAAAGTCCGTCACGCTTAATCTCAACAATAGCGCATAACATCGCATAAACAAAGGAAATAATCTATGGCTTACATTCGCCGAAATGCTCAAGGAGAAATCACCGCACTTTTTGACTCACCACAACCTGATGCGACAGAATTTGTCTCACCTAACTCACCAGAATTATTACATTTTCTGGGTGATAGCAATTCAACTGATAACGCCCGTGTATTGCTGTCCAGCTCCGATATGGCACTTATTCGGGTACTGGAAGACTTGATAAATACCCTAATTGATAAAGGTGTCATTTTATTTACCGATCTGCCACTCGCTGCGCAAGAAAAGCTATCCGCCCGCGAGAAAATTCGGGATCATTTATCGAGTCTGGAAGACTTGGTCAACGACGACTCAGGTTTGCTGTAAGCTATTTTTTCTTGGGCTGGCGAGGTGATCGCTGGCGTTTGTCAGCTTGTTTATCAGCAGCAATGTGCGTGCGTTTACGAAAAGGGTTTTCGCTCGTCTTAAACTCAACCATGACGGGCGTACCATGCAGTTTTAAGGTAGTACGAAAATAATTTTCCAGATACCTACGATAGCTCTGTGGCGTTGCCTCGGTCTGGTTGCCATGAATAATCACTCTGGGCGGGTTTTTACCACCTAAATGGGCAAAGCGGTATTTGATTCGCCTTCCGTTTACTAACGGCGGTGGGTGGTCAGCGATGGCATCCTCAAGCACCCTTGTCAGTCTTGATGTTGGAATTTTCGTTAACGCCGCCTGATAGGCTTGCTTAACCGATTTTAGAAGCAATCCAACGCCACTGCCATGCAATGCGGAAATAAAGTGCGTCTTGGCAAAGGTCAAAAAGGGCAAACGGCGCTCAATATTACTGGCAACCCATTCTCGTTCTTGTTTTTCCAAGCCATCCCATTTATTTACTGCAATAACGACTGCCCGACCGCTCTCAATAATCAGTCCAGCCAAATGCAGGTCTTGATCCACGATCCCTTCTTGGGCATCGACAACCAACATCACCACATTAGCGGCTTCAACCGCTTGCAATGTCTTGACAACACTGAACTTTTCTAACGCCTCAGAAACTTTTGATCGACGTCGGACACCCGCCGTATCAATAAATGTATATTGCGTCCCGTCTTTCTCGAACGGAATATAAATACTATCTCGAGTCGTGCCCGGCGCATCAAATGCCACCACGCGCTCTTCACCGAGAAGCCGATTGACCAATGTGGACTTGCCCACATTGGGTCTCCCCACGATGGCTAATCGAATTGTCGAATCTTCTTCCTCATCAGGCTCAGACTCAACTATTAATTCTGGCAAGGTCTCAGGTAAAATATTGGTGATGTGATTGAGTAAGCGATCAATACCTCTGCCTTGTGTGGCCGAGATCACAACCGGTTCCCCCAACCCCATCGAATAGAATTCGGCCGCAACCAATTCGCGCTGTTCGCCTTCGGATTTGTTTATGACGAGCAAAACGGGTTTACCAACATTGCGAAGTAAACGAGCAATTTCCTCATCCGCAGGAAGCAATCCGGCACGACCATCAACCAGAAACACCATTAAATCTGCTTCATCAATCGCCAATGCAGCCTGTTTGCGCATCAGCTCAGACATACTGTCAGTCTCGTTGGTTAAGCCACCGGTATCAATGAGGATAAATTGCGCGTTATCATCACGAACATGACCGTATATCCGATCTCTGGTCAAGCCAGCATGATCTGCCACCAAGGCATCGCGACTCCGAGTCAGTCGATTAAACAGCGTTGACTTCCCGACATTTGGCCGGCCCAACAAAGCAATAACTGACTTCACTTAAGGTCCTTGAATTGCGGTCAAACGACCTTCTGTATCGATCACATAAAGTACATTATCTCTGACCAGTATCTGACTACGAATCGGCACATCACCGACTTCCTGGCGGGCAACAAAACGGCCATCAGAACGCGCCACCCAATGCACATAGCCTTCCAAATCACCCACCACAATGTAGTCACCAACAATCGTTGGTGCCGTTATCTGTCGGCGTAGCAATCGGGTCTGGCGCCAGAGCGAATCCCCTGTGCCATCCTGTATTGCCCAGAGGTAGCTTTCATCACCAGTCAAGTAGACTGCTTCGCCAATAGCCACATCGAACCCGGTTTTGGTAGAAATATCACGCTGCCAAATTAAATCACCGGTATCAATAAAATAAGCCGCTAAATTGCCTTGATAGGCTGCAACATAAACCAGCTCATCGGTCACCCAGAGATTGGCGTCAATATCAACCAGCCTCTCCAGCTCAGTTCTACCCCGTGGTACAGCGACACTTTTTTCCCAAATGACTTTGCCATCGACAAGTGATAGTGCCACCAGCTTGCCGTTGTCATAACCTGCCAACACCGTTTCACCGACAATCGCCGGCGCACTAACGCCACGCAGACTCAATAATGGTACGTTCCGCTGGTAATTCCATAATACCGTGCCATCAACTGCGGACATCCCCGAAACTCGACCATCCGCTGTACGAACCACCACGTACTGGCCACTGATCTGTGGCGGCGCTAATACCTCACTGCTTAACCGCTGTTTCCAGAGAATGTCACCATCAGTTTGGTTAAGGGCAATCACATCTCCTTGTTGTGAGCCAACTGCGATTTTTCCTTCGCCACCGCCCACACCAGTCGCAACACGCACTTCCAACTCAGTGCGCCAAGTACGTCGGCCATTTTGTACAGACATACTACGCACATCGCCCTGTGCATCAACGGTGTAAATCTGATCGCCAGATAACCATGGACTCAGATCTGCATAGATATTTTCAGATCCATCGCCGGTATTCTCACGCCATAATGTTTTTGGCTCGAATTCAGCTGTAAACTCAACTAATGGCTCGGGCGGTGCCTCATATGTTTCTTCAACGAACAAATACTCAATCGCGCCACAGCCAGACAGTCCCAGTAACATCAAACTCAGTGATACATACCGTTTAAAAATCGTCATTTCACTACCACATCATCACGTTTCATTTCCAGCAGACGTCGGCGTGGATCATTTTCGGCCATGCTATCCAGCGCTTTTTGATAAGCATCATATGCGGCATCAGATTCAGACTTCGCAACATATATGTCACCGGCCAACTCCGCAAACAAGATGGAAAAGGCTGCAGATTCGGATTCTTGAGTTAATGCCAACGCCATATCCATCTCACCGTTATCCATTAACAAGCGTGCCATACGTAGTCTTGCCAACTCACGATGCGATGTCAGTTCAGCATGATTCATCACCCATTCCAACTCACTAATCGCCCCTGAAAGATCACCTTCGCTGGCCATTTGTGCTGCCAGTTCATTGGCTGCAAAAGCAGCGTACGGCGTTTGACTGAAATCTGATTTCAGAGTCGCTGTTGTCTCTTCTGCGGCGGACAAATCTGCTGACCCCACCAGTGCCATCACCACTTTTTGATATGCTGCCGCAGCCTGTTCGGTTTGTGTTTCTTGATGACTCTGCCAAAAACGGGTACCGAAAATAGCAGTAATACCCAACGCTACCCCTACCGCAACAGCAAGGCCGTTATCGCGCCACCATTGTTTTATCGCTTCACTTTTCTCTTCATCCGAGGCGTAAATATCCATTCAAACTCCTATCCAGGCTGTTTTAATCTATGGAACCATTTAAAAGAGAGAATTATACGTGGTTCAGTCGCGCTTGTGGCAAAGCGATATGACGTGCCCCATTGCACAATATTAGTGCACTGACAATCTATTTCGCACCACAACTGATCATCCGATGCACTTTTTTTGCGCATAAATGTTTCTATCCATCTGATTTTAAATGAATTGTCAAAACTGGTGCAGTAATTGCTATTTTGGTGCTACGAATAATAACGACATGATGAGGAAATAAACGTGCAAACTGCTACTGATGTATTATTTATTTTGCTGGGTGCCATTATGGTGCTGGCAATGCATGCTGGCTTCGCCTTTTTGGAAGTTGGTACCGTACGCAAGAAAAATCAGGTCAATGCGCTGGTCAAAATCATTACCGACTTTGGTATCTCCACCATTGCTTACTTTTTTATTGGTTATGGTATCGCTTACGGATTGAACTTCCTGCAACCAGCCCCGGCACTCGTTGACAATAATGGTTATGCGCTGGTCAAGTTTTTCTTTTTACTGACTTTTGCAGCAGCCATCCCGGCGATTGTTTCCGGCGGCATTGCAGAACGCGCTAAATTTTATCCGCAACTCATTGCCAGTTTCGTCATTGCCGGATTCGTTTACCCGTTATTTGAAGGAATAAGCTGGAATGGCTTGTTTGGCTTTCAAGGCTGGTTAGAAGATAGCTTTGGCGCGCCATTTAATGACTTTGCCGGTTCTATTGTTGTCCATGCGGTTGGCGGCTGGATTGCCTTGGCAGCAGTATTACATTTAGGTCCACGTCACGGACGCTACGGAAAAAGCGGTGAAATTTATGCTCATCCGCCTTCCAGTATCCCATTCTTGGCATTAGGTGCATGGATTCTCACTGTCGGCTGGTTTGGCTTTAATGTCATGTCAGCGCAGCAAGTCGAGGGTATCAGCGGCATCGTTGCTGTCAATTCATTGATGGCCATGGTTGGCGGCACATTAGCTGCTTGCTTCATGGGCCGTAACGATCCGGGCTTTGTACATAACGGCCCTCTCGCCGGATTGGTCGCCATCTGCGCCGGCTCGAATGTAATGCACCCACTTGGTGCATTAGTAACCGGCGCCGTCGCCGGGGTACTTTTCGTTTACTTTTTCACAAAAGCACAAAACAAATGGAAAATCGATGATGTATTAGGCGTGTGGCCGTTACATGGTATTTGTGGTGTTTGGGGTGGTATCGCTGCCGGCATCTTTGGTCAAGTGGCTCTGGGTGGATTAGGTGGCGTTAGCTTCATGTCACAGCTTTTAGGCACTGTGCTTGGCGTGACAATCGCTTTTGCCGGTGGCTGGGTTGTTTACGGTATGCTCAAGAAACTGATGGGCTTACGTCTGACCCAAGAGGAGGAATATGATGGGGCTGATTTAAGTATCCATAAAATCAGTGCCAATCCTGTGAATGATTAATCCGGATTAAACAAACGAAACGACGGCCAATGGTATTATCCGCTCAGCGGATAATACCGCCTTGCTGGGCTTCGAGAAATGCAATAAAGCAATCCAGCTCTTTCGCTTCAGACGGAATATTTTGTATTTCTTTTTGCGCAACCTCTAGACGCAATCCACTACGGTAAACCAGCTTGTATGCTTGTCTAATGTTACGAATCTGCCGCTCAGAAAAACCGCGGCGTTTCAACCCTTCCGTATTAATACCAACGGGCTCGGCCATGTGTCCTGAAACCAGCACATACGGGGGAACATGTCTTGAAATGACACTGCCCATGGCACTAAATGCATGCGCACCAATCCGGTTGAATTGGCTGACTAAGGTGAAACCGCCCAGAATCACATGGTCATCAATTTCGACATGGCCAGCAAGCGAGGCATTATTGGCAAAAATATTATCATTGCCAATCAGGCAATCGTGGGCGATATGGACGTAGGCCATAACCCAGTTATTGCTGCCAATTCTGGTGACGCCGCCGCCTTGAACCGTGCCACGATTAACGGTGACTGATTCTCGAAACAGGTTGTTATCCCCAATTTCAAGGGTTGTCGCTTCGCCATTGTATTTTTTATCCTGTGGCTCAGCACCGATTGACGCAAATTGAAAAAACCGGTTGTTGTTACCAATTCGTGTCGGCCCTTCAATCACAACATGAGAAGCAATTTCGCAGCCGGACCCAATTTCGACACCGGCACCAATAACACTATAGGCACCAATACAGACATCTTCGGCAATACGGGCATCAGGGTCAATTAAGGCCGTAGAATGAATCACGATGGCATTTCTTGATTAACACACATAATATCAGCGCTGACTACCACTTCTCCGTCAACACTGGCTTCACCGGTAAATTTCCAGAGATTTCGTTTATTCTTGACCAGTTTGACTTCCAGTCGAAGCTGATCACCGGGTTCGACCGGTTTCTTAAATCGGGCATTATCAATACCTGCCAGATAATAAAGCGCTTCATCTGAGCGAATTTCATCTGCCGTTTTAAATGCCAATAATCCGGTAGCCTGCGCCAACGCTTCGAGAATCAGAACACCGGGCATAATGACCCGTTGCGGAAAGTGCCCGGTAAATTGTGGTTCATTAAAGGTGATATTTTTGATGCCGACCAGATGTTCACCTGGGGTAAATTCGATCACGCGATCAATTAGCAAAAACGGATACCGATGCGGTAACAATCGCTGAATTTCATGTATATCTATGGTGTTCAATCTGATTTCCTTGCATCAATCTTTGTCGCATTGGCGACATATTACTGTCACTGTCAGATCGGGTAAAGCCCGAGTGATTCAGTCAGCCGGATTAATCAGACTGTTTTTCTGTCAGCGTCTTAACCTGTTTAAACAGTTTTTCCATTTGTCGATAACGAATGACGTTTTTGTGCCATTCCCGAGTTGGCTCAACAGGAATACCCGATGAATAACTTCCCGCCTCAGAAATGGATTTGGTCACCATGCTCATTCCCGTCAATTGGACGTTATCGACAATTTCGATATGACCAGCAATGCCGGTACCACCACCAATCGCACAATACCGACCAATCTGGGTACTGCCAGAAATGCCAACGCATCCGGCAATCACCGTATGCTCACCGATAATAACGTTATGGCCAATCTGTATCTGGTTGTCGAGTTTAACGCCATCATGGATGATGGTGTCATCAATGGCACCTCGGTCAATCGTGGTATTGGCACCAATATCGACATCATCACCAATATGAACTGAACCGACCTGCGGCACTTTTATCCAGTGATCACTATCCAGTGCGATCCCGAACCCATCGGCGCCAATCACAACCCCTGGATGTATTGTCACTCGTGACCCTACGGCGACCCGTTCACAGAGCGTGACACGGGCCACAAGTCGTGTGTGTTGACCAATTTGTACATCATGACCAATAACACAGCCCGGCCCGATATACACACCAGCAGCGATGCGGACCCCATCTCCAATGTAAGCTTGCGGTCCAATATATGCTGTCTCATCAATGACAGCAGAGTTTTCGACAACGGCTGACGGATGCTGTCCAGGCGTAACTGCCTGAGCTGGGTACAGCAATTTTGCCGCGCGCGCATAAGCAACATACGGTTCGGTTACCACCAGTGCATTACCACTGAAGTCAGCGGCATCCTTGTTCGTCAGCAACACTGCGGAAGCACCGGTTGATTTCAGATATTTTCGATACTTGCTGTTAGCCAGAAAACTCAGTGAGCCCGATCCTGCATTATGTAATGTCGCGACCCGATCTATCTCACAGTCCGGGTCGCCGACAAGCTCTGCTTCCAGTGCTTGTGCTAATGACTTCAGTGTCCATTTCACCTTAATTTATCGAGCTTGCAGTTGTTGCAAAACCTTTTCAGTTATATCAACTGCCTCACTGGCAAAAATCACGCCTTGGTAAAGTACCAAGTCATAATTTTCTTTCTCAGCGACAGAGACAATGGTTTCCGCAATTTCTTCTTCAAGCTTGCGCAGTTCTTCATTACGACGAATGGAGAGATCTTCGCTATATTCATCTTGAAGCCGTTTTAATTCACGCTGATCGCCCAATACTTTTCGTTCACGGGTTTCTCGCTCATCCGAACTCAAAATAGCGGCGTCTTTTTGCAACTGTTCCTGGGCAGAACGCAATTCACGACTTTTCGCCTCGAGCGATTTGCTGCGTGCAGAAAACTCGGTTTCCAGACGTTTCAACGCCCGTTCTTTTTGAGGAGATTTGTCGAGAATAACACTGGCATTGACCACACCCACTTTCAGATCATTTGCGAAACTGGCCGGGCTGACCGCTAACAGGGCCAGCGATACCAACATAACCTTTACTGTTCTCACTATATACTCCGGAATAATTAACTAAATTTTAGAAGGTAGAGCCTAACTGAAATTGAAAGACTTCTTTTTCATCGCCACTCTCCGCATTAAGCGGTGCAGCAATACTGAATGACATGGCACCAAATGGAGAAATCCAGATAGCAGAAACACCAGTAGAATATCTTAACAAACCGGCATCAAAGCTTTGGTCCTGATCATAAACGTTACCAACATCGAAGAAAGTACTCAGTCGGAAAGAACGTAATGACTTACGCATGAATGGCACTGGGAAAATAATTTCTGCCCCCCCGGTGACCAATAAATTCCCCCCCAATGGTTGATCATCTTCACGAATGCCAAGTGTGTTGGCACGGAAGCCCCGAACACTACGAATACCGCCCGCATAGAAGTTTTCAAAGAACGGTAGCTCACTGGTTGAGCCATAACCATCTGCATAACCCAAATCGGTACGCAACGCAAAAGTCAGATCATCTGAGATGGGTCGGTACCAGTTGTTGTTATAACGCAGTTTGTAATACTGCAAATCCCCGCCGGGGACGGCCACTTCAAACGTAATGCGCTGCTCCATGCCCCGCGTCGGTAACAAGGCATTATCACGGCTGTCACTAGTCCAGCCGACGGTAACCGGAAAGGCATTGAATTTATCACCCTCGCGCGCAATAAAATCTTCATAACGCTGAATGGTATTGAAATCAGACAGATCGAGTTCCGTTTGCTCATAACCCAGTGCCAGCGAAATGCGGTTATTTTCCGAAATAGGCACACCGAAATTGATATCGCCACCTAAGGTTTTCGTACTGTAATTGGCAAGGTTCGCTTCACGCGCGTCAATTTCACGATAAAAGGTATTAAAGCCCTGACTTATCCCATCAATTGTGGCAAACGGATTGGTATAACCAAAACTGTAAGTCGTATTGAAATCGCTATTATTAAAACCAAAACGAATATGCTTACCACTACCAAGAAAGTTACGTTGCGTCAGGTTAGCGTTGAAAATAATGCCGTCTGATTGAGAGAAACCGATACCCGCAGAAATACTGCCTGAGGCGGTTTCCGTCACATCATAGTTGAGGTCAACCTGATCACTTGTACCGGTCACCGGCAAGGTCTCAACGTTCACATCTTCAAAATAGCCCAGTCGCGAAACGCGCTCTCTACCCTGCTCGACTTTTTGTGTATTAATCCAGGCAGATTCCTGCTGACGCATTTCCTGGCGGATCACTTCATCTCGGGTTTTGCTATTACCTGAAATGTTTATCCGACGCACATAGGCACGTCTGCCGGGATCGACAAAAAATGTCAGATTGACTTCCCTCGTTTCACGATTGATATCAGGCACGGCATTCACGTTAGCAAAGGCATAGCCATCATTGCCCAAACGGTCAGTCAGGTTTTCTGAGCTATCGTTAATCGCCTTTCTCGAAAACACCGCATTATTGCGAATCGTCACCAACTCAAATAACTCTTCTTTTGGTGCGATCAAATTTCCCGCCAATCGAACGTCATTAATCTTGTAGCGCTCACCTTCAGAAATATTAATGGTGACAAAGATCTGTTTTTTGTCATCACTAATCGTGACCTGCGTCGACTCAACAGTAAAGTCAACATAGCCACGATCGAGATAAAAGGAGCGGATAGTCTCCAAATCAGCAGACAAGCGCTGGCGGGAGTATTGATTGTCCTTGGTAATAAACGACAGCCATCCACCGGTACTCGACTCGATAGCATCCAGTAATTCATCGTCATCATAGGAAGCGTTACCGACAATGTTGATTTCACCAATAGTCGCAACCGCACCTTCCGTCATGTTAATTCTGACACCAACACGATTTCGAGACAGCGGCGTCACTTCTGATTGAATGTCGACACCATACTTACCACGGCTAAAATACTGGCGCTGCAATTCTAGCTCGACGCGTTCAAGCATGGCCTGCTCAAACACCTGCCCCTCGGCAAAACCAATCTGTCTAAGCGACTTGGTCAGTTCATCGCCATCAATATCTTTATTGCCAACAAACTCGATACTGGAAATTGCCGGTCGTTCACTGACCCGGATAACCAAGACACCGGCATCGCTTTCTACCTGAACATCATTGAAGTATTTTGACTTGAACAGTGAACGAATAATGCCCTGAACGTCATTATCAGTCAGTTCATCGCCTATTTTAACAGGCAAGTAATTAAACACCGTGCCTGCAGAGATCCGTTGCAACCCTTCTACTCGGATATCTTCAATAATAAATTCTTCCGCCCAGACGCTGCTGCTGAAACAGATTAAAGCCAGTACCGTGAATAGTTTTCTCATGATTATAATCAGACAGTCCGTCGACGAAAACGTAAGTGTACCTGCAATGCCGGCATTAGCCAAACAGTCTTGATAAATCATTGGCAAAAGCCAGCGACATCAATAACAGCAACACAATCAGGCCTATTTTTTGTGCTTGCAATTGAGCCGTTTCAGAAACCGGACTGCCTTTCACCCATTCGATCAAGTAAAGCAGCAAATGGCCACCATCAAGCACCGGAATCGGCAACAAATTCAAAATGCCGAGGCTGATGCTGATCATCGCCAAAAAGCCGATAAAAGCAACCACACCCTGTTGGGCGCTACTGCCTGCAAACTGGGCAATACTGACCGGCCCCCCCAGATTATCAGCCGAAACCTGGCCAGTCACCATACCCCACAGACTGACAACTGTATTGCGCATAAAGGACCAGGTTTGTTGAAATGCCACCGGCACCGCTGCCACCGGTCCCAGCCGCATTTCTGAAGATAACGATGCAGGCAAAGTCTGGTTCGTCGTATCAACACCAACGCCGATACGGCCCAGCCCGTTTTCATCAGCTGTCGGTATGACCGACAATTGCCGCCTCTCGCTCTCACGCTGCACCGTTATTGCCAGCGTTTTGCCAGCCGAAGCCTGAATATGTTCGACCCACGATTGCCAATCTGTAATTTGTTCTCCATCAGATGAAATCAATTCATCACCAGCTTTTAGTCCCGCCTTATCTGCTGCACCACCCGGTGTGATTTGCCCTAATATGGGTTTTATTTCTGGGCGATAGGGCACCACGCCGACCTGGGTCAACAAAGTGGCGGACTCATCCACAGCCACCACGGGAAGAGTTAATTTTTTTTGGCTAGTCACACCGCCTGATA
Organism: Methylophaga frappieri; assembly: GCF_000260965.1. Classification (NCBI taxonomy): domain Bacteria; kingdom Pseudomonadati; phylum Pseudomonadota; class Gammaproteobacteria; order Thiotrichales; family Piscirickettsiaceae; genus Methylophaga; species Methylophaga frappieri. The sequence continues at coordinate 766,939 of NC_017856.1, forward strand.
ACACCTCAATCGTAACGGTTTCCCCTGACTGTGCCGCCGCAAACCACAATTCAAAAGCACGACGCCAAGTGGGCGCCCGTTCACCCTCAATGTGACGAATTTCATCACCGGCTTGTAATTGCGCCAAAGCGGCTGGTGAGCCCTCGGCGACGCTACCAATGATCGGTTTAGCGCCTGGCACACCAATAACCAGAATCAGCCAATAAGCCAAAACAGCGAACAGAATATTTGCCAATGGCCCGGCAAAAACAATAGCGGTCCGTTTAGACAAAGGTTGATGATCAAAACTCGTCGCCGTCTCAGCCGGACTGACGGGCATCTGGCGGCTATCCAGCATTTTCACATAGCCCCCCAAAGGCAAAGCAGCTAGCACAAATGCTGTGCCATGACGGTTATACCGTGTCAGCAGTGCCTTACCAAAACCGACGGAAAAAGTCAGGACCTTAACGCCACAACGTCGCGCAACCCAATAATGTCCAAATTCATGGACCACCACGAGTAAGCTCAGGGCAACAATAAAAAAGAATAATGACTGCATCAGCAGATAACGCGCTCGGCTTGTTGTCTGGCAAGACGATCTGCTTCAAGAATAACTTCGAGATCATCCGCAGTCTGGCTTGATACAGCCATTAGGGTCTGCTCAATAACGGTCGCGATATCAATAAATTTCAATCGATTTTCAAGAAAAGCCGATACCGCTACCTCATTGGCAGCATTCAATATTGCAGTGCTGGTTCCGCCTGCTTTCAGCGCCTGATAAGCCAATTTTAAACATGGAAATTGGGCAAAACTCGCTGCCTTAAAATCAAGTCGGCCAACGCTAATCAAATCCAATGGCATCACGCCCGAATCAATACGTTCAGGCCAAGCCAGAGTATTGGCAATTGGCGTACGCATATCCGGATTACCCATTTGCGCCAATACCGACCCATCCAGATAGTCGACCATGGAATGAATAATACTTTGACGGTGCAAGACAACCTCAATCTGATTTGCTGGCAAGCCAAACAACCAATGGGCTTCAACCACTTCCAGCCCTTTATTCATCATCGTTGCCGAATCAACCGATATTTTTTGTCCCATAGACCAGTTCGGGTGAGCCACCGCCTGCTCTGGCGTGACCGTTGCTAAATCGGCGGCTGACCAATCACGAAAAGGACCGCCTGAAGCCGTTAAAATAAGCCGACGGACGCCCTTGTCTGCAAAATGATACTGCTGGCTGTCACTGACAGGCAGACATTGCCAGATTGCGTTATGTTCACTATCTACCGGAAGCAGTTCAGCGCCATTATCCATGACTGTCTGCATCAGTAATGCACCACTCATGACCAGCGCTTCTTTATTAGCCAATAAAATGCGTTTGCCCGCTTTGGCTGCAGCCAACGTCGGCAGCAAGCCAGCAGACCCAACAATTGCCGCTACAACAATATCACTTTGCGGGTCAGCAGCAATCTCTGTAAGGGCCGCATCACCATAGCGAACCTCCGTCTTAATACCTGCTTCTTTTAACGCTATTTGTAGCGTACGCGCAGCATCTCGATCTCGCATCACGGCGACTTTCGGCTGAAAACGCTGGCATTGCTCAAACAGTTTTTCTGACGCCTGATTGGCCGTCAAGGCATAAACCTGATACTTCTCGGTATGTCGTGCCAGTACATCCAATGTACTGTCGCCAATGGAACCGGTTGCACCCAACAAGGTGACCTGCCGCATCAGCGTAGCCCACCTAAATAAAGACAAGCAGCAAATACCGGCATGGCCGCCAGCAAGCTGTCGACCCGATCCAGCATGCCACCATGGCCCGGTAATAGCGCTCCACTGTCTTTCACCGCGAACAACCGTTTAAAAATACTTTCGAATAAGTCACCGACAACCGATAATAACGCTGTGATGACCGTTGCGAGTAGCCAGATCACGGGATGAATCGTTGCATTGACATTTGCCATCAATGCCAACACGGCAAGCATCATCACTAAAAGCAGACCACCGAACAGGCCTTCGAGAGTTTTGTTTGGGCTGATTGCTGACGCCAACGGCCGCTTACCGTAGCGTTTACCAAAAAAATAGCCCCCCGTATCCATTAACCAGACAACCAAGAAAAGATACATCACCCATATCGATCCCGAGATTGCCTGTCCGTGCAGCCATAAACCGCTGTAGATAAACGAGGCAATAATCATGACCAGCAACAGCAGGGCCATTGCTTTATGACCCAGCCATTGCCCAACTTTGACGGGTAATCGCCGATGGCGATAAGTCACCACTAATGTCGTCACGAATAACCAGAAAACCAGTCCTGCCAGGATCATCTCAGTCATACTGGCAAGCGGCAGCAAAAAAAGACTAACCAGCAAAGTCAACACAATACCACCAATGCGGTAACCGGCTTTATGGCCGGCGACAATGGTTAACCATTCCCAGCCAGAAAAACAGGCAATCACCAACAACAAGACTAAAAAGCCACTACTCGGCAATAAAAATACGGCGCCAATAATCAGCGGAATTAACACTGCTGCGGTTATGATGCGCGTCTTAAGCATCTGACTGCTCCTGAACTTGCTCAGACGTTCTCCCAAATCGGCGCTCACGTTGCCCATACCATTCAATCGCATGCTCTAACGCTTTTGCATTAAATTCCGGCCAAAGCGTATCGGTAAAATACAGCTCCGTGTAGGCCAACTGCCAGATGAGGAAATTGCTAATTCGTTGCTCTCCACCGGTGCGAATAAACAAGTCAGGTGCCGGAATAGACGCGGTAACCAAGCATGACTCGATGTCTGCTTCCGATACTGGCCCGGCCGCACGCTTTCCTGCTGCCACCTCAGCCATTAACTGATTTACCGCCTGAGTAATATCCCAACGCCCGCCATAATTGGCGGCAACATTAATCAGCAGGCCGCTGTTATGACGCGTTAAGTTTTGCGCCTCAGCGATTTTATTCTGGAGTGTCGATGAAAATCGGCTGATATCGCCGATGACTTGAAGACGGATATTATTTTGATGTAATCGCTGAACCTGATTATCCAGCGCATGGCTGAATAGCTCCATTAACAGGTCCACTTCTTTACTGGGACGTCGCCAGTTCTCGCTGCTGAAAGCAAACAGGCTTAACACTTCAACGCCACTGGCGGCACAATGTTTGACTACCCCCTCAACCGCACGAACACCGGCACGATGCCCCATAAATCGCGGTTGTAGACGCTGTTTTGCCCAGCGGCCATTACCATCCATAATAATGGCGATATGACGTGGAATATTTCTGACCGGCGCCGTCATCAGTGGCGAGTAATCGTGGTGATTACACTTCCATCAGATCAGATTCTTTATCGACCAGAACGTCATCAATTTGTTTGATTGTGGCATTCGTTAATTGCTGCACATTTTCTTCTGCTGCACGCAACTCATCTTCAGAAATTTCTTTTTCTTTAAGCAGATCTTTCAGTGTGTTATTCGCGTCACGACGAATATTACGCACTGCAATACGGGCATTTTCCGCTTCAGATTTGGCGACCTTCACCAAATCCCGCCGCCGTTCTTCTGTCAACGGTGGAATCGGTACCCGAATCGTCATGCCAGCGCTGTTCGGATTGACGCCCAAATCAGAGGTCATAATGGCTTTTTCCACCACTGACACCATATTTTTTTCCCATGGGGAAACTGTGATTGTGCGGGAATCTTCAATACCCACATTGGCTACCTGGCTCAACGGCACATCTGAGCCGTAATAAGGCACCATGACATGATCAAGCAAACTAGTGTGCGCTCGACCTGCACGAATTTTGGCCATCGCACTCGTCAATGCGGCGACGCTTTTTTGCATCCGGTCAGCGGCATCTTTTTCAATTTCGTCAATCATATTTTTATCCTATTTGACCAGCGTACCGACATTTTTGCCATAGACAATGTCGGTCAAATTACCGTACTGATGCACATCAAATACCCGTAGCGGCATTTTTTGTTCCTGACACATGACTACCGCAGTGGTATCCATCACAGCCAAACGGTTATTAATCACTTCATCGTAGCTGAGTGATTCATAGCGAACCGCATTCGGGTTTTTACGCGGATCATCATCATAAACCCCATCCACTTGTGTGGCTTTGAGCATCAATTCTGCACCGATTTCCACGGCGCGAAGACTGGCTGCTGAGTCAGTGGTAAAAAACGGATTGCCTGTGCCTGCCGCAAAAATAACGACACGGCCTTTTTCAAGGTGTCGAATAGCACGACGGCGCAGATAATCTTCACAAACCTCATGGATCCGTATCGCCGACATCACTCGGCAAAACGTGCCATTACGCTCCAGCGCATCCTGCAGCGCCAATGCATTCATTACCGTGGCCAACATGCCCATGTGATCTGCACTGACCCGGTCCATGCCTTTCCCGGCCAGACCAGCGCCGCGAAAGATATTGCCCCCGCCAATAACGATGCCGAGTTCAACGCCTTGTTTGTTCAAGGCGCTGATCTCTTTGGCAAAACGGGTTATCACTTCCGGCTCAATACCATATTCGGCATTTCCCATCAGGGCTTCGCCACTCAGTTTCAGCAAAATCCGCTTAAAAACCGGCTGACTTCCCGTTTCCGACATCGATTAGTTACCCCGTGCCTGTGCCATAACCTCTTCGGCAAAGTTATCGGCTTTTTTCTCGATACCTTCACCCACTTCAAAAAACGCAAAACCTTCAACGGTGACACCGGCTTGTTTCACCAGTTTTTCAACGGTGACATCTGGATCCTTCACAAACGGTTGACCCAGTAACGTTACTTCGTTAACAAACTTACTCATCCGGCCTTCGATCATCTTTTCAATGATAGCTTCTGGCTTGCCACTGTCACGTGCTTGTGTTGCCACAATATCACGTTCTTTCTCGATCAATTCTTGAGACAATTCATCTGCAGACACTGCTTGTGGACGATTTGCTGCCACATGCATCGCCAAATCACGCGCTAGTTCAGCATTGTCACCAGACATTTGGACCATCGTACCAATGCGATCACCGTGACGGTAGGCACCAATAACGCCTGCTGTTTGCAAAGTTGTAAAACGACGCACCTGAATATTTTCACCAATTTTAGCGATCAAGGCCTGACGCTTGTTGTCGACCGTTTCACCGCTATCCAGTGTCATTGCCAACAGTGCAGCCACATCTGCAGGTTGATTTGCCAAGGCTTTCTGTGCCACTTCGTTAACAAAATTGACAAAGTCATCGGCTTTGGCAACAAAGTCTGTTTCGGAATTAACTTCCAGCATGACGGCTTGTTTACCATCTTTGCTAACTTCAATGGCAATAACGCCTTCGGCAGCAACGCGGTCTGCTTTTTTGTCTGCTTTCGCCAGACCCGCTTTGCGCATCGCTTCAATCGCTGCATCGATATCACCATTCGATTCGACCAACGCTTTTTTACATTCCATCATGCCTGAGCCAGTACGCTCACGCAGTTCCTTAACCAGTGCAGCAGTAATTGCCATGATTTTTACCCTTCAATTCTGTTGTTTATGGTTGGCCCAAGGCCACACATACGACACAGGCCCGTCGTAGACGAGCCTGTATCCGTGAAACGTCAGTGTTTATTCCGCTGCCGCTTCGGTATCGTTTTCCACCACTTCAACGAACTCATCGCCGCTGTCTCCGGTGGTTACTGAAGCACGACCTTCAAGGATCGCATCCGCAATATTGGCGGTATACAAACGAATAGCGCGCATTGAATCATCGTTACCCGGGATAACATAGTCAACGCCATCTGGATTACTGTTGGTATCCACTACCGCAATAACTGGAATACCCAGTTTGTTGGCTTCTTGAATCGCAATGCGTTCATGATCAACGTCAATGACGAACAAAGCATCTGGTAAGCCGCCCATTTTGCGAATACCACCGATACTTTTTTCCAGCTTTTCCTGTTCACGGGAAAGCGTCAAAACTTCTTTCTTTTTCAGACCTTCGGTACGACCACTTTCAATCATTTCCTGAACCGCATCCAGACGTTTGATTGATTGACGTACGGTTTGATAGTTGGTCAACATGCCACCCAACCAACGACGGTTGACATAAGGCATACCGGCACGTTCTGCATCTTCACGAATCGCATCTTGAGCCGCACGCTTGGTGCCTACAAACAAAATACGACCTTTTTTGGAAGCCAGCTTGCTAACAAAATTCAGCGCATCATTGAATAACGGCAGACTGTTTTCGAGGTTAACAATATGAATGTTGTTACGCTTACCAAAAATGAACGGTGCCATTTTCGGATTCCAGTAACGGGTCTGGTGACCGAAGTGTACGCCAGCTTCAAGCATTTGGCGCATTGTAATTTTAGCCATGATATTTACCTTTAAATAATGGGGTTAATCCTCCATACACCCCAACCATCGACCCCCCGAATTTAATCAGGCAGCACCCCGATAGCTGTGCCGGCATATGTGTGATTTTGTCCCGTAATAACCGATTACGGGCGCGCATATTATTCCACACTTACCCTATAAAACAAAGCGAAACGCGCTTTTCATGCTAGATAGCCGGTTCTGACTGGCATCAGTCAGTGTAATCCGGCAAACTAGCACGGTTTACTCCACAAATCAGGATTGCCCAGCGATTATGGCTGTGACCATTAAATCTGTCGACGAAGTTGAAAAAATGCGTATTGCGGGCCGGTTGGCTGGCGAAGTTCTGTCCATGATTGGCGAGCATGTTCAGGCAGGTATTACCACGGATGAATTGAATCAAATCTGCCATGATTATATTGTTGATGTGCAGAAGGCGATCCCGGCGCCATTAAATTATCATGGTTTTCCCAAATCGGTTTGCACCTCGGTCAATCATGTTATATGTCATGGTATTCCCGGGGATAAAAAACTCAAAGATGGCGATATCATTAATATTGATGTGACCGTGATTAAAGATGGCTTCCATGGCGATACCAGTAAAATGTTTCATGTCGGTAAAACCTCAATTTTGGCGCAACGACTGGTTCGGGTTGCCCACGAAGCCATGTTTGTTGGTATCGACATGGTTAAGCCTGGCATAAGACTGGGTGATATCGGCCATGCCATTCAACAATGCGCTGAAAAAGAGCATTTTTCCATTGTCCGTGAGTATTGTGGTCATGGCATTGGTCGGGGGTTTCATGAAGAGCCGCAAGTGCTTCATTACGGCACGCCGGATACGGGTATGGTCTTGCAAAGTGGCATGACTTTTACCATCGAGCCAATGATTAATGCCGGAAAACGTCACGTCAGGCAGCTGCCTGATGGCTGGACGGTTGTAACGAAAGACCGGTCATTATCTGCACAATGGGAACATACCATTCTGGTAACTGACGACGGTTACGAAATCCTCACTTTGCGTGAAGAAGAACGCTGATTACAGGGTTAACACCATGACACAGCCTGAGCTTTCCGTCTGGAATTTTGGCAAGGCTGAAAATAGCCTAGCCTGTCGTGAGGCATTAAGTCTTGCTCAGCAGCACCTCAAATCGCTTTTTTTTGAAAAGCATGCCGATATTGATTGGCTGGTTCACCAACAAGCGCTGTTTGTTGATGAAGTGCTCCAGTTTCTCTGGCAAGCCCATGTCCCCGACGCCACCCCGGCCACCTTAATCGCCGTCGGCGGCTATGGCCGTGGCGAATTGCAACCCTTTTCCGATGTGGATTTGCTGATCTTGCTTGATGAGGCTATTTCTGATTCTCCACCAGCAGCATTATCCCAATTTCTAACCGATCTGTGGGATGTCGGACTGGATATTGGTCATAGTGTGCGCAGTATTGCTGAGTGTCGAGCGCAGGCTGAGGAAGACATCAGCATTGCCACGAATCTGTTAGAAGCACGTTATCTTTGTGGTGAAGCCGCGTTGTTCACTGAACTCGAACAGCTCACCGTTTCCAACAAAACCTGGGATACCCGGCTGTTTTTTGAACGCAAGCGTCAGGAACAAATTGAGCGGCATCGCAAGTACAACGAAACTGCCAATAATCTGGAACCCAATATCAAAGAGTCGCCAGGTGGCTTACGTGATATTCAGGTGATTACCTGGGTAGCCCAACAACATTTCAGTGTCACCAACTTGGCTGGACTAAACGAAAAAGGCTTTCTGGCACAAAGTGAATACGATGTCCTGGAAAAAGCCAGACGGTTTCTCTGGCAGATACGCTTTGCCTTGCATCACCAAGCCGGCCGCAAACAAGAAAAACTGATGTTTGACCACCAGCGTGAACTTGCTAAAAAGCTCGGTTATCAGGACACCGAGAAACGCATGGCCGTCGAACATTTCATGAAGGACTACTATCTTGCGGCTCGCGCAGTGGGTCAGATGAACGCCTTGTTACTGCAAATTTTCGAAGAAAATATTATCCAGGCGGCTGAACCGGGTGATATCCAACCGATTAACCGGCGTTTTCAAGCCCATAACGGCTATCTGGAAACCATCAATGCCGGTATTTTTGCCTTTTATCCCTATGCGCTGCTGGAAGTTTTCTTGCTATTGCAACAACACCCCCATCTTAAAGGCATTCGAGCGGCAACCATCAGACAAATCCATGCCCACTTACACCTAATAGACCGGCGTTTTCGTAAGGACATTAAAAATCGCAGTCTGTTTATGGAAATCATTCGCCAGCCAAAAGGCATCACACATGAGTTTCGCCGGATGAATCAGCTTGGTGTGCTCGGTGCTTACTTACCGGCTTTCGGTAATATTGTCGGGCAAATGCAGCATGATTTATTCCACGCCTACACCGTTGATGAGCACACCTTATTTCTAGTGGGCAATCTACGTCGCTTTTCCTGTGAGGAATTTAACGCCGAGTTTCCCCTTTGCTCGTCAGTGTTCTATCAACTCGCTAAACCGCAACTGCTTTATATCGCTGGCATTTTTCACGATATTGCCAAAGGCCGTGGTGGTGATCACAGTATTCTTGGCGTTGCCGATGCGGAACAATTTTGCCAGCAGCACAGTATCAGTGCATACGATACCCAGATCGTGACTTTTCTGGTCCGCCATCATTTGTCGATGTCGGCCACCGCGCAGCGAAAAGATATTGAAGATCCGGAAGTCATACGAGAGTTCGCGGATCTGGTCGGCAGTGTTGAACGGCTCAATTATTTGTATCTGCTTACTGTGGCGGATATTCGTGCCACCAATCGAAACCTCTGGAATAGTTGGCGCGATTCGTTACTAAAACAGCTCTATCACAGTACACGACAATGGCTGGAAAATACCGAGCAGCAAGCCAAAAATATCGAAGAAAAAAGCCAAAAGAAACACCAACAAGCTTTAGCTGAATTAATTGATAAAGGCTATCAAAATCAGTCCATTAGTGACTTGTGGCAAGACTATGGTCTGGACTATTTTTTACGGCATAGTGTTGATGAAATTGTCTGGCACACCCGTAACCGATTAGATCGCCCGGACCAAGAACCGTTAATTCTGGTGCGTCAGCATAATAATGAAGCTGCCACATTAGAGTTATTTATTTTTAGTCGTGATCGGCGTGGATTGTTCGCAGCAATGACGGCTACGTTAGAACAACTTCAACTCAATATTCTCGATGCCAAAATCAATACCACCGAAACCGGTAATACGCTGAATACGTTCATCATTAATGGCGCCGCACAACGCCACCAAGATATTATTAATGCCATGCAACAACAGTTGGCGAGAACCCAGTTAACCAGTGGCTACAACCCACAAATGATGCCGCGCATCAGCCGACTGTTTAAGACTGAGCCGACCATTAAATTTACCGATAACCCACAGCTAAACCATACTGTGATGGAACTTTATACGCATGATCGGCCGGGGCTTATATCTGCTGTTGCGCAAGTCTTGCTGTCTCAACAACTGCAATTAATGAACGCCAAATTGACCACGCTTGGCGATCAGGTAGAAGACGTGTTTTTTATTAGTAACGACGATGACAACATGCTAACATCAAGTGAACAGGACAATCTCTACAGCACACTCAAAGACACCTTAATGCAACAAGCGGAGCAAAAGGTTTCCACGATAAGTTTTTAAGACAAAAAAGGGGATGACCATGCCATCCCCCTTAGACTCACTATTTCAACCGATACTATTCGCCGATTGTTACCTGATCCATAACACTGGCTGCTTTTTTCTCACCAATGCCTTTTACGTTAGTCAGATCGTCAATATTGGTAAAATCGCCATTCGCTTCACGATAAGCCACAATCTTGGCCGCTGTCGCCGGACCAATTCCGTCTATCAGTTGTAACTCTTCAGCAGAGGCAGCATTTAAATCGATTTTATCGGCAGCGAAAACGGCACCACCAGCCAAAGAACAAGCCAGCATTAAGGCTACAATCCATTGTTTTAACATCCGTCCATCTCCTTTAATTTTGATAAATGGTCATCCTGACCACATTCGAGCCTAAAACAGCACGGCCTCAACTGACAAGCTTTTTTTCCTGACTGCCGTGTTTTCGTCTCCAGTCAGGACGACTCAAGGTTTTCAGTGAATGCGCTAATGCCGGACGCGATCCCCTTTTCCCTTACCTAACAGGGTGGCAATAATGAACCGAAAGTAATCCTGCCAGTGCCATTGTTGAATCATAGCTGCGTCCATTTCCGCTAACCGCTCTGGTTCAGACATATCTACCGAATTAATTTGCGCCAACCCGGTAATACCCGGGCGTACGTTAAACACACCGCGCTTGACTCTTTCCTCAATCAATACAATTTGGCTATACAGGCACGGTCTGGGGCCGACCAGACTCATTTCACCTTTCAGCACATTCCACAGCTGTGGTAATTCATCCAGTTTGCTGCGCCGCAGAAAGTGCCCAAACCGGGTAATTGCATTCCGATCGGCAAGATGTGTTGCGACCTGTTCGGTATCAACACGCATCGTTCGAAATTTAAGCAAGGTAAACGGCTGCTGGAAACGTCCCACCCGTTGCTGTCTAAAAATCGGCGAACCCGTATCGAAAAAACCGATCACCATCAACACCAACAGCACTGGCAAACTGGCGATGAGGCCAAATAACGCCAAAAAAAAGTCCAGTATTCGGATAGCGGGATGATTCATACTTGATTAGTGCTCCTGAGAACTTGGCAAATCCATGCTGGCTGCGACACATTTTTGCAACTGCTCCGCCATCGTTATCACCGGCTGCCAGCCAAGTTGTTGGCTGATTTTAGTTGCATCAACTTCCAACGAACCAAGTAAACGATCCACCACTGCTCGTTTACCCATCGTGGCGGCCATCAGTTGGAGCAAACGGACAGGCATTGGAACCAGAGTCGCTTTGCGCTGTTTGACCCGTGCAATTTGACGAATCAACTCTGGTGTAGAAATCACCTCATCATCCGCCAACAGATAAGTCTGATTTGCCGCACCCGGATGACTAATTACCAGCATGATCGCCGAAACCAGATTTTCTAGCGCAACCAAAGATCGCTGATTTTTAACAGCGCCCAGCGGCAACGGCAATCTGGAACCAGACCAGCGTATTAAACTGGCGAAATTGCCTTTGACACCCGGCCCATAAACCAGTGGCGGCCGCAAAATCACGATTTCCATACCACTTTGTTTGCCAATTGACTGTACTACTTGCTCAGCCTGCCATTTGCTTCGACCGTAATCATCTTCAGGATTTGGCGCGTCTTGCTCGGTAAAAGGCGCTGACAAGGTTTGCTCTCCATTCACTTTTACCGAGCTGATAAAAACAAACCGTTTCACGCCTGCCTGGGCAGCGGCTTCGGCTAACCGACGCGTCATCACGACATTGGTTTGATGGTATTGCTCAGCGGGCTGGCTTTCTGTTTCCCGCATTACATGCGTGCGCGCTGCCAAGTGAACCACCACCGCCATGCCTTGCACAGCATGTTCAGCGACGTCGCTAGACACATTACTTTCTGACTGAATCTGAACCACCTCTGCCGGCAACTGCATCGTTTGCTGTCTGACCAAAGCAGTCAGCTGGTGTCCCGCCTGCATGGCAGCATCGACAACCATCCGGCCGACAAAACCCGTGGCGCCGGTTAGTAAGATTTTCATTGCGCTTCGATTAACTGTTCAATTTCAGCCACTTTCTGGTTGACCAATGCCGGGTTACTGCGGCTTTCGACATTTAAACGCAGCAACGGCTCGGTATTTGAAGCGCGCAAATTAAAACGCCACTGGTCAAATTCCAGACTAACGCCGTCTGTTTTATCAAGCACAGGCTGCGGGCTTTGTTGCTGATAAAACTCCAGAATCCGCGCCAATGTTGCGGGTACATCGGTGACGCGATAGTTAATTTCACCGCTGCATGGGTATTGCTGCATGCGCTCATCCACCAATTGCGACAGCGTTTTACCAGAAGCACTCAGCAACTCCGTCACTAATAACCATGGAATCATGCCGCTGTCACAATAGGCAAAATCCCGGAAATAATGATGGGCGCTCATTTCACCGCCATAAATGGCATTTTCCAGACGCATACGTTCTTTGATAAAAGCATGGCCGGTTTTCGACTGCACTGGCACGCCACCCGCCTCAGTTACCTGATCAACCGTATTCCACGTTAACCGGGGATCATGAATGATTTTCTCGCCCGGCTGTTTGCGTAAAAAGGCTTCTGCCAATAACCCAACGATATAGTAGCCTTCAATAAACCGGCCGTTTTCATCAAATAAAAAGCAACGATCAAAATCGCCATCCCAAGCAATACCCATATCAGCATGATGCAAGATGACAGCATCTGCCGTAGCGGCGCGATTTTCAGGCAATAGCGGGTTGGGAATACCATTGGGGAACTGACCGTCGGGTTCATGATGGACCTTAATAAAGCTGACTGGCACTTTCAGCTCGACAAACTGACGTTCAATGGCATCAATGACATGCCCCGCCGCGCCATTACCGGCATTGACTACCAAACGTATTGGCTTGAGTTTTGGCAAATCGACATAAGTCAGTAAATGGTCAATGTAAGGCGCCAGAATGGATTGCTGTTGATAACCACTATGGGTTAATACCGATGCGCTATTCCCTTCCGGGTACGGCGAAGTCAACGTCTCAGCCAATTGTTGAATATCATGCAAGCCACTATCGCCGCTAATCGGCTTGGCATTTTTACCGACCAGCTTCATGCCATTGTAATCAAGCGGATTATGACTGGCAGTGACTTCAATACCGCCATCCACATCCAGATAAAACGACGCAAAATAGATTTCTTCGGTGCCGACCATACCGATATCAATCACCTCAGTCCCCGCCTCTATCAATCCCTGTGCCAAGGCTAATTTGAGTGGCTGACTGGTTTCGCGAATATCCCCACCCACCACAACTTTTTTGGCATCGCGCTGTTTGGCAAAAGCATAACCAATGCGGTAAGCCACATCTTCATTCAATTCATCGCCGAGTTTGCCGCGTATGTCGTATGCTTTAAAACAAGTTATTTTGGTCACGGTTGCGCTATTCCAATTTCATTTATTAACAGATTTTTTTATTTTGACCGTCTTTGCCTGCGCCAACTATTTCGCCTTATTTATTGTAAGCTTCGCTTGGCCTGTCATTTCCGCTTTTTTAGCTAAACGCACAAGAAGCTGTTATGGATTATGTCAGCCCAACTAGACTAGACCAATTCATCGCAAAATCCCGACCCACCTCGCTAAAAATGGCAATTTGTTACGCAAAAAACCTCGTATTGAATACTGGCCAAAATAATAGAGTGATTTCAATAGGTTGAGCTGCTCAACTTGGCGATAAAGCTGCCATGTATAGGCTGATGTCGTAAATTTATTCGACGAAATGGATTTTTCATGAACGCGATACTGCCCTAAAACGTCACGAATACCATAGGCAAAATCGACTTTTTTTAAAAGCCGCAACCACAATCCAAAATCCTGCCGACGGCGAATCAGCGGCATACTGATGTCATCAAAGTAAGTCCGATCCAGCATCACCGTTAAACAACCGAGATAGCAAGTTTTCAGCAGCTGTTGATAATTCACCCTGACCGGCACCCCGACCTTGCCGATAAGCCGGCCCGATTCATTAATTTTTTCATACGCCGTGTAGGTAAAAGGGTGACCCGTTTCCTGCATAAAGGCGAGCTGCTTTTCAAGCTTAGTCGGTAACCACAGATCGTCACTATCCAAAAAAGCAAGATATCGACCCTTAGCTACCTTTATTGCCGCATTTCGAGCTACCGCAGCGCCACTATTTTGCTCCAGCCTGATCAGCTTAACCCGAGCATACTGCGCAACATACTTTTCCACCAAGACAACTGAATTGTCAGATGACACATCATCAACAATAATCAGCTCCCAATTTGAATAAGTCTGGCCCAGTACCGACTCAATCGTTTGGGTAATGTATTCTTCTGCATTGTGAAGTGGGGTGATGATTGAAACTAAATTATCAGACATCTTTTTTATCATTTTACTTATCGTCTTTCAGGTGTTTTACCGGCAATTAACAACCAAACCTCCAGTAACTCCACCCCCCACAGGCGCGCTTGAAACCAGATAACTTTGAATTTTTCAAGAAAATTAAGTTTATTTGTATTTATCACGCGTATCACTCTCCATACGGGCGGAATATGGGTCAACGCAAAATACTTGAATCTTCTCATCCTCGTTCCTGAGCAAATCTGGCCGCCCTTAACCCGCCTCACTTTTGTTGCATAAGCGGCCCAAGTATCTCGCGCAGGATGGTAAACGATAGCGCTTGGCACATACTCCAATTTAAAGCCTGCGGCCAAAGCACGCTGACAAAAGTCCGCATCCCCGCCTGAAAAACGGCTTTCATCAAATAATCCAATCTCATCGAATACAGCGCGGGGAATCGCCAGATTTGCGGTGACCGCATAGCCTCTGGACACATATCGCTGTTGTGGCAAGCCTACGGCAATATCATAAAGCTCAGCTGAGGATGGCTGCTGACTGTTACTGCGAACAATCACGTTGCCAGCCAGCAAGGTTTTCCGATCAGAGCCAGAATAAGCCTCATAAAGGTGATTTAACCAATCATCACTCGGCACACAGTCAGCATCCGTGAATACAATTAGCTCACCTGACACTGCATCCAACCCCTTGTTCCTCGCAGCATAGGAACCCGGCTTTTCACATGTAAGAATGGTGATATCCTCATTTTCAGGGAGTTTGGGTATCTCATCTGAACCATTATCGACGATCACAAGCTCTCTGGAGAATGCGCCTGACTGGTTTGAGTATGCTTTTATTAAATCTGGTAGCAAATGCCACTGATTAAACACTGGTACGATGACAGACACATCCATCACTTGCCTTCCTGGTGATATCTGTCATAAAAAATATTCAGAAACCATTCATAAACTCTGGCATTCAGCGTCATGGGGTCGGGACAATTCTTAGTAAAACCTGTTACGCCATCATCGTATGCTTCTCCGAGCTGTCTGTCCCAGGCTCTAGAAGACGCCGCATTATGATGTTGAAATACGCGATGGAGGTTATACAAATGATAACCAACCTCTTTGGTAGTGACAGCGTTGTGATTCCTGAACTCAGCAAGTCGATACCTCAACCGGAGCAGCCTAAACACTAGAATTGTAGAGAAAATGGCGAATAACCCCGCTCTTTATGACTCACATCGCACCAGCATAAAAGGCATCAAAGAAAGTGCGAATCTGAGCATTTAAGGTAGTATCATCAAACATAGCATTAAGTGGAGAGTATTTGTTACTCATAACTCTCCTTCCAATTTGTCTGAAAACAGTTTTTGGATCTTGGTGTTCTTCGCTGAAGCGTTTTTCTGGTTTTGGAAATTTATCTGATTCAAGTGGAATAGTTCCATCGCATACTTTTCAATGACACGTTTCTGGTATTGGTCATCGAAAAGAACATCTTTATTTCCTAGTATTTTTTTTAATTCAGACAGATTTGCGAATTGCTTTGACCCAGTATCTATCTCTTTGTACCTTGTGAGACACCCTATAGCCTCTTCAACCAATTTGAATATTTCGATCACATTGATCGGTTGCTCAGGGCCAACAGCTAACGTCAAATTAATATCATTTTTATCAATCAGTAACTGCAAGACTCTCATCACATCGACGACATCTATCAAGCTTCGATAGGCATGTTTTTGAAGTAAAACAGGCTCTTCTCTAGTAATAGCTTTAACGAAGTAATTCATAAGCGTGTTGTTGCCGGTTATGCCAACAACTTGAGGCAGCCGTAGTATTATGTAGCGAGTTGCTGTTTGCTTGACGATGGTTTCAACATTCCGTTTGTGTCGTGCATATTTGCTATCACCATCCTCAGCGAGATAGCTACTGAAGTAAACGAATAACGCGTTATCGGAAATTGACCTTTCTAAAAGGTTAATCTCTCTCCGATATGCTGAAACATCTTTCTCATTCGAGTTAGACACCCCAGACGCAAAAATTGTCACAGGCAGGTTAGCTCTCATCACAGAAGCGGCTCTAGCCATCATTCCGTTGCCAACAATCTCTATGCTCATCTGAGATTCCATTGGCTTTCAAACACTTCATCCCAATTTTTTTTCAATCTTTCCCTGGTAAAGAAATATGCAACTCTTGCAATATTTTGGGATGCCGTTTCATGTTCAATGGGCTTAAGCTCAATGTTGGCTAATGAATCAAACAACGTCACTCCTTTTGCTTGGAAATAGCTCCAAGGCGTTATATCGCTTCTGATGTATAGCTTTTTCCCCATTCCTAATAAAGCGATAATGTTACCCATTGCCTGTTGCCTGTCATGATTCATTATCGCGATATCAATCCCATTCAAATAGATTGTATATTCATCAAACGACATGAACTCAGTCATGGGAACGAACTTCTCACCAAGTTTAGAATAGCCGTACTCGATAATCTCAGCTTTGTATGTTTCATTTCCATATGATAACGGACAATAAACCCTAAAATCCTTAGCCACCTCTTTAGAGAGTTTATCGATGATTTCTTTATGATTGTTTGTAGGAGATGCTGAATTACCAATTTGAATATTCAGCCTTGTAGCATCACTGGTAATCCTTGCCTTTATATCCCTGTTGACATGACTTGGGTACATCAAGTTTTCGATGTAAACGGCTCTTGTGTCATACCATTTCTTAGCAAGAAGAAAATCTCCAGGTACGGTTGTCGTCACGGCTCCCAAGTTTTTAAATACTCGTTTCCTTAAAAACTCTCGAACATACCACTTAAAATTCCTTTTCCCTTGCTCTCGCCGATAGAGATCTATCCCCCATAAAACCCAGCAAATTTTCTTCAAATAAGATGTATGAATATTTAAAAATAAAATCACTTTCATACTCGCCAAGAAATGAATGATGACTTTGTCAGAGCTAATTATGTGTTGCCTTAACTTAGTATATTTCCCTATTGTGCCGAACCGAGATCCAAATATAATATTGCTATACCCCGGTAACGGATAATGTTCTTCTCGGTCAAATATATAAAAGATATGTTGTTCAAAATCATCATATTCTGATTTCATAAAATCTATAAATTGTGGAATAAATTTATCGTTGTGAATAATATGTAAAGTTGTCATTTTTTTATATCATTTAGAATGGATGACTCAGTCCAAAACGAGTAATTAATCTAATTTAGGATTTTATTCTTCTAAAAGATCTTGCGAAAATAAATCCATAGTATCTGACTAGTAACCGAGTTTTCTTAATCGAAAAGGCTGGGGAAAACGACTTGATTACTTTCAATCTTGCATAACAGGATGCAGACGGAAGGGCAATACCAATAGAATAATGTGCCCAAGGAATGGCAATAGCATTAGCTTTAGAAGTCCAGCTAAAATAAGTCCAACTTTTATTAAGAGCTGCTATCATCTTTAAACGATGGTTAAGTAGTGCATTACTGTCTGACTGTGTTTCACTCCATGAACCTTCGACATTCTTCCTGTACACCGAGGTGAGTGTAGATAAGTAATATACACGGCCATAAAAAGCCATAAATATCTGTATAAAATAATCTCCAACTGGTGGGTTTATATACTTAAAGTAGCCAGAAATTTGCTGCATAAAATCTGAAGTTATCATCATTGATGCCGTGGGAAGATACCCCTTTTTTCTTGTTACGATATCTTCAGTTTCTATGAACTGATCACATCCATCTAATACGTATGTTAGTTTTTCTGTTTTTTCACTGAGATTTTTTTCTAAAGCTTTGTGACAACTGAGGGTAATATTCCTATACCGTTTGTGAATATCAACTTGTGTCTGTAGTTTATCTGCGTCTATCCAATAATCATCACCTTCACACAATGCAATAAACTTTCCTTTAGCCCGGGTGAAGTTAAACTCAATATTCATTTTTTTCCCTGAGAATATTGATTCTCAACTTGATAAATCGGCTTAATCAGATTCGGATAAGCAGCTTCATACTCCCTGATAATATCTGCCGTTCTATCAGTCGACGCATCATCATGAATCAATATTTCAAAAGGAAAATCTGTTTCCTGAATTAAAAAACCTTCGAGTGCATCTTCAATGTATGCATCATGGTTATAGGTAATACAACAGATACTGACCACAGGGCTCGACAAGTCCCCTTCCCATGACGCCATAATCTCTGTTTGGCTACGCAGATTCCTCATTAGGCATTATTCCTAGCGGATTTATTTGTTAGCAGATGGCTGGCGTAGCCCAGTGCTGGCAACTTCAACATTCGGGAGACCAGTAGGTAGGATAAACAAGCACCGGCTCCAAGCAGTAAAACCTCCGGCAACGCACTCCAGTCCAGTGATATTTGAACAAGCCACACGCAGATAGCAATTACACCAGCCAACAGGAGTGTCGGCATAAAATCAGCTAGTTGCTCTGTAACCGAGTAATTAATCAGTCTTTTCGAGTAATAACTATTCGGTATATATGCCAGAACGGAACTAATAATCTGCCCGAGCAAAATTCCCTCTACACCAAACCTGTAACTGACGAGTAATATCAGCACTGCAAGCGCTTTCTTCACAACCTCAAGCCCTAAAAACAAGTCTGATCTGCCAAGCACTTTGAGCATATTCAAATTAATAGCGTGAATGGGAATCAACACACCAGCCAAGCACATTAATTGAATGTAAATCACCGAAGGCCACCACGCCTCTGGTAAAAAACTATGAAAAAGTGGCTCCGCAAGCGCGGCAAAAAACAAGATTATGGGAAACATAACAAACGTAGTAACTGTAATCACTCTTTTATAACTTTGCTTCAACCGTTCTTTATCGCCCTGAATATTTGCCAATGCTGGGAAAGTAACTTTTTGAATAGAGCTAACCATCTGGTATATGAGTATTTCTCTGATACGATCAGCAAAAAAGTAGAGACCAGCAACACTCGTAGAGAAAAGCTTCGCTATCACCACCACGAACATGTTCTTAAACCCGGTATCCAGCAGATTCGACAAAAACAATTTATAACCAAATCGATACATGGATTTCAGCGAGGCTTTTGACCAAGCCAAGTTAGGCCGCCAGAGGTTCTGTAGCCAGAGGAATATGGCAACAAAAAATGCTGACGTCAGCATCTGTGCAACCAAAGCCCATACCCCAAAGCCATAATAGGCAAATCCCAGAGCCACGATGGCCGAGATGATTGTAGCGGGAAGTGCAGCACGGAACTGAGCTTTAAAGTTCATTTCTCTGCTCAAACAAGCATACTGCACCACCTGAAAAACATTGATTATGACGACCACGCCCGCCACTCGAATCAATGGAATTAACTGATTTTCACCATAAAACCCGGCAATCGCTGGGGCACATATAAATAACAAAAAGTACGAAATAATGCCCAGTAGGATATTGGCAAAGAAGGCGGTATTAAAATCTTCTTGGCTGACTTCAGGTAAGCGGATTAAAGCCTGACGGAAACCAGAGTCCATAAGTGATGTTGCGATACTGATAAAAACCGCCATCATCGCCACAAGGCCGAAGTCTTCAGGACTCAAAAAATAAGCCAGAACTAATGTCACTGCTACTGATATGCCCTTTACTGATATTTGCTCTGCAAAGTTCCAAAGGACACCGATCAGTGTTTTATTGCTCAATGAAGCCATTTTTCTACGGCAGCCTATATTGAAGGCTGAGTATATTTCCATTTCGAGTTTGCTCTACAAATTCATTCTTCTTGTAAAAATGAATAAGACTCTGCGAGCGAGAATCAACTTCAAGTTCAATGAGTCTGTAGTTAGTGTCTCTGGCATATCTCTTTAAAGCTGTTAAAAGATAGCTGCCGAGCCCAATACCTTGAAAAACTTTTTTTATTGAAATTGATGTGATGAAAAGACTTTTTTGTTGCTCATTCAGATAAAAAGCGAAATGGGCAACATCAACCTGCTCCTCCGCCACCAAAAATAGGTTTTTTGCTTTATCAGAAAGCTTTTTCGCATAATCGAATAAATTCACTCTTTCTGATAAAGGATCATAAAAATCAGAATCAACTTGCCTCAAAAAATTCAAGATCCTGTCCGAATCATTAGACCACTCGACTTTGTAACCATTTACGCTCATAGGTAATCAAACTCGCTCAATTTTTGCTGAATTTCTGATTTTCTACAAAACATGATCAAATCAATAATTGATAGCCAAGGTGTGTGCCCACTCTGGTTTTGGTCGTATTCAATTTCTTGTGGTTTAAGAAACTTCAGCGTGAGGTTCTCAGCATCAAAATCATCTTTATCATAAAGGTCTACCCCCCCATGTGGATTGATATAAGTATCAGCATTAAGATTGTGACAAATAGCTTTTACTTTTTCTGCTGATCGTAAATCATGATCAATATCCAGAGAGGATGAGATGACGAGTTCAGTGTCTATGCTCAAGTAATCCCTCACAGTTTTAATTGAGTGATAAACAAAATTGAATAAGTTTTTATCATTAAATAACAGACACTCTCTAAGTAACTTTACCCCTTCATAAAAATGTGGGGTTTTCGCATAAGCTGCCTCAAATTGTCTGAGCAATTTTTTTACATGTTCATCATGAATATCTGAAAGGTAACGCTCTGACACATCAAGATAATCAGAGTCTTTTTTGAGCGGAAGAGTAAACGTTTGAGGTTGACTATTTAGTAAAAAACGATTTCTGTTTATCCAGCCTTTTTTGGTGAACTGAATATTGTCATAAATAACAAACTGGTCAACAGCATTCATTAACTGCCAGTATCCAATATATGGCAGAAAATAAGGCTGCATGATTGCGATGCGTTTACTCATAACCGGGCATATTTTTTGAGAACGTTGAAATTTTCTCTGGCGAGTTGCTTCACTTCTGGAATACGATTTTCCAAGAACTGCTTATATTGATCTTTTTTTGTTAAGCAGCGTTTGATTGTTGCTTTTAGATCTTCACTCGAACATGGATTGGCAACATATTCGCTGACTCCAACCGTCTCTGCAAAACCAGAGAGTTTATGAGCCTTGGGCTCGTGACCATAATCAATAATAACCGTGGGAATATTTTGAGAAAGAGCAGCAACAGCAGCGTGTACCCGTCCACTGACAAGCATATCGAGCTCTCTTACGATGCCTTTTATTTGCCAAGTATCGTAGACTTGATTGAGCACGCAAAAATCTTTGCTTATTCCTCTGTCTTTCAGCACTTTTTCAAGCTGCTTGATGGTGTCGTAATCACGGCCATGCTTAAGCCTAAAAGGGGCTGGTGGAATATCAAATCCATTAGAGTGTGACATCAAACAAACTTTCACATTATTCTCTTCAGTGAGATATTCGACAGCTTCGGCAAAACGTGTGAACTCATCATCGACACGACCGGATTTGTCGAAAGGGCCCTCTTCAAAGTTCCAACCACATAGGATGAAACCGACAATGGGCTTTTGTCGCCTCTGGCTAAAGAGTTCTTCCACTTCGGGTAATAGCTGGATATCCCTTTGAGGGGCAGGCTCAAATAAAAACGCCGGACAAGCCAATGAGTGCGTTTTACTCGTATCGAACCCTTGTTCTTGGAGTAGTGTTGTACTAATGGGTTCACGGTTAGTCACTAACGAGAAATTTGCATAAACCTCTTTTGCCAACTTCAGATTTTTGTCGGAATTAAAAGGTCCGGGAGAACCAGCCAACATCACGACTGGTTTACCTATCAACTGGGCCACACGATCTTTCAGCAGACCAACCTCAAACCTATCTTGGCCAAGAAAGTCAGCATTATCTCCCCATATATCGCCACTGAAATCTATGACAAGGTCTGTATCCAGTATTTCTCTTATAAATGGGGTTATCTCAGTTAACTCACCATTCCGATAGTAATGATTGGCAATTGAGAATTCTTTACGCGCGATTGCTAAATCGTCTGATGACCAACCGTAGTAAAACTCCATTGGAAGAACTGTAACACCCTCAGATTCACAGAATCTCGAACTCATCTGCATGGTTGTTTTTATTTTCGCCGCAGGAAAGACACGACGTAGCTCTCTTATGAACGGTTCGATAATGTAGTAATTGCCGACATTACCAAACTCCATCCTGCCCCAATGCAAAGTGCACTGACCAATAAGTAATATTTTCATGATGATTTTATGGTTCGTCATGACTGATTAACAAAGTGCGAATTACTGTCGTAATAGTGTTTATCTCATCAATATTTAAGTTTGTTCCCGTTGGAAGAACTATCACGCGTTCTGAAATAGCCTGGGTGTTCGGCAACAGCATGCCAGCGTGAGGAAACAATAATTTGTATGGCTTCATGTTATGACATCCCGGCCAGAAGTACTTTCGAGCAAGAATATTTTCAGCATGCAGGGCTTTAACAATGTCATCCCGTGAAACAGGACATGCCTCATCGACTTCCATCACCACGTATTGGTAATTGTTTTTTTGCGCTTCATCGAAGCGGAAAATACTGATTCCCGGCAGCCGTTCGAGCCCTCGCTGATAGGCGAGGTAATTCGATTTATTGTGTTCAATCACCGAGTCGAGATTATCCATATTGACCAGACCCATAGCGGCACAAATTTCTGTCAATTTGCCATTGGTGCCAGGGTAGATAACGTTGTCTACTCCACCAAAGCCAAAGTTACGCATCAGGCGCATTTTTTTGGCGAGTTCATCATTATTGGTAAGAACCGCGCCACCTTCGAAAGTATTGAACAACTTGGTCGCGTGAAAGCTGAGCACTTCGGCTTCGCCAAAATTGCCCATAATTTTGCCTTTGTGAGAGTTACCAAAAGCGTGTGCGGCATCAAACATCAACTTCAGGTTATGTTCATCTGCAATATTTTGTAATTCTTCTACCGGTGCTGCATGTCCCCAAAGGTGAACACCAATGATGCCACTTGTGTTGGGTGTGATCATTTTTCGGACTGACTCAGGATCAAGGCAATGTGTCCCAGCGTCAATGTCTGCAAAAACCGGCGTGATCGCTTGCCAGTGCAGAGCATGCGCAGTGGCAATGAAGGTGTATGAAGGAATGATAACTTCCCCCTTCAGTTCAAGGGCTCTAATAGCTATCTCAAGTGCAACCGTACCATTAGACATGGCAACACAATGTTTGACTCGGTGATGCTGCGCTATTCTCTGCTCAAGCTGTTGCACGAGTGGGCCGTTATTGCTGAGCCATTTGCTTTCAAATATATCTTCGACGTATTTAAGAAACTCATTCTTATCCCCCATATTAGGTCGCCCGACATGCAACTTTTCGCTAAAGGCTGGAGAAGCGCCATTTATGGCGAGATCTGCCGGACTATTTATTTTCTTCATTTTGCACTTCTTTGGGGTTGTGGTCGGAGACTGTCGCTGAAGAGTTACTTCTGAGCGACTCTTTTCTCAGCTCCTCTATTTCTATTTCAAGTTGCTCATACTCACGCATTTTTATTTTTAGAAACTTGGCGGTGATGGCTGCTTTGGCTTCAATACCTTTCGGCGTCAGCTTGTAGAGATAAGCAAGTTTGTTTTTGCTGTTTCGAAAGTTACTGGCTTTGACGATGCCTTTTTCTATCAGCGCCTTGATGCAGTAATTAGCTTTACCAAGACTGATACCCAGCTTTTCAGCCAGCTCACGCTGACTAATTTCGGGATTTTGCTCGATACTTTTTATGATTCGGTAACGCGTTTCGTCTGTAAGCATCCGTAAAACCATCTGTTCAATTGTTGAACAGACATTACAGCAGTTTCCCAACTTGGTAAATAATCCCAAATAAAAATAGGATTTTTTCCCAACAAAAAAGAGGGAATTAAAAATAATCTGACACTTGGGTTTGTAAAAATGTGGCGTGTTTGGTCAGGTGGCGGTCAATAACAGGCGGCATGAATGCCCTGAACGCGCCTCGTCATCCATGAAGAATCCGCTGCTCAGTTGATTTTGCTTGGCATCCATGCCGCTATTGATAGTAGCTATCCAGCCTGCTTACGACAAGTAAGTCAGTGACATTGAGGAGTTAGTCCTGACCGAATAAGTCGCGCGTATAAATTTTGTCGCGTACATCCATGATGTCATCGGTGAGCCGGTTGGCGATGATGACATCGGCGTCATTCTTAAATGTCGTCAAATCCCGCACTACCCGAGAGTTAAAAAAAGTGTCTTCCTTAAGTGCCGGCTCATAGAGGATAATCTCGACGCCTTTGGCTTTGATCCGCTTCATGACGCCTTGAATTGCTGAGGCTCGAAAATTATCTGAGCCTTGTTTCATGACCAGCCGATAAATACCGACGGTTTTCGGCTTGAGTCGCAATACTTGCTCGGCAATAAAGTCTTTTCGCGTGGTGTTGGCATCGACAATCGCCCGAATCAAATTGTTAGGCACATTCTGATAATTGGCCAGCAACTGTTTGGTATCTTTCGGCAGGCAATAGCCACCGTAGCCAAATGAGGGGTTGTTGTAATGATTACCAATGCGCGGATCAAATCCGACGCCTTCAATGATTTGCCGGGTACTCAGGCCATGCATTTCGGCATAGCTATCCAGTTCATTAAAATACGCCACGCGCATGGCGAGGTAAGTATTCGAAAACAACTTGATGGCTTCGGCTTCGGTTGCGTTGGTAAACAGTACTGGAATATCGGTCTTTACCGCGCCTGCAATCAGCAATTTGGCAAACTCATCAGCCCGTTCGCTTTGTTCACCCACCACAATGCGCGAGGGATACAAGTTGTCGTAAAGGGCTTTGCCCTCTCTTAAAAACTCAGGCGAAAAGAGAATATTTTCAGATTGAAACCGTTCAGCCAATGCCGACGTATAGCCTACAGGCACCGTCGACTTGATAACAATCACAGCATTCGGGTTAATCGCCAGTACATCAGCGACGACAGATTCAACACTGTGTGTATTGAAATAATTCGTATCAGGATCATAATCGGTTGGCGTAGCGATAATGACAAAATCGGCATCTTGATACGCTTGAACTTTATCAAGGGTCGCGGTGAGATTTAGCGATTTATGCTGCAAGTAATACCGTATTTCAGCATCTTCAATCGGCGATTGCTGCTGATTGAGCAAATCGACTTTAGCCGCATCAATATCTAAGGCGACGACCTCGTTGTGTTGGGCAAGTAAGACTGCCAGCGATAAACCCACATAGCCGGTTCCGGCAACTGCTATTTTCATTGCGTTATCCCGCAAACACTCATCTCAGCCAGTCAGTCTGACATAGCTACATTACTCAACTGTGACAGATTTGGCGAGATTACGTGGCTGATCGACATCAGTACCTTTAATTAACGCCACATGGTAGCTGAGTAGCTGCAATAAGATGTTATAGGTTATCGGCGCCGTGATACGGCCCACATTGGAAGTAGCTTTAACCACTTTAAAACTCGGTTCAGAGCTGAGATCTGAGTGTTCATCCTCAAAGACAATCATTTGTCCGCCCCGGGCTTTGACTTCTTGCAAATTGGACTTCAGTTTTTCCAGCAAGTCATCCAGGGGCGCAATAGCAATAACCGGCATACTCTCATCGATCAAGGCCAGCGGGCCATGCTTCAACTCCCCCGCCGGATAGGCCTCAGCATGGATGTAACTGATTTCTTTCAGCTTCAGCGCCCCTTCAAGGGCTATCGGATACATGGTACCGCGACCTAAAAACAAGGCATGCTGTTTATCGGCAAAATCTCGTGCGATTTCCTGAATTTCAGCTTCATTGATTAGTGCTTGCTGGATCAGATTTGGCAATTTTTGCAGGCCCTGACTGATCAACCGTTCACGCTCACTGTCCACCCGGTTCTGGACTTTGCCAATACTGGTCAGCATCAAGGCCAGTGCCACCAACTGCGTGGTAAACGCTTTGGTCGAGGCGACCCCAATTTCCGGGCCCGCATGGGTTAAAAACACTAAATCGGCTTCGCGCGTCAGACTGCTCTCGGCAACATTACAGATACTTAAGGTCGATATATTATCCAAGCGCCGTTCTTGCCGTTTTCCATGCTGCCGTATTGCTTTAATTTGCTGCAGTGCCGCCAGCGTATCGGCGGTTTCCCCAGATTGGCTGATGGTGACAAATAGCGTGTTATTTTCAATGACTGGATTTCGATAGCGAAATTCACTGGCCACCTCAACCTGACACGGCAATCCAATAATATCCTCAGCCCAGTAACGTGCAACCAGCCCGGCATGGTAACTGGTGCCACAGGCAATAATATGAATGCGGTCAAGACGGTTGAAAATAGACTCTGCCAATGGCCCAAAACTGGAAACCAGCACCTGATCCTGAGTTAATCGACCTTCGAGGGTATCGACTACCGCCTGAGGCTGCTCAAAAATTTCCTTGTGCATGTAGTGGCGGTGCTCGCCAAGTTCGACTGAGGTGATATTGAGTGAAGATTCTTTCACGGGCCGAACAACGGGTTCACCTGTCTCTGACCGGAAAATATCGACTTTGTCACGGCTAATCCGTGCAATGTCGCCATCTTCAAGAAAAATAAAATTCTGGGTCACTGGCAATAACGCCGAAACATCCGAAGCAATAAAGTGTTCGCCAATCCCAATACCAATCACCAGCGGGCTCCCTTTTCGGGCGGCAATCAACGTTTCTGGATCATCGGTTGCCACCACCCCCAAGGCATAAGCACCTTGAAATTGCGCCAAGGCTTCCCGTACAGCAGACAGACTGTCTTGCAATGGCTTATCTGCCGTTGGCGACTGATACATGGCTTGATAAATAGCGTGAGCAACAACTTCGGTATCCGTTTCAGAAGTGAATCGATAACCTTGCGCTTTTTGTTGTTGCTTGAGTGATTGGTAATTCTCAATAATGCCATTATGAACTACCGCAACCCGATGATTGCAGATATGCGGATGGGCGTTGTGTTCCGCAGGAATACCATGAGTGGCCCAGCGCGTATGCGCGATGCCGACATGACCAGAGAATGGTGAAGTCAACGCCTCGATTTTGTGTTCCAGCTGTTTTATTTTACCCAAGGAACGCACGCGCTCAAGCTGTTGTTCGGCAGTAATCAATGCCAAACCCGAAGAATCATAGCCCCGATATTCCAGACGGCGTAAGCCCTCCATTAAAATTGGCGTTACGTTTCTTTCTGCAATACCACCGACAATGCCACACACAGCTAAATTCGTCCCCTGCTTTTATTAACTTTGATTATACCTGACCTGACGCTGACATCGCCTGCTGACTCTGCAACCAATCTTCTGGATCGGATTGCGGCGTAAAACCATCAATATGCGTCAGCAACAAAGCACGAATCTGGCCGTAATCGTCCTGTTCAATCGCTGCCGACAGTTGGTCCAGAATGTCCTGCAATACCGGCCAGATAATCACCTGTTCTTCGGCACGCATGATTTTAGGGTGTCTGGTAACAGCAACATGACTGCCAATCAGCAATTCTTCATAGAGCTTTTCACCGGGCCGTAAACCGGTAAACTGAATTTCAATGTCGCCGTCAGGTCGGGTTTCGTCTCGGATCGACAAACCACTGAGATGCACCAATCGGCGCGCCAAATCTATGATTTTTACCGGCTCACCCATATCCAGCACAAACACATCTCCGCCCTCACCCATCGCCCCAGCCTGAATAACCAACTCCGCGGCTTCGGGAATGGTCATAAAGTAGCGGATGATGTCAGGATGCGTGACTGTGACCGGCCCACCATTGGCAATTTGCTGGCGAAATAAGGGGATGACCGAACCTGACGAGCCAAGCACATTACCAAATCGGACCATGGTAAAACGGGTGGCTGATTGCGGTTCATTGGTCGCCAGCGCCTGTAAAATCAATTCAGCAAATCGCTTACTTGCGCCCATGGTATTCGTTGGCCGCACCGCTTTGTCAGTCGAAATCAATACCATCGTTTCGACTTCAGCTGCCATCGCTGCCAATGCCGTGTTCAGTGTCCCTAACACATTATTACGCACCCCTTCCGTGATGTTTTTTTCCACCATCGGCACATGCTTGTAGGCAGCGGCATGATAAATCGTTTGCACACCAAAATGCTGACAGGCCTTTTGCAACCGATTTTTATCCAGCACCGACCCTAACAGGCTGACAATCGGTACATCACGTCCCAGGTGGTGCAACGATTTTTCGATTTCATAAAGGGCATATTCGCTGATTTCATACAGCACCAGTTGTCTCGGCTGCTGCTGAATAATCTGCCGGCACAGCTCACTGCCAATCGATCCCCCAGCCCCGGTAACCATGACGGTTTTATCGGTGATATTACGCGTTAACAACACGGTATCTGGCGCCACTGGCTCACGACCAAGTAAGTCGCCGATTTCCACCTCGCGAATATCCGAAACACTGATTTTGCCCTGCGCGATTTCGCTCATGCCCGGCAAGGTGCGAATCCGGACAGGATAGCTCTCCAGTGTCTGTAAAATCTGCTGACGTTGTCGACGAGATACCGAGGGCATGGCCAACAGTAATTCTGCTGTTTCAAAGCGCTTAATCAAGCTCGACAATGCGCTGGGCGCATAGACGGTTAGTCCATTAATTTGTTGATGATGCAAAGTTTGATCGTCATCGATAAAAGCAACGGGCCGTAATTGATTACCCATTTTTAATATCGCCGCCAATTGGGCACCGGCTGCACCCGCACCATAAATAATCACCGGCGGCAAAAACTCAGCTTGTTTTCGACGTTGCTCAGAGGAAATTTGCTGACGGGTAAACGCCCAACGCGCCATGATACGGCTGCCACCGATCATCAAAACCAGCAAAATCGCGTTGATCGCATAAATGGTTCTGGGAACCAAACCCGCATATTCTCTTGCTAATAAAATGACCACAGCAAGAATGAGAGTATAGAGAGTGATAGCTTTTAATATTGCCCAAATGGCATCGAGGCCAATATAGCGAATCACCGTGCGATAAAGCCCGAAGCGAGCAAAAACAGGTATTGCTAACAGCGGCGACAGCAGGAATAACCACCATTGCTGCGGCGGCGGGGTATAAATCGTGCTCAGTCTGAGGCAATAGGCCAGCCATAAAGCCAGCATCACCGCAGTATAATCAACGGACAACGTGATCAGTCGCTTGACCATGCGTGGCCGAGCTAAAAACCAGTCACTTAATCGAAGAGCTAAACGACGCACTATCAGAAGGGATCCCTGTCCGTTAGTAAACTGGCATTATTCCATGCCAAACTCACTGAACCCAAATGTTTCATCATGGTAGGGCAACAGATTGTAATACCCACTGTAAACTCTGTCGCCAATCAGGCAAGCACAAGTCATAATGCTCTTTTAACTTTTGATTACTCAAGACCGAATAGGCTGGACGTTGGGCAATAGCAGGATAATCGTTTGAAGTGACCGCTTCTAATAGAGGGATGTTGTGGCCCTGTTGACTTAACGCTTCAAAAATAGCTTTAGCAAATTGATACCAACTGGTTTGGCCCGAGGCAGATACATGGTAGATACCTGACTGCTGGAAGTGCCTCAGCATCTGCGCCGCAGTGTCAGCCAAATGACGACTCCAGGTAGGCGCACCGATCTGGTCATCGACCACCGATAATGTGGATCGGGTTTTGGCAAGTTGGCGCATCGTGTTAAAAAAATTCTGCCCATTTTCGCCATATACCCAACCGGTTCTCAAAATCAGATGTTGGCATTGACTGGCCGTGATCGCCTGCTCACCGGCCAGTTTACTGGCGCCATATTGGTTGAGCGGCGCCGTCGGATCCGTTTCACGCCATGGTGTGGCACCTTGTCCGTTAAATACATAGTCGGTTGAAAAATGCAGTAGACGACCACCATTTTTCGCTAATGTCTCTGCCATAACAGCCGGTGCTAAAGCGTTGATTTGAGTGGCTAATGCCGGTTCTGACTCGGCTTTATCGACGGCGGTATAAGCCGCCGCATTGACAACCCAGTCTGGTTGCAACTGCTTAAGCAAAGATTGAATCGCCTGACTATTGGCCAGATCCAGTTGGGCGCGGGTCAGAAAATGACAATCAGCGACAAGCGATAAGCTTCGTTGTAATTGCCAGCCCAACTGACCAGAGGCACCCAGTAACAGAACTTTCATTCAGGGATAAACCTCAGCATCAGCAAATAAGCGACCTTGGCGATCTTTTTCTGACAGTTGTGGCGCGTTGGTCAATGGCCAATCAATTGCCAATTGGGGATCATCCCATCGCACTGTTCGCTCAAACTCGGGTGCATAGTAATCGGTTGTTTTATAAATAAAATCTGCCGTTTCACTAAGCACTAAAAAACCATGAGCAAAACCGGGCGGAATCCAGAGTTGTTCCTGCCCTTCAGCAGTGAGTACTTCACCTACCCACTGACCAAAACTGGCGGCGTGTTGGCGTAAATCGACAGCTACATCAAATACCTTGCCACTGAGAACACGCACTAACTTACCTTGTGGTTGCTGGATTTGATAATGCAGACCACGTAATACGCCTTGCATGGATCGGGAGTGATTGTCCTGCACAAATTCCAGATCAAGCCCTAACTGCGCCTTTAGGGTGCGTTTATTATAGCTTTCCATAAAAAAGCCACGAGCATCGCCAAAAACACGCGGTTTCAGCAGTTTGACTTCGGGTATCGCGGTATCCATGACTTGCATCAGAAAATGGTCTCATTAACCAGATGCTGCAAATAGGCGCCATAGCCACTTTTAACGAGCGGTTTTGCCAACGCCAATAATTGCTCAGCCGATATATAGCCCATCCGATAAGCGATTTCTTCCGGACACATCACTTTCAAGCCTTGTCGGCGTTCAATGGTTTGAATAAAAGTAGAAGCATCCAACAATGCATCATGGGTACCAGTATCCAGCCACGCCATGCCGCGCCCCATTGCCTCAACATGCAACTGTCCTGCACTGAGATATTGGCGGTTCACATCGGTAATTTCCAGTTCGCCGCGCGCAGAAGGCGTCAGGTTTTGAGCGATGTCCCGCACCTGATTATCATAAAAATACAGGCCAGTGACAGCATAACGGGAACGCGGCTGAGCCGGTTTTTCTTCAATATGCGTTGCACTACCGGCTTTATCAAATTCAACGACTCCATATCTTTCCGGGTCGCTGACCGGGTAGGCAAAAACGCTGGCGCCGTCTTTGCGGTCATCCGCATCCTGCATTAATTCCATCAGCTCATGTCCATAAAACAGATTGTCACCCAGAATCAAAGCACACGGATTATTATTAATAAAGCTGTCGGCAATCGTAAACGCTTCAGCGATACCTTTAGGTTCAATTTGCACCCGATATTGCAGCGCGATCCCCCAGTCTGATCCATCGCCTAACAGCGCCTGAAGCAGTGGCGTATCTTTCGGTGTTGAAATGATGCAAATATCCCGTATCCCTGCCAGCATCAAGGTTGCCAGCGGATAATAAATCATTGGTTTATCGTAGACGGGTAACAATTGTTTACAGACGGATTGCGTGACTGGATATAGCCGTGTGCCACTGCCTCCCGCCAGTAAAATACCCTTGCGCTGACTCATAATCCCAGCTCCTGCAGGCCAAGCCGCTGCTGCTGATAGTGACCATTTTGGATTTGCTTACACCAATCATGGTTATCCAAGTACCACTGCACCGTTTTCTGTAATCCGCTGTCAAAATCTTCTCGTGGCTGCCAGCCTAGTTCACGACGAATTTTACTGGCATCAATTGCATAACGTACGTCATGGCCGGGGCGATCTGTGACAAACTGAATCAATTCCCGATACGTGCGTCCTGATGTAGTCGGTTGCAAGCTGTCGAGCGTTGAGCAAATCTGATTGACGACTTCAAGATTAGTGCGCTCATTCTGACCACCAATATTATAAGTTTCGCCCGGCCGGCCTTGCTCCAAAATAAGCTGAAGTGCCCGAACATGATCTTCAACATAAAGCCAATCACGAATATGTTGACCATCACCATAAACCGGTAAGCTTTTGCCAGCTAATCCGTTTAAAATCATTAGTGGAATCAATTTTTCCGGAAACTGATAAGGGCCATAGTTATTTGAGCAATTGGTGACCAATACTGGCAAACCATAGGTGTGATGCCATGCCCGAACCAGATGATCACTGCCCGCTTTAGTTGCTGAATAGGGTGAATTGGGTTGATAGGGGCTGGCTTCCGAAAACAGGCCATGTTCACCCAGCGTTCCAAAGACTTCATCCGTCGAAATATGTTGAAATCGAAACTGTCGCTGCTCTGAACCGCGCAATGTTGTCCAATAACTTCGCGCCGCCTCCAGCAGTGTGTAGGTACCAATTAAATTGGTTTGTACAAATGCGGCGGGCCCATCTATTGAGCGATCAACATGTGACTCTGCCGCCAAATGCAAAATCGCCGCGGGTCGATAATCGGCAAACAGCTGTTGCATTCTAGTGGCATCGGCAATATCTGCTTGAATAAAATGATATCGCTGATGGTCAACGACCTGTGCCAGCGAGGCCAGATTGCCAGCATAAGTCAACTTATCAATATTAATAACCTGATAATCCGTCGTTTTTATCAAATGACGGATTAATGCAGAACCGATAAAGCCGGCACCGCCTGTAATCAATAAGGTCTTGGCATTCATTCCGGTGAGTTTACCTGAGTCGTTGTTAATGATCGCGTTGTTATCACTCAAGCTGTTTTTATTCCGGTTTAGTCATGCTGTGCCGCTTTTCGTCATCATCCTCAATAACGTCCATATTTGTAGAATCAGGCAAGAATAAACTTTTTTTAGGCAAGCCAGAGATTACCCACTTTTTTATTATATAAGCCAGTAACTATATGAATAACAAACAACACTACAACATTTAACTTATATCCTTTAAACGCCTGTCAATATTTGTCTGGAGACTTTTATGAAAACTGTTGCTTATGCTGCACAAAACGCAGCCAGTCCGCTGGCGCCATTTGCCTTTGAGCGCCGGGCCTTGCGGGCGAATGATGTCGCCATGGAAATTCTCTATTGCGGTGTGTGTCACTCCGATCTGCACATGGCACGTAACGACTGGGACTGGTCAGTTTATCCGCTTGTGCCCGGTCATGAAATTATCGGCCGCGTGACTGACGTTGGCACTGACGTGACCAAATTCAAGACCGGTGATCACGTAGCCGTCGGTTGTATGGTCGATAGCTGTCAGCACTGTGATCAATGCCATAACGGCGAGGAACAGTT
The DNA here is from genome assembly GCF_000260965.1 of Methylophaga frappieri. NCBI lineage: Bacteria > Pseudomonadati > Pseudomonadota > Gammaproteobacteria > Thiotrichales > Piscirickettsiaceae > Methylophaga > Methylophaga frappieri. The sequence continues at coordinate 800,417 of NC_017856.1, forward strand.
TTGCCGGGAGGGCATGACACTGACCTACGGCTCGCCGGATCGCATTGACGGCGCGATTACCCACGGTGGCTATTCCAAACATCTGGTCGCCCGCGAAGAGTTTGTGCTGCGTGTTCCTGACGGTCTCGACCTGTCACGGGTCGCGCCCCTGCTCTGCGCCGGTATCACTACTTACTCGCCGTTAAGAACCTGGGGTGTGGGCCCGGGCAGTCGCGTTGCCGTGGTCGGTATGGGCGGCCTGGGTCACATGGCGATTAAACTGGCCGTTGGACTCGGAGCCCATGTCACCGTGATCAGCCGCTCGGCCAGCAAAGAAGCCGATGCCAGGGAGCTGGGCGCCGATGCCTTTTTGGTATCCAGCGATGAGCGCGCAATGGAAGCCGCAGCATCCAGTTTTGACCTGATTGTGGATACAGTGCCGGTCAAACATGATCTGACCCCCTACACACCATTGCTGGACGTCGATGCCACCCTGGCCTTGGTCGGCCAGTTAGGTCCAGTTGATGAAGTTCAAACGACACCATTACTGATGGGCCGCCGTCGGGTAGCCGGCTCCTTGATTGGCGGCATTAAAGAGACCCAGGAAATGCTCGATTTCTGTGCTCGCATGAACATTTTGCCCGAATGCGAAATGATTCAAATGGATGAAATCAATGACGCCTTCGAACGTATGGAGCGATCGGATGTCCGCTATCGCTTTGTTATTGATATGGCTTCACTGGCTCTCGTCAACGACTGATACCGGCGTAATCAACAAGCTCAGCGATTCATGCTTGTTTCAATATCCGGTTTCAGTTTCAGGGTGTTGTCAATAAAGGGTTTGACGATGGCTGAGTGATTGCTCCGTTTGTAGTGCAACTGCAAGGGAATCGCTTTGTCGACTTCACTTATGGTCAGAAAGTGACAGCCCTGAGTGTGTTGCTTGGTAATGCATTGTGGTCCGATAGCGACGCCGAGACCGGCAGCGACTTCGGTCAGCAGTGTCTGCATATGGCGAGGCTGACTGATGATGTTGGGAGAAAAACCGGATTCGCGGCACAGCAGAATAATGTCGTCGAACAACCCCACCGCTTCATCACGGTTAAATAGGATAAAGGGTTCTTTTTGCAGTTGTTCCAACCTGACCATTTTGTATGCGGCCAGTGGATGGTTCTCGTTCACCACGACGACGAGCTGATCTATATAGATGTCATGACTGACAAAGCTATCCACCAGGCTGCTGGGCATGGGTCTGGAAAAACCGATATCAATACTGTCTTGCTCAAACGCAGACAGCTGTTCGCTGACAGTCATCTCAAACAGGCTGACATGGACATCAGGAAAGACCTTGCGGTAAGTACTTACCAGAGTGGCCATAAATGGCAGGCAGGCAGAAGGCATATGGGCAATTTTGAGCGTACCGATTTCGCCATGATGTGCGCGTTTGACATTGCTGCTGGCCATTTCAATCAGCTTGAGAATGTGCTGTGCATCCTGCAGCAACTGCTCGCCGGCCGGAGTGATCATCACTTCCCTCGAATTTCTGACAAACAGGGACACCCCGAGAGACGACTCAAGCTGCGCGATATGACGGCTGATAGCGGGCTGTACGGTATGCAGCTCTCTGGCCGCAGCAGAAAAGTTCTGATGATTGGCGACGCTGATAAAGCTGCGGAGCATTTTAAGGTCCATAGGCCTTCCTATACAAAATATGTATTACTGCCATATAAAAATAACATTTCTGGTATAGCTTTGTTCGCCGTAAGCTGATGCAAAACATTATTTCTCTTATCCAGCTTGACGAACGGAGTCGAACAGAAACTGCCATGGACAAAACACCGTCTTTATCCAGCTCTGCCATTATGACGCTGCTCTGCATCGCCAGCCTGACAATTATGGTCGGTGCAGTCATTGCTCCCGGCCTACCCCAGATCGCCGCAGCGCTGAATGTGGCTGCACATCCGGGCTGGTTGATGACGCTGCCGGCTCTAGGCGCTATTTTGTTTGCGCCGCTGGCAGGCCGGATCATTGACAGCGTGGGCGCGTACCGAAGCCTGACAGTCGGTCTGTTTTGCTACGGTTTGTTGGGCGTGATGCTGATCTGGCTGCACAGCCCGGGCTGGATCTACACCGATCGCTTGATGTTGGGAGGGATGACAGTCATGGTCATGGCAGCCACGACCATGCTTATTTCTCAATGGTTCAGCGGCGAGGCGCGCCTGGCGATGATAGCCAAACAGGGTATGGCCATTGAGATAGGCGGTGTGGTGTTCCTGTTTCTGGGCGGCGTGTTTGCCAGCCTGCACTGGGCTTTGCCCTTGAGCATTTATCTTTTCGCCTGGCTGTTTTTAGTGATGTTGCGCCAGTATGTCCCCTCGCATCATCCTGCCATTAACGAAAGTGATGACAAGACATTGACTGCCCTTGAACAAGCGGCGGACATGCCGTTACGGCTGATCTTTTTTATCACTGGCTTATCGATGTTGATCTTTTTCTCGACGGTGGTGGTGTTGCCGGTGACGCTGGCTGCCGATGGTTATAGTGAAGCCGAAGTCGGGTATCTGCTGGCCTTCAGTTCTTTTATTGCCATGCTTTCAGCCTATTGCATGCCGTTGTTGGCTTTACGTTTGGGGGAAACTCGCTTGCTGATGCTGGCCTTTGTGTTCTATGGCGCAGCGCACTGTCTGTTCTGGCAGAGCAATGCCACCGGGTTGTTGATCATGGCCGCGATAGGCAATGGCATCGGCTTTGGTTTCAGTATCCCGCTACTCAATCACATGACCGTGATGCGCAGTGCCAGCAAGGCGCGTGGCAAAAACCTGTCTTACTATGCGATGGCCGTTTTTTCCGGGCAATTGATGACGTCATTCGTGACATTACTGCCTGACTATCAAAGCCGCGCATTCATGGTGACGACCACGCTGGCCTGCCTGACTGGCGCCGGTTTGCTTGTTTATCTACGCCAGCAGGCGCGGTGATGAAGGCTTTAACCAATTATTAACTTTACGATGTTTAACATGAATTTTTATCAAGCATTAACTGTTGGAGAGTCAACGATGCGTATTTCCTATTTTGCTTTTCTCACTTTGTTGACCCTGGTGGTCTCTGGTTGTAACGATACCGACGCCAAAGCGACCCAAACTCCAGCCGCTCCGCCGCCAGCTGAAGTTGATGTTGCCCTGCCCCTCAAACATCAACTAACCGACTGGGACGAATTTACCGGCCGCTTTGAAGCCATCAGCAATGTACAACTTCGTGCCCGTGTCACCGGTTATTTGGTGGAGAAAAAGTTCAAAGACGGGCAAACCGTGAAAAAAGGCGACGTCCTGTTTGTCATCGACCCACGTCCGTTCCGCTATGAGTTACAACGCGTGGAAGCCCAGCACCAGTTGGCGAAAAAGGAATGGGAACGGGCCAGTAACCTGCGTGAAACCAAAGCCATTTCCCAGGAAGAGGTAGATCGCCGTTTTCAGGAGCTGCAAATTGCCAAGGCGACACTCGACAATGCGCGTCTGCAGATACAGTTTACCGAAGTAATTTCTCCCATTGATGGCAAGGTGAGTGACAGCTTTGCCGATGTTGGCAATATGGTGGAAGAAAACGAAACCATCCTGACTCGTATCGTCAGCACCAATCCGATCCATTTTCGTTTTGAGGGCTCACAAGGCGATCTGCTTAAATACATCCGCCTGGACCGAGCGGGGCAACGCCCCAGTAGTGATACCGCGCCTAATCCGATTTATATCAAGTTGATGGACGAAGACAAGTTTTACCACCATGGCAAGATGAACTTCGTCGATAATGCTGTCGATAGCGCCACCGGCACCATTCAGGCCACCGCCGAGGTGAATAATGATGCCGGCATCATCTACCCCGGCCTGTTCGGCCGTGCCCGGTTACTGGGCCGCGCCAATTATGAGGCGGTGCTGGTGCCGGAAAGCGCCATCAACACCGATCAGGACAAGAAATTTGTCTACATCGTCAACGGCGATGACCAGGTGCAACGCCAGTACGTTACGGTCGGCAACTTGCTCGATAACGACTTTATTGTTATCAGCACCGGCCTCACTGGTGAGGAACGTGTGGTTGTCAACGGCATTCAGCGTATTCGGCAGGCCCAGCAAGTCGTCAGTCCCAATATGACCGAACTGGAATGGCGTGAAATCGAAACCATCGTTCACAACGAAGACGCCTCGCAAGCGGTTGACGTCGCCGAGCAGGAATAAGGAGTACTGACGATGCAATTTCCTAAATTCTTTATCGACAGGCCGATTTTCGCCACCGTGATCTCTATCATCACGGTAATTGTCGGCGTCATGGCCTTTTTGACGTTGCCGATTGAGCAATACCCTTCTGTTGCCCCGCCGACCATTCAGGTTTCGGCCAGCTACCCCGGTGCTACAGCCGAAACCGTGGCAGAAACAGTGGCGACGCCGATCGAGCAGGAAGTGAATGGTGTCGAAGGTATGCTGTACATGGATTCGCAAGCCTCTTCCGATGGCAGCATGACGCTGACCATTACCTTTGAACTAGGCACGGATCTGGATACGGCTCAGGTGTTGGTGCAAAACCGCGTCGCTATTGCCGAACCGCGCCTGCCAGAAGTGGTGCGCAGTATGGGCGTGACCACCCGCAAAAACACGCCGGATCTGATGCTGGTGGTCAATATGTCTTCCCCGGATGGCACCTATGATCAGAACTATCTGGCTAACTACGGCGTGCTCAATGTGCGTGATCGTTTGCGTCGGATTGAGGGTGTCGGTGATGTCCGTGTGTTTGGTGCTGCCGATTACGCCATGCGGATCTGGCTCAAGCCTGATCTCTTGCAATCATTCGGGATTGCGGCCGGCGATATTATCAGTGCCCTGCGTAGCCAGAATGTCCAGGTTGCCAGTGGTACGCTGAACAGCGCCCCGCAGACCGATCAGAATTATTATGAATATATCGTGCAGACTCAGGGACGCCTGGAATCGCCTGAAGAATTCGGTGACATCATTGTCAAGGCTGATGAAGGCAGGATTGTCCGGCTGAAAGACGTGGCCCGCGTTGAACTGGGTGCGCAGGAGTATGTGACCAAAGGCTACCTCGGCGAAAAGCCTGCCGTGGCCTTACCTATCTACCAACGCCCCGGCTCCAATGCGATCGCCACTACCGAAGCATTGATCGCTGAGATGAAAGATATCGCGGCTGATTTTCCGCCGGGTATTGAATACGAATTTGCCTACAACCCTACCGAGTTTATCGAGCAATCAGTCGAAGCCGTGGAGTTCACGGTCTACGAGGCCGTGTTCCTGGTAGTGATAGTTATTCTGGTGTTTTTACAGACTTGGCGCGCGGCAATCATTCCCATTGTGGCTATTCCGGTGTCATTGATCGGCACCTTCGCGGTGATGTCAGCGCTGGGCTACTCTCTGAATAACCTGACCCTGTTCGGGCTGGTACTGGCCATCGGTATTGTAGTCGATGATGCCATTGTCATTGTCGAAAACATGGAAAGAAATCTGCGCAACGGCCTCTCGCCCCGCGAGTCTGCCCGCAAGACCATGGACGAGGTCGGCACCGCGCTGATTGCCATGGGCCTGGTGCTGGTAGCGGTATTTTTGCCTACCATGTTCCTGGAAGGTATTTCCGGACGCTTCTATCAGGCCTTTGGTCTGACGGTCGCAGTAGCTACTCTGATCTCGGTGTCTGTCTCGCTGACCCTGTCTCCGGCGCTGGCGGCTATCCTGATGAAGGTTGATCCCAATCATGACAAACCGGTCAAATGGTATAAGTCGCCAGTCAAAGCCTTTTTCAATGGTTTTAATAAAGGTATGTCGGGGCTGTCAGAGCGCTATGGCTGGTTTGTCGGCAAGACCATCCGCATGGGCTTTATCATGCTGCTGATCTATGGCGGATTGATGGCGCTGACTGCATTTCAATTCGACCGGGTACCGACTGGCTTTATTCCGTCACAGGATCAGGGCTCATTAATCGTGTCGATTACCCTGCCTGAGGGTGCATCACTGAGCGAAACTGATGAAGTCGTTCAGGAAGTGACCCGCGAAATGCTCAAAGTGCCGGGCCTGGCCAATACCGTTGGCTTCACCGGTTTCTCTGGTGCCACACGAACCTTGCAGTCCAATGCGGCGGTGATTTTTACGCCACTGGAATCCTTTGATAAGCGTATTGCTGAAGGCATTGAGTACCAGACTATCCTCAGTGATATGCGGGCTGTGGGTGCCTCGTTCAAAAACGCCAGTATTGCCGTATTTGAGCGTCCCCCGGTGCCAGGCATCGGTAATGCCGGTGGCTTTAAAATGATGCTGCAGGATCAGGGCGGTCGTGGTCTGAAGGTGTTGGAGCAGGCAGCTATTGATATGGCTGCAGCAGCAAACAGCCCGGATAATCCGGCCACCACTGCGGCCTACACCTTCTTTAATACCAATAATCCGCAGCTTTACCTGGATATTGACCGTAATAAAGCCGAGCGTCTGGGTGTGCCCGTTGATAATGTGTTTGAAGCGCTGGAAGTGTTCATTGGTTCAGTTTATATCAATGATTTCAATTACCTGGGGCGTACTTTTAGAGTGACAGCCCAAGCTGAAGCACAAGAGCGGCTGACCATTGATGATGCCCTGCGGATTCGGGTACGAAATAATGACGGCGACATGGTGCCTATCGGTTCCTTTGCCACTGTGGAAAATACCTCCGGTCCCTCCCGTGTGCCCCGCTACAACCTGTATCCGGCTGCCGGTGTAATGGGTAGTGCCAGCCCTGGTTTCAGTTCCGGTGAAGCTTTGAACGCGATGGAAGATCTGGCTGATCAGATCCTGCCGGATGGCATTGGCTATGAATGGACTGAGATTGCCTATCAGCAAAAATCGACCGGTGACACCGCGGTGCTGGCCTTTGTGCTGGCGGTAGTCTTCGTCTTCTTGCTACTGGCAGCGCAATATGAGAGTTGGACCCTGCCTCTGTCCATCATTCTGATTGTGCCGATGTGTCTGTTATCTGCGATCACCGGCGTTTACATAGCCGGTATGGATAACAACATCCTGACCCAGATAGGTCTGGTGGTGTTGGTGGGGCTCGCCTCCAAGAATGCCATCCTCATCGTCGAGTTCGCCCGGGAACTGGAAGATCAGGGCCGTGATATGTGGCAGGCTGCGGTGGAAGCAGCGCGGCTTCGCCTGCGCCCGATTCTGATGACCTCGTTTGCCTTTATTCTGGGCGTGGTGCCGATGGTGATTGCTACCGGTGCCGGCGCTGAAATGCGGCAGGCGCTGGGCGTTGCCGTGTTCTCGGGCATGCTGGGTGTGACTGCATTCGGTTTGATTTTCACGCCGGTGTTCTATGTGTTGTGTCGCAAACTGGCACTTATCGGCACCAAGAAAGACTCGAAAAAACTGTCTTCGGAGACTGTATAAATGAAACTGCGTTTAATAACGGCTTTAATCGGTGTCAGCCTGGTCGCCAGTGGCTGTGCCTCATTTCGTGATTATGAAGCGCCGGAGGCCCCTGAGTCTCTGCAACAGCTTGACCTGGAGCAGGCAGATAATGCCCGTATCGAGGCGAACACCGCGCCGGTCATTGAATGGTGGGATGAGTTCAGTGACCCACGCTTATCCAGTCTGGTTGAACAGGCGCTGGAGGCCAATCCGGATGTCCGCATTGCTTACGCTAATTTGCAGGAAGCCAGAGCATTGAGCCGAGAAGTCGGTTATGACCGTCAACCTTCGGTGAATGCCGCGGCAGATGCGTCCAGAAACCTGAACTCTCAGGAAAGCGTCAGCGGTAATAACCTGCCCCGTACCAATAACAACTTCCAGGCTGGCTTTGATGCTGGCTGGGAACTGGATTTATTCAATCGCATTTCATCGCGTATTGAAACACAGGCAGCGTTGACCGAGTCAGCACGCGCTGATTTGCAGCAGATTTATGTCACCATCGCTGCCGAGGTCGCGCGTGCTTATGTGGAACTGCGCGGTGCCCAGCATCGACTTGATATCGCTGAGCGTAACCAGCAAAACCAGGCGGAGACTTACGAACTGACTCAGGTGCTGCTGGATGGTGGCCGGGCCACCGCGCTGGATGTATCCAGGGCGGAAACCCAGTTAACGCTGACCAAGTCGACCATACCGCCCCTACAGGCAGCAGTGACCGCTGCTATCAATCGTTTATCGGTATTAACCGGCCAGGTGCCGGACGCCCTGCGAGCAGAACTATCCGCCAAGCAAGCTTTACCGGAATTACCGGTGACGGTAGCGGTGGGTGACGCGGGTTCGTTATTGAAACGCCGCCCTGATATCCGCTCAGCAGAAAGAACGCTGGCTGCCAGCGTGTCTTCCTACAATGTCGCCGTCTCGGACTTGTTTCCTACTGTTCGCCTGCTCGGCTCACTGGGCTTTGTCGCCACTAATCTGAGCAGTTTCGGCACTTCGGCTTTGGCAGGATCAGTCGGACCATCACTGGAATGGCAAGTGTTTAACCGCGATGCCGTCCGCGCCCGGATTGATCAAGCCGATGCCCGTAGTCAGGCACAACTCGCCTTTTACGATAAAACCGTATTAGCCGCACTGGAAGAGACCCAGACTGCCGTCAGCGATTTTGCCCGTGAGGAAGAGCGTCGTGCCACTTTGCAACAGGCAGCCAAGTCAGCCTTGCATTCTGCAGAACTCGCAAGACAGCGCTTTGACGAGGGTTATGATGATTTTCTTGATGTGCTGGATGCCGAAAGAACGCTGCTGGAAACCGAAGACACCCTGGCCAATAGTGAGATCAGCGCGGTATTAAATCTGATAGCGATATACAAAGCGCTGGGTGGTGGCTGGCAGGTCAAAGCTAAGAGCTGAGAACTGCCACTGCCGGTTTTTGTCATTAAAACAGGCGCTTTTTTGTAGCATCAGACAATAAGCCTGCAGTTTCAGGCAAGCGTTGTTGCTGTGCTGAATCTACAATCGTGCAGGTAAGTGAGTGAAACAGAAGCTGATTTTAGCTCAACGATGATCAGTGTGCTTTGTTTTAAGCGGAGTATAAGTCTTTAATTATGCAGCAATCAGCAATCCAGACCAGTGATAAAGATGACAGCGCCCAGGCCCGTGCCCGGCTGGCGGAGCTAATTGCCCGCTACGCACCGCATGATGGTCTGTTTGATTTGCCCCTGCCCGGTGTCCATCTGCTGAGAACGTCAACGCAGGAAACCAATCCCACCCGCGCGGTCACCAAGCCGGGCATGTGCATTATCGCTCAGGGTGCGAAGCGTGTACTGATTGGCCAGGATGTCTACGATTACGATAACTCGCGGATGGCGGTTTACTCTACCGAAGTGCCGGTATCGGCGAAGATCGTCAAAGCCAGTGAAGCCGAACCCTATCTGTGCCTGATCGTCGATATCGAGCCACAAAAACTGGCTGAACTGACCATGAAGGCCTTCCCAAATGGTCTGCCCAGGGTGCAGCATCCGCGCGCCTTGTTTATCGGTCAGGCAAATCCAAAAATTGTCGAAGCGGGCAGTCGTCTGCTGGAATTGTTATGTCAGCCAGACGATGCCGAATTTTTGCAGCCGCTGATTACTGATGAAATCTTTATTCGCCTGCTGCGCAGCGAAATTGGTGCTTTAGTAGCACAAATAGCCAGCACTGATTCGAATTTGCAACGCGTATCCAAAGCCATTCGCTGGTTAAGAACACACTTCAAAGAGCCAATGAAAGTAGATGATCTCGCCAATCTCAGTAATATGAGCGTGTCCGCCTTTCATCATCATTTCAAAACCGTCACCAGTATGACACCGTTGCAGTTTCAGAAAGAGTTGCGCCTACATGAGGCTAAACAAGTCATGCTCAACCGGATGATGGATGTCAGTACGGCCTGCATGCATGTAGGCTATTCCAGTGTTTCACAATTTAGCCGTGAGTACAGCAGATTGTTTGGCGTTTCGCCAAGGCAACATGCTAAGGCAAACGTGGATAGCGCCTTGATGTAATGATCGGCAATAATCTGGGTAATCCTGACCATGCAATCAAGTGATGACTTATTCGGCAGCCTAGTCCACCAAGTTCATCAATCAGACGGTCCCAACAAGTTTCGACATGAAACAACGAAGGCTGAAAATTGTTGTCATCTGGCTTCTTCTGAAACAGCATTTCCAATCGGCTTTCTGTGACTCTTGTTTCAGAAAAAGCATGCGTTAACTGATTTCCGACAGCATTAATCATCATGGTGCCGTCACGGGTTTTCATCACCGCTTTACACCGGTCTGGTTTGGTTATATGACACCATTTCATTAACGCTAGTGAATCAAAGTACCAGTCATCGGCAAACCGCCAACCAAAGCTGAACCATCCATCCAATTCCTGTGTTTCGGCTAACCACCCCTTTTCTGATATCGGTGTCTCGTTTAATTCAAATGGAGTGATTAAGGCTGAGTGAGTCCATTTCGTCTGTCTGGACTTGGCTATTGGGCTCAGCCAGGCCAGTTTAATCTCACCTTGCTCACAATCGTATATTGGGAAATCCTGTAAATTCATCGCTTTGAGCGTTTTGTGCATTTGGAAGAAATCAGCTGCATCGGATAAATCTGTTTTATTGACAACCAGTGCGTCAGCAATCCGCAACTGTTGTTGAAACACCGCATGCTCGATATACCGTGTATCTCTAAAATGACGTGCATCGACAAGCGTGATGGTTGCTCGAATATCCAACAGCCCTTGATAATCGGGACCACGCAATGTCGCGATGACCTCTTTGGGATGTCCTAGTCCGCTAGGTTCAATAATCAGACGATCCCATTTTCGAATTCTTAATAATTGATTTAAGGCGACTTGCATTGGTAATACGGCAGTACAGCACATACAGCCACCCACAACCTCGCGAATTTCAATCTGACTTTTTTGATTGGCCTGGCTGGTTAGCAATTGTCGATCAATGCCAACTTTGCCAAACTCATTGATGAGGATCGCCCAATGCTCATTATCGGGCTTTTGTTTTAACAATTGCTGAATTGCAGAGGTTTTACCTACTCCAAGAAACCCGGTAATCACGTTAGTGGCAACACCACGTTGAATGCGACCGAGTGTCAATTTCGTCATCTTAAATTTGTATTTATTTGAATACGGTAATGGCCTGGGCAAGTCGACCAATCTCGCTGGATAGAGACTATATCGACTTAAAAAAGCTGACTCTAACTGTCATTTAATGTGAGAAAGCCCCATGAACGTTATGAAGCTGCAAGCGTGCTTCAGTTGCCTCGCTTTTCGCCAAACCATAATTACTCAAGCGGAGACTATAAAAGCGATCAAAATAGTCTTGGATATGGCCTTCAATATTTCGGTCATAGCCCACATTAAGTGCCAAGGTTTTACCTGCCGCACTCACCATTATTTCTCCATTATCCAGTACTAATTGACCATTTTTAAATACTTTCTCTGCCCGCCGAAACATGGCTGCTTTATCTGCTTGCTCACGATAAATTGCGATATCTGCTTTCGCTCCTGGTTTAAGATGCCCCCGATCTGTCTGACCTAATAATTTCGATGGGGCAGCACGTGTCATAATCGCAATATCGTTAAGACTGTACTCGCGTTTAATTTCTTTGAGTAACGTCATTTCCGCAATATCGGGATGCAGATTGCAGAGACATTCCATTCGATAGTCATAATCCATCAGCAATCTGAGTAAATCCGGATATCTTGTGAATGGTGCACCATTAGGATGATCTGTTGTAAAAAACAAACGCCAAGGATCATCACATAATAAAAAAATTTCCAGGCCGATGGCCCACTGTAAGCCATTAATGAAACTTGCTGACTTATATTGATAAGGCACAATCCCCCCACTGCCCTCATTTTCAGCATGCCAAATATGCCATTTTTGCGGTGAGGCATCATGTCGACGATCAAATTGCGCCATCACATCACCAGAAAGTGTGACCGTCTGGCCGAATAAAACTTGACCTACATCCATCGTGATATTGGGGTGGCGATTAAAAGCGGTCATTAATTTCGCAGCGGAAGAGGAAAAACCATATTTGCCCTCATCGCCATATCCGTAGAATTGTACATGCGCTAAATGCATAGGCAGACCTTGCGCTGCCTCCATGGTATCGACTATGGTCTGGATGTTGCCCGGTGTCCCCAGATTGTTGCAATGGACATGTACAGGGTGCGGTAATCCGGTCTGAACGACGGCGGTTTGTAATTTCTGTAATAAGGTACGCGATGAAATACCATAATCAGGTACGGTGTCATCCAGACCGAATGTCTCAACACCTTTTTTGAATGCCTGCGACCCACCAGCATTAATCACTTTTAAACCTAGCGCTTTGGTGACATTCATTGTCCAACTGACATAATCGTTAATTTGATTCTGACTGGCGTCAGCCCGTAATAATCTGACCAAAAAGTCATCGCTACCCAGCACTGCCAATGCCGCTGTATCAATGATAGGAATATCAGCCAACTCGGCATGAACTTGCGGGGCATTAATTGGCAACATCGCTGGCTCAAGAACCATGCTATAGCCCATTTCAGTGTATCGATATCCGGTTTCAAATGAAGACCATTTGGCATTGTGAAACGGCTTTAAGCGATTACGCTGCAAATGATTACGGTGTTGATCCGGCAACATGAGTCGAGCGGTATTTACATTGCCCCCTGCAATATGACTATGAATATCTAAGGCCCCTGCCATCGTCACTGCGCCTTCGAGATCGATCACCGTGGCCTGCTGTTGAAGACTTTGGCTTGGCTCATCAATAATTCTGTCATCACCAATCCACAATGTCTTTTTCTGGCCATCAGCATGTTGCAGTGGATCATAGACACAAGCATTTTTTAAACAGACGATATTCATGGAAACTCCTTGGCGGCCGTCGGTAAAGCATTAAACATTTTCAAGCCGATAAGGCCCAGCAGACGCATGGCATAAGCCATGATTAATACGATACATCGTATCATATAAGGTCATACATCATAGATCGGATACCTGGCAGTTCTCGCATAACCCGTGAAGCTCAAGCTGCGTATCAATGAGCTTAAAATTGTTATCACCGATATCCTTCAGTAATTGAGCAAACAAATCGTGGTCAATATTAATTTCATTAACCGACTGACACTTATCGCAGATTAAAAATTGTGATGTCTGGCCGAGCTGTTCATTCCCGATAGACGAACAGGCGATAAATTTGTTTGCCGAAGTTAATTTATGCGCCAAGTTATGAGAAATGAGAAATTCCAACATCCGATAAACGGACATAGCCGGGATGCTTTGGAAATATCTCTGTTGATATGAGTCAACAATATCATAGGCAGATAGCGGCCTGGACTCTGTCAGTATAATTTCCAGCACTTTTCGACGTTTAGGTGTCAATTTTGCCCCCCGCTCAAAGCAGGTTCTTTCGGCTCGATTTAAAATTTCATCCACTTCCATTGAAAGAATCCATTGCGCCTTACCCAAGCAAATTCACTGAAAATTACCACTAGAGTTGAATAATCTGTCAAAACATATGATATGATACATTATATCATTAAATAGTTAATTAAGAGAACATGTCACAGTCCTCCAGTCACGAGAGCATTCAAGATGCACAAACCCAGATTATTCATAATTTTCGGGCATTCAATGATTGGGTAGACCGCTATGCCTACTTGGTTGATATGGGGAAAAAAATCATTCGTGATGGCAACCACCTAAAATCCGATCAGTACAAAATCACGGGTTGCCAATCAAATGTATGGCTTTGCACGGAGGTTACTGACAATAAATTGTACTTTTCAGGTACCAGCGACTCAACCATCGTCGCAGGGCTAATGGCATTATTATTCCGGGTCTATTCAGGCCACACCGCTGATGAGATACAACGAGCATCGCCAGACTTTATTACGCAAACGGGTCTTCTTCACAATTTGACCTCTCAGCGTTCAACCGGTCTTGCTCGCATGATTGAACAGATTTATCTCTCTGCCCATCAATCCTACCAACAGCAGGCTTTATCGAAATGAATTCCTCCTACGATGTGATCATTGTTGGTGCAGGTGCTGCCGGTGTTGGCATGGCAACAAAACTGCAAATGATTCCGGAGTTGTCATTTGTTGTTTTAGAGGCGGGTGAGATTGGCGAATCGTTTCGACGCTGGCCAAAACAAACCCGATTCATTACGCCATCATTTCATAGCAATCCGTTTGGACTCGCTGACCTTAATGCCATCACAGAATACAGTTCACCAGCCATTTTTTGTCAATCACAACACCCGACGGGTAAACAATATGCCGATTACCTGACATTTATGGCACAGGGATTTGAGTTGCCAATTATTGAAGATTGTCAGGTAACGACCGTCAAACGGCTTAACGGACAGGGCTTTAGCTTAGAAACATCACAAGGACAAATCCAATCTCGATACCTTATCTGGGCAACCGGTGAATTTCAGTTTCCAGATGTCAATCCATTCATGGGTGCTGAATATTGTATTCACTATGCGACAGTCAGTGACTGGGCTGATTATGAGGCCGAAGAATTTATTGTGATCGGTGGATATGAAAGCGGCGTTGATGCGAGTGTCAATTTAATCAAACAAGGACATGTTGTTCGCTTATTGGTAAAAAAAGATAGCTGGGAAGCGGAAAATATGTATGACCCCAGTCTATCGCTTTCCCCCCACACCCGAGATCGACTTAACGAGGCGCTCGCATCGGGGAAATTATTGTTGGAGTTTGGCGTACATGTTGACCAAGTTCTTCAACATACAGACCAAACCTTTCATGTTCATGCTGAGGATGGCCGGTCTTGGTCAATCAATCATGCTCCGATTTTGGCAACCGGATTTTTATCTGGTGGTGGCGCACAGCAAATCGCGTCGTTATGGGCTTGGGATAACGATGGCCATTTATTGTTAACCGAAGCAGATGAATCGACCATCACACCAGGGCTGTTTTTGATTGGGCCACAAGTTCGTCAGGAAGATCGACTCTACTGTTTTATTTATAAATTTCGCCAACGATTTACTCAAATGGCCAAACTCATCGCACTTTGTCTAAATTATGACGATAGTCAGCTGCACAGTGAGTCTGATCCTTGGGGACCTTATGGAAATAGTGACTGCTGCGAGGGCTGCGAATGTTAAACCTAATTACACCAATTTATCGAAACGGTTTGGGCCTTACCGCTCTCCTGCTTTTAACAGGCATTGTAGTTGGTTCTGTGACTGGCTATCTGGCTCCCAACATAGCCACTTATATCAGCGACTTTATGGATCCAACACTGTTTGTGTTGATTGTATTACTGTTTTTCACGATACGTTTTAACCCAATTATTACCGATAAGCGAAAGCTGAAATTTATTGCCATCGCGGTTATCGCGAATTTTGTGTTTGTGCCATTGATTGGCTTCGCCATTGCGTCGGTCTTTTTAAACCATTACCCCCTGTTTATGTTGGGGTTAATGATTTATTTCATGTCACCTTGTACAGATTGGTTTTTAGGCTTTACCCGTCTCTGCCGAGGCGACACGATGCTCGGTGCGGCGCTAATGCCGATCAATATGACATTACAATTATTGCTTTTCCCGCTTTTTTTATATTTATTCAGTCAAAATATTGTTGAATTAGAAACCGGCATTATCACCGATACCTTATTGAACTGGTTTATTGAACCCGTCCTGATTGCGCTGACTGCACGATTGGCACTGAAGCTTGTGTTAAATCATGACCAAATTACACGGCTGCTGGATAAAGTGAATCGACTTATCCCATTCATCATTGCCTTGCTGATTATGCAAATTTTTGCCGGCAATATTGATGTGTTGCTGGGCCATATTGATGTTTTCATCTGGATGTTACTGGCAGTGTTTTGCTTTTTTGTACTGACCTTTATGCTCAGTGAGTTTGTCAGTAAGCGATTTTCTCTGCCTTATTCAGAACATGTTTTACTCACCATGACCGTAGCAGCACGAAATGCGCCATTAATGTTAGCGGTCACCATGGTTGTTTTACCATCACAGCCCTTAATTTACGCAGCCATTGTTATTGGCATGCTCCTGGAGTTTCCACACCTTACCTTGTTAAGCCATTTGCTGATGCGTTCATCACACTCAAAAACAGCAGAACGATTGGCATGATGAAATGAAATCAACCCCACCTGAGTGACCTATCTATTTAGGTGGGCGTTTTATAGTACGGCTTTTGTTCACTCTCGCAACGTACTGATGGCGAAAGCCCCCTTCAAATGAGTTTTAAGCACCATGTCATTATCCTCATCACACGCTAGTTCCTTGATCAAAGTTCAACTCGCATCAGGACAAGCGCACACCTTCAGTGAACCTGTACGTATCGATGAAGCACTGCAGGCCCTGATGCCGACAAAAACGCGCTTTGTCGTAGCAGCCACAGTAGATGGGCAACCCCATGATTTATCGGACGTTCTCCATAGCGACTGTGTGGTTGAGCCGGTGTTTGCCAACACGGAGCAAGGCATCGACATCATTCGTCATTCCACAGCACATTTGTTTGGTCATGCCGTCAAACAACTGTTTCCTGACACTAAAATGGTCATAGGCCCGGTCATTGATAATGGCTTTTTTTATGACATCGACAGTGAGCACCGCTTTACGCCGGAAGACTTAGCCACCATTCAAGAGCGAATGGAAGCCCTGGCTAAGACCGCTTATACCGTTGTCAAAAAAATGACCGCCAAGGCTGAAGCCCGGGCAATATTTGAAGCCCGGGGCGAAAGCTACAAGGTGCGGCTCATTGATGATATGGCTGAGGACATCAAAGAAGTCGGCCTGTATTACCACGAAGAATACATTGATATGTGTCGTGGCCCGCATGTGCCGACTATGTCCTTCTGCAACGCCTTTCAATTAACCAAGCTGGCCGGCGCCTACTGGCGTGGCGATGCCAACAACGACATGCTGCAGCGTATTTATGGCACTGCATGGTCGGATAAAAAAGCCCTCAAGGCCTACTTGCATCAGCTTGAAGAAGCGGAAAAACGCGACCACCGCAAGCTGGGCCGTCAACTCGATCTGTTTCATTTTCAGGAAGAGGCGCCGGGCTCGGTATTCTGGCACCCCAAGGGCTGGCAAGTCCTGCAGCAGTTAATTGCCTACCTGCGCCGTCGCCAGTCAGCCGAAGACTATGACGAAATCAATTCGCCAGATGCGATGGACAGAAGCCTCTGGGAAACCTCCGGTCACTGGGAAAACTACCGCGAGCATATGTTTACCACGGAGACCGCCGACGGTCGTGTATTGGCGATGAAGCCGATGAACTGTCCAGGCAGCGTGTTGCTCTACAAGCAGGGGGTAAAAAGCTACCGTGACCTACCGGTTCGCATGAGTGAGTTCGGTAAAGTGCACCGCTATGAGCCGTCTGGAGCCTTGCATGGTTTGTTGCGAGTCAGACACTTTACTCAGGATGACGCCCATATCTACTGCACCCCTGCTCAAATGCAGCCGGAGTGTGTTGCTGCCATTGCCCTGTTGTTGGATATCTATAAACAGTTAGGCTTTGACGATATCCGCATCAAGCTGTCTACCCGGCCAGACAATCGCATTGGTTCGGATGAGACCTGGGATCGCCTAGAGCAGGCCCTCATTGACGCACTGGATGAGTTACAACTGCACTACCAAGTCAATGAAGGTGAAGGCGCATTTTATGGCCCCAAACTGGAATTTGTCTTACAAGACGCCATCAAACGCGACTGGCAGTGCGGCACCTTACAAGTGGATATGAACCTGCCTGCCCGTTTTGAGCTCAGCTACATTGATGCCAGTGGCGCGCCTCAAGCACCGGTGATGCTGCATCGTGCCATTCTGGGCTCACTGGAGCGCTTTATCGGTATTCTTATCGAACAGTATGAAGGCAAGCTGCCCGTCTGGTTATCCCCTGTTCAACTGGTTATCTGCACCATACATGAAGGCCTCAGCGGTTACGCAGAGCAGGTTGCCCAGCTACTGCGTAATGCGGGATGTCGTGTCGATATCGATAGCCGTTCAGAAAAAATAGGCTACAAAATTCGTCAGCACACCTTGCAGCGTATCCCCTACATTGCCGTTATCGGTGATAAAGAAAAAGAGAATCAGACACTCTCACTTCGCCAGTTGAACGGTGACAACCTGGGAACGCTTCAACTGAATGAGGTTGTCGCGATGATGAGCGAAGCGATTCAACCACCCGACCAGAAAGCGCAGGCTCAGCAACTTCAGGCTGTGCTGGAAGCATTGCAACCCAAACAGGCTGACACCCATGAATGATACGCAAGCAGTATCCCGTCACGCTGACTTACTGATCACTGACGGCACCGTCATCACCCCATCCGGTGAACGGCACATTGATATCGCCTGCCGACATGGACGTGTTGTGGCATTAGGTGATTTGCAGTCTCAGTGGTCAGCAGACACCACCTTATCCGTGAAGGGCCTGCATATGATGCCCGGTGTGATGGACACACAGGTGCACTTCCGTGAACCGGGTTTAACCCACAAAGAGACGATTGAAGCGGGTACCCGAGGTGCCGTGCTTGGCGGGATCACCGGCATCTTCGAGATGCCCAACACCAACCCGTTGACGATGCATAAAGCCGATCTTGATGCCAAGCTGGATATCGCTAAACGCTCCGCCTGGTGTGACTATGCCTTCTATCTCGGTGGCTCTGCCGTGAATGCTGAGCAATTGGCCGAATTGGAATTGCTCCCCGGTTGCTCCGGCGTAAAAGTGTTTATGGGTAGCTCCTTTGGTGATTTGTTAACCGATGATCAAACCATACTTGAGCGTATTTTGATGTCGGGCCAGCGTCGTGTGGCAATTCATGCTGAGGATGAACAACGTCTGCGTGAGCGTCGTCAGCTTGTTGAAGCCGATCAAGACGTTCGTCAGCACCCTTTTTGGCGCGATGTCGACAGTGCCTTATTTGCGACCAAACGCATCGTCGCTTTGTCTGAAAAGACCTGTCGTCGCTTGCATGTGCTTCATATCAGTACTGAAGAAGAGATCACTTTCCTGGCAGAACATAAGCACCATGTCAGCGTTGAAGTCACGCCTCACCATCTGACCATGAGTGCGCCAGCGTGCTATGAACGCTTGGGTAGTCTCGCTCAAATGAACCCACCGGTCAGGGAAAAACGCCATCAGGACGCCTTATGGCGTGCCATCAACAATGGCATTGTTGATGTGATTGGCAGTGACCACGCCCCGCACACTCTGGAAGAAAAAGCCAAGCCTTATCCAAACTCACCCAGCGGTATGACTGGAGTGCAAACCCTGCTGCCGGTGATGCTCGATCATGTCCACCATGGTCGACTGACCCTGCAGCGTTTGGCCGATTTAACCAGTGCAGGTCCTGCGCGTTTATTCAATATTCAGGGCAAAGGACGTATTGCCGTGGGCTACGACGCCGACTTTTCTATTGTTGATCTCTCAGCCAGGCGCACCATTGAAAACAGCTGGATTGCCAGCCAGTCAGGCTGGTCACCTTACGATGGCAAAGCCATCACCGGTTGGCCGATTCATACCATCGTACGCGGCAATATCGTTGTTCGGGACGAGGCATTGTCGACCCGGCCGGACGCTCAGCCTATCCAGTTTGATTATCACCAGTAACGACTTTAGGACTTTACCATGACCGAAACATCACCGTCCCTGTTTCACGACAGGAAAACCATCGAGCAGGTCGAGGAAGGCAACGAACTCGCGCCAAAATTTGATGAGCAGGGCTTGATTAGCTGTATTACCACCGACCATGCCTCAGGCGAGGTATTGATGCTGGGCTATATGAACCAGGAAGCGCTCAGCAAAACCATTGAAACCGGCGAGGCACATTATTGGAGTCGTTCACGGAAAACCTTGTGGCACAAAGGTAAGACCAGTGGCCTTGTCCAGCAGGTCATCGAAATGCGTATTGATGACGATCAGGATGCGATCTGGCTGGCAGTGAAGGTACTGGGCTCAGGCGCAAGCTGCCATGTTGGCTATCGCTCCTGCTTTTATCGTCGTGTCCCGGTCGGACAAGACCGTGAGCAACAAGCAGATCTGGTCTTCACCGAACAGACAAAAGTGTTTGAGCCGGAAGACGTCTACGGCGATGCGCCCAACCCAACCATACTCTAATCTTAGTGTGTTGCTCGCTCTTGTTTAACGGAGTCGAGCAACACCTCTACCGGGTGTTTTAACCTCACATCCTGCATTCTTTTTACTTGCGAACGACACGAATAGCCGGTCGCTAACACTTCTTCATTCGGCTGCGTCTGTGCTAATTGTGGCGCCCAGGATTGCTGGAAAATCGTAGTCGAGGTGTCAAGATTTCGCAGTTCATGACCATAGGTACCTGACATGCCACAGCAGCCTGTAGACACCACAGACATAGGCAGACCGCGACGTTTGAATACAGCTTGCCACTGTGCAGTGCTGCTGGCCGCATTGGTTTTTTCAGTACAGTGCATGAATAGCTTATAGGTGGCTGACGCAGTCGACGCACTGCTTTCAGGTAAATGTTTCATCAACCATTCCTGTGGCAGTAACACCTCTGGCACTGATCCAGCATTCGTAAGGGCTGCATATTCTTGTCGGTAAATTAAGGTCATCGCCGGATCCAGCCCGACTAAGGTCACATTCAACGCCGCCAAGGCATTCAACGCGTCGATATTACGCTGTGCCGTTTTAGCAAAAGCTGTTCTAAAGCCCTGAACATGTAAAGGTTTGCCGTTGGGAAGATGTTTGGCCAACCACACCGAGTAACCTAATTCAGACATCAACTCGACCAATGCCGCTAAAACACGCGTATCAAAATAGCGGGTAAAGGTATCCTGAACCAAGACCACACAGCGTTCTTTCTCAGCGGCACTCAGCTGAGATAATTCTTCAGCGGTAGCCGTTTTAACGCCCCATTGCTGTAAGTTCGCTTGAAAAGCCGGATGTTCTGAATCAAATAGCGGGCTGTCCACCATACCAATGGTTTTCGCCAACAGTCGCTTCACCCACGCCTGCCCCATCACACCGTTGTAAAGCGGTGAAACACGCGATAGATAAGGGATAAAGAACTCCAGCGAGGCCACCAGATACTCCCTCAATGGCCGGAAGTAGCGTTGATGATAGAGGAACAAAAACCGTGATCGCAGCTCAGGAATGTTCACTTTAACAGGGCATTGACCGACACAGGATTTACAGGCCAGACACCCCGCCATTGCATCGTAAACTTCATGGTTAAAGCTGTCTTCCGCCTTTCGCCTTTTTTTCGTCACAGCCTGTTTGAGTTGCTGCCACGATGAGTAATCAGCTGATGCACGCTCTTTTTCAGCGGCATCCACACCACTCAGTTGCTGCAGTCGTAACCACTCGCGCATTGCCGAAGCACGGCCTTTGGGAGAATGGATACGTTGCCGTGTCGCTTTCCATGATGGACACATGGCATCGTTGACGTCGTAGTTATAGCAGGCGCCATTGCCATTACAGTGCATGCTGGCACCAAAGCTTTGCCAGTTTGACGGTGCGATTTGTCGATCATACTCACCGCGTAGAGCAACACCATCAATCTTAAGTAAGGCGTCTTTGGCAGACCCCAAGGGCGAGGCAATCTTGCCGGGATTCAACTGGTTATTGGGATCAAACAGGCTTTTGACTTGCTGAATAGCCGGGTACAAGTCGCCAAAGAATTGCGGCACATACTCAGAGCGCAACCCTTTACCATGCTCACCCCATAACAGGCCGCCATACTTTTCAATCAGTTTGACCGCGTGATCGGTGATCGGTCGTATCAGCGCCGCCTGCTCCGGGTCTTTCATATCCAAGGCCGGCCTGACATGCAAAACACCGGCATCAACGTGTCCGAACATCCCGTATTGCAGTTCGTGGCCATCCAGTAAATCACGAAGCTCAGCAATAAAATCGGCC
This sequence comes from Methylophaga frappieri, assembly GCF_000260965.1. NCBI lineage: Bacteria > Pseudomonadati > Pseudomonadota > Gammaproteobacteria > Thiotrichales > Piscirickettsiaceae > Methylophaga > Methylophaga frappieri. The sequence continues at coordinate 822,258 of NC_017856.1, forward strand.
AGGTTTTCCGGCGGTACCGCCATATCTTCAATAAACGGCTGCGGCCGGGCTTCACCCTGCGAGTTACCGAGCAAACCCACGGCGCGTTTACGCATCCCATAGACCCGCTTCACCGCATCTTCACCTGCAGCCAGGGTATAACCCGATCGTGCTATGGACTGATCCTGCTCCAGATACGCCAAAAAAGCACTCACCTCGGTATCAACCGACGACTTGCTGTCGCCGCTGAACTCGATCAGGTTAATACCCAGAACATTACCACTGTCATCAGGGAAATATTCACAAACGCTCTGCCAAACACTGTCTTTTTGTGCCAATTGCAGCACCCGCGAATCAACCGTTTCAATCGAGAGTGGTTGGTGCTCCATCAACGTTTTGGCGTCACGTAATGCGTCCATGAAGCTCGGGTAACGAAGGTTGATGAGCACGGAGTAGTTGGGAATGGGGAGTAAATTCAGCTTGGCTTCAACCACAAAGCCCAAGGTGCCCTCAGAGCCACAGATAACACTGTTTAGATTGAACTCACCCTTCTCATTCAAGTGCGCCAAGTCATAGCCGGTCAAGCAGCGATTCAACTTAGGAAAGGTTGACGCTATCAATGCCGCATTTTCGCTGCTGAGCTTATCCAGGGATTGATAAATTGATGCCTCACGTTCACTAAGGCTCGCGGTATGTTGCGCGAGTTCTGTCGCAGTAATGGCCTGCGTATGCAGCTGCTCACCACCGACAACAACCGTATCCAGTTCAATCACATGATCACGTGTTTTGCCATACACACAGCTACCCTGGCCGCTGGCATCGGTGTTGATCATGCCGCCAATTGTTGCTCTGTTTGATGTCGATAACTCAGGTGAGAAAAACAAGCCATGAGGCTTCAGTAAGGCATTTAACTGATCTTTGACCACACCGGCCTGCACCCTGGCCCAACGCTCATCCACATTGATCTCCAGTACCCGGTTTAAGTGGCGAGACAGGTCCACCACAATGCCATCTGTCAGTGACTGTCCATTGGTACCCGTACCGCCGCCTCTTGCGGTAATCACGATTTCAGTAAACGCTGGCTGCGCCATCAAGCTAGCCAACAGACTTACGTCTTCTACGGTGGCCGGAAAGACAATGGCCTGCGGCAGACGTTGATAAATAGAGTTATCCGTCGCAAACACGGTACGCGTGGCGTAGTCGCTCTCTATTTCACCGACAAAGCCTGTTTGCTGGAGTGTGTGCAAAAAGTCCTGGTAGACGGAAGAAATCAGGGATGATGAATTAACTGCCTGAATAATCATTTAACTTGTGAAATTGGGCATAACAACAAAAAACACCGACGATCATCTACAACTGCACTGTCATTCACGCGTTTGAAAAGCATTGATAACGGGCAACATGCCGCTCTCAATCAAAAACGTAATATGATGGGGAAATAGCGAACAATCTTGGTAGGTGTTTGTTAAATATGCTGGCTAAGCAGGTTGCCATTGAGGAAATGGATCCGTCATGGTTTCCCACAATGATTTACCTGCGAGTAACTCTTCATCGCTGATAAGGCACTCATCCAGCATGTTTCTGACCTGACCTTCATCCATATTCTGGCCAATAAATACCAGTTCCTGACGCATATCGCCGAACGGTTCCACCCAGTGCTCTTTGATGATTTTCAGTGACTCTTCATCCTGTGGCCAGCGACTTTCCGGTACCGCACGCCAGAACATGCCCGCAAAGCCATGCCGCGCAATACCGCCCGCCTGACTCCACTGACCTGCAAATTGCGGTCGGCTGGCCAGCCAGAAATACCCCTTGGAACGAATCAGTTTTCCACACGGCCACTCTTGGTGCAGAAAGTCATAAAACTTCTGTGGGTTGAACGGTTTACGCGCCGTATAAGTAAAGCTGCTTATGCCATACTCTTCCGTCTCCGGTTTGTGTTCACCGCGTCCTTCCTGCAACCAACCTGCTGATTGTTCTGCTTTTTCAAAATCGAACTTGCCGGTTGCCAGCACTTTATCGAGGGCGACCTGTCCTTGCTCGATGGGAACAATCTCGGCGACGGGATTTAAGCCTTTGATAACACCGATGACAGCATTGAGTTGTTCTGGGCTACAGAGGTCGGTTTTGCTAATCAAAATCACATCACAGAATTCAATCTGATCCACCAGCAGATCAGCGACACTTCGCTCATCGTCTTCGCCCAGTGATTCACCGGCATCCTGTAGCATGTCTGCCTGCTGGAAATCATTCAGAAAGTTGGCGGCATCCACCACCGTGACCATCGTATCCAGACGCGCCACTTCTGACAGGCTCTGTCCATCCTCATCAGCGAAGGTAAAGGTTTCGGCTACCGGTAACGGCTCAGAAATACCGGTAGATTCAATCACCAGATAATCAAAGCGGCCTTCATCAGCCAGACGACGAACCTCTAGCAATAAGTCCTCACGCAAGGTGCAGCAAATGCAGCCATTGCTCATTTCTACCAACTTTTCTTCAGACCGGTTGAAATCAACCTCGTTATTGACTTGCTGAGCATCAATGTTGATTTCGCTCATATCATTAACAATGACGGCTACCTTTCGGCCCTCACGGTTGTTGAGAATATGATTCAGAACGGTGGTTTTGCCAGCCCCAAGGAAACCTGACAAAACGGTAACCGGCAGGCGTTTGTCCTGTTCAATGGTCATAGTGGCTTTCCTTTTTTTCATTTATCGTTTTTGCATCAGTCGAAAACTCGGCCGTTGGTCGAAGCAATAGACGTTGAATGCCTATTGGCTCTCCAGTCTGCGTGCAATACCCATAATCACCCATACGAATTCGGTGACGTGCAGCATCAATTTTAGGAATAAGCTGGCGTTTTCTGTCTGCGATTCGAATGGCAATAATTGCTTCTTCCTCTAATGTCGCCCGATCACTAACATCACTCACCCTGGCTTGTGAAATTTCAGCGCGAAGTGCTTCTATTTCCTGTAGCGTTTCCTGCCGAAGCTGTTGCAAGCGAAGATCAAAAAATGCCAGTTGTTCTGCATTCATGTACTCATCGTCTGATGCATTTAATAAGGTTTTTTCATCCATCTTTCTGATCCAACATTCGTTTGGCCACTGAGAACACATCTTGATTTTTATTTACAAATTGATTTCTGGTTCTCAGTTCAGCGCTCGATTTGATATTGAGAATCCAACTAAGGAAAGTCACTTGTATTTATGATATATCATATCATTATAGATCACTAATCTTTCACGTGCATTTTTAACTAGAAAATTGATTTGCATAAGCCAACAGATGTTTACATCTTACATAGATAAACTTGCGGCAATAGCTATTAAGCTGCAGCCAGCTAACCTTGGTAGATAATGCAGATGGCAATGCATTCATTCGACAGAGTAGATGGCCACCCTGCATGCCTAGACATTGCGGGAGCCACCTGTCGGAACATTGATGACAAGGATTTTGCCGTTTTAGATATGGCGCTCTATTCTGTACCTGATCTAATCAAGTCAGTGAGCCATTAGCAGCAAGGAAATCACGTTCGCTGTGCAGCATTATTGTTATCGGCTGCCATAAAAGCATGTAAAAAATGATGAAAAGCGCTCTCAAAAATTATAATGAGAGCGCTTCATTAATCCGTAAATTTAAAATTCCGTTTCAAAAGTCAGGGTGACTTTCAGTGGATCACCGAAATAACTTTGCTGGGGAGGACCGGAAACCCGGCTGTAATAGCGTTTATCGGTCAGGTTGGTGCCATTCAGAATAAAACGGCTGTCAGGACTTATCTGATAAGCCACCATGGCAGACAAGGTGGTGTAACCGCCCTGCTCCCATTTCACATTGCCTGATTCATAGAAGGTGCCACTGTTGTACTCGACGCCCAGCCCGGCAGCCCACTGCTGGTTAAAGTTATATTTACCCCACAGTTTCAGGCTGTGCTCCGGTGCGTCGGGATTAAAAACGTTGCCTTCCGCATCAGGATCAGCCGCTTTGAGTTGCTCGGTATCGATGTAGGCATAGCCAGCCAATACATCCAGCTTGTCAAACAGGGTACCGGAAATCTCGGTTTCAAAACCCCGGGCGCGAACCTTGCCACCGGCAATTGAGAAAAGAGGATTGTTGGGATCACTGATGGCACGGTTCTCATCCGTCAGTTGGAATACCGCCAACTGGTAATTGGCTGCGCCGTTATTGAGCACTCCTTTCATCCCCACTTCATACTGGGTGCCGGTTCTAGGGTCGAGTAGTTTTTCGTTGGCATCCAGATTGGTTTGCGGCACAAATGACTCGGCCGCACTGACATAGACTGTGGTGGTGTCATTCAGATCATAAACCAGCCCGCCATATGGAGTGAACTCGTTATCAAACTCGGAAACAGAGCCCATGGCATCGGTTTTCCAGTCGGTAAAGCGGCCGCCCAGGATCAGTTTGGTCGCCTCTGTGAGGTTGGATGTGGTTTTGAAATACAGGCCGCGTTCACGGGTATCAGTTTTGCCAAATGAAAAGGCAGGAACCAGATTCGGTCTGGGATTGCTGGCAGAGTCCGGATCAAACACATTAATAGAGGGATAGGCAGTGTCGACCATGTAGCCTTTATTGTTATTTTCGGAATGGCTGCCATTGGCGCCCAGCAGAACCTTATGCTCCATTCCCAGAAAGGTCACTGGCAGGTTGATATGCGCATCAAAGCTGCTTTCCTCAAGTTCCTGATCCGCCGACAGCGACCAACGATCAACATCACCAGTCACCGGATCAATTGGCGAAGTAGTGTAGTTGAGCAGGTATCTCATATCACGGTCGCTGTGATTCAGGGTTACGACCGCTTCGGCACCGGAGTCAAAGTGATGTTCAAGCTCGACAAATTGACGACGCAAGCGACTTTCTTTGTAGTTGAAACCCGTACCGGTATATAAATCACGAGAAATTGGCGCAAACGAGCCATCAGCATAAAGCGGTACACCGACATACGGCGTGTCATCAGTGTCTTCCAGGCTGGCACCGACGGAAACCGTAGTGTCACTGCTCAGATCCAGTTCCAGCGTGCCGTAGAATACTTTCTTCTCCATATCCACATCATCGATATGCGAATCGCTATCTTCATAGGCGGCAACGGCACGACCACGTAATGTACCGGCATCATTCAAAGCGCCGGTCACGTCCAGATTCGTGCGGTAACCGGGCCAAGAGTTGGCAGATCCACGAAATGCAACTCTGTTCTCAGCCAGCGCCCGCTTACGAACCAGGTTGATAAAGCCACCCGGTTCACCGGAACCTTGTAGCAAACCAGCCGGACCACGTAAAACTTCAACACGTTCATAAGCTGCCAAATCAGGCGCACCGTGTCCGTGTGTGCCGGAACCACTGGCTGAAGTTTCGATCCCGTCAATGTTGATCGTGTTGAGTTCAAAACCACGCATGATGTAGTTAGCGGTGCCAGTGCCAAATGTCTTGACGGTGACACCGGTGGTGTTCTGTAACGCATCGTTCAGGGTTAACAGGTTTTTGTCCTTGATTAACTGGCTGGTGATAACACTGACCGATTGCGGGATTGCACGTAAATTCTCTGCGCCTTTACCCAAGGTGACTGCACCGGTCGCATAAGAATTCGTTCCCTCAGTATTCAATGCCATATGCTCGGCTTGAACTTGAATCGCGGGCAGATCGTAGTTTTCTTTTTCTTCCGTGTCAGCAGCTGAAACGGCTACTGGCATAAGAGCAGAAGCAATTGTGGCAGAGAGAATGTGAGGTTTGTAATGTGTTAAAAATCGCTTTTGATTGGCCATTAGGAAAATGTCTCGTTATTTGTAGTTGTGTTGTCGACATATCGATCTATCAATCTGGCAGACAGAGACATCGATTTGAACCGTTTTCAATAGGAAATTTACAGAAATCTTACGAAGTGTAAATATTTGTAAATGATAATTGTTATCATAAACAATTGCAATGCGAATTGTAAAAAAACTGAAAATTTGTCGTCACTTTGCGGAAACCAATCGATATTGAGTCTGTCCCAAGGCCAACATCGGGATAAAAACATGTCTGAATCGTTAGCCATCATTGGCGCCGGGTTAAGTGGTTTAACCGTGGCCAGAGCATTAGATAACCGGTTTAATATCAAGATATTTGAAAAATCAACCAAACCGGGCGGCCGGATAGCAAGTCGGGCTGTTTCAGGGACTACTTTCGATCATGGTGCCCAGTTTTTCACCGCCAAATCAGCGTCTTTCCAGCAATTTATTACACCGTTGCTTAGAGCAGGTCTGATTGCGGATTGGCAGGCACGTTTTGCAGAGTTTGATGCAGGGAAAATGGTAAATGCACGCAAATGGGACGCTGCGTTTCCACATTACGTTGGCGTTCCCGCAATGGCTGCCATTGGTGAAGCGTTGGCGACAGATTTACCGATAGAATACAACTGTCAAATAGTGAGCGTGTTTCAAGACGATCAGAAATGGTACTTAGTCGATAAGACCGGCAAGATATCCCCCCCTTTTGATTGGTTAATTATCGCTTTGCCTGCTGAGCAGACACGCGAGCTCATTCCAACTGAGGTCAGTTTTTATCAAGACATGTTACAAATTAACATGTTGCCTTGTTATGCTCTGATGGTTTCGCTGACTCAGGATCCTGAGTTTGAGTGTGATGCCGCATTGGTCAAAAATAGAAAACTAAGTTGGATTTCGGTTAATCACACCAAGCCCGGCAGACAGGGGTTTGGCATCGTCGCGCATGCCGCCAATCATTGGGCCCTGGAAAACCTCACCAAACCGCTACCAGAGGTGAAAGCATCTCTGCTTAGAACGCTCATAGAGATAACCAATCTCAGTTCATCAATCATTCAGGAAACAGATGTTAAACGCTGGGTTTATGCTAATAGCCCACGGCAGGATGGCTCTGCTTATTTTATTGATGATAAAAAGCATATTGCCGCATGTGGCGACTGGTGTCTTATCGGTCGAATTGAGGCCGCTTATACCAGTGCTTCTCTGTTAGCAGAGCGTCTTTTTGTAGTCATGCACTAAATCATTGGTATAAATTTCAATCTGTTTCGCTTTGTAAAAAAACAACGGCCTGCTCATTGGGAATCGATTCACTTTACTTGCGTCTTCACTTGGTATTCTTGAGTTCTACGGCTCATGGCGCTATTGCCGCGAAAAATAACTTGATTGAAAACATGTTTTAATGGACCTCATCGTGATCTCAATGAAAAGGTTACATTATGGGCAAAATGAACCGTGCATTGATGCTTGATACGTTGACACATCAGCGTCAGTCATTTTTGACGAAAGGCACCCCAACCGTACAAAAGCGTCGTTCTGATTTAAAAAAACTCCGCCTTGCGATTGTGAGCAATAGACAAGCCATAGAGGATGCCTTAATTGCTGATTTTGGCAGCCGATCTCGACATGAAACAGTCATTACGGAAATCATGACCTTGCTTAATGGCATTGACTATCTGCACAAAAATTTACGTCGCTTTATGCGTTCGGAACGCCGACATGTTCCCTTGAATTTTCAACCTGCCAAAGCATATGTTACCTATCAGCCTTTAGGCGTAATCGGCATAATCAGTCCGTGGAATTTTCCGGTCGCATTGGCTTTAATGCCATTGGCAACGGCTTTGGCAGCAGGGAACCGGGCAATGCTCAAGCCCTCTGAACTGACGCCTCATACCAGTCAGCTTTTGGAAGAGATACTCTCCGATTCCTTTAGCCCAGAAGACGTGGCTGTCGTCCAGGGCGACGCCGACACGGGTAAACAGTTCTCTCAGCTTCCATTTGACCATTTATTCTTCACGGGCAGTACTCAGGTTGCCCGTCACGTTATGCGCGCAGCGAGCGAAAATCTCGTTCCGGTGACGCTTGAGTTGGGTGGTAAATCGCCCGTTGTTATCGATCCTGATCATCCAATAGATCATGCTGCCAAACAAATAGCTTATGGCAAATTAGCGAATAGTGGACAAGTCTGCATCGCACCAGATTACGCTTTTGTACCTGAAAGCAAATTGGCGCAATTTATTGCTGATTATGATGCTGCGGTAAAGTCGGCCTATCCCGATGGCCCAGACTCCCATGAGTTTACATCACTTATCAACCATGCTCACTTCGATCGACTCACTGCTTTAATCGAAGATGCCAAACAACATGGTGCACGTATTGAAAACGTTGGTTTTTCTCCAGAGCACGCAAAAAATCGGGAAAAAACGATTGCGCCAAGCTTGGTGCTTGACGCAACCAATACCATGAAAATCATGCAAGAAGAAATTTTCGGACCAATTCTTCCGGTGATTACTTATCAGAACATTGACCAAGTCATTGACTTTATCAATGCGAAATCCCGTCCCTTGGCTCTTTATTATTTCGGGCCTGAAAATAAAAACCGTCAGCGGCTGTTGACGCAAACTACCTCAGGCAATGTGACCGTGAATGGCACAATTTTGCATGTCGCAATAGATGATCTACCTTTTGGCGGTGTTGGATTAAGTGGCATGGGCGCCTATCACGGTATTGAAGGTTTTCGAACCATGTCTCATGCAAAAGGCATTTTTGAGATGAAAAAGTGGAATTTAAGCCAGGTGCTCACGCCCCCGTTCGGTAAGTTTGCCAACCTGCTCATGAAACTGCTGATTAGATAAAGTTAATGCTCTCACCAGCAGATATGGCGAAAGGAGTTTTTGACTGTAAAGCCAGTAAAAATGGCACGCCCGGCAGGACTCGAACCTGCTACCCTCGGCTTAGAAGGCCGATGCTCTATCCGGATGAGCTACGGGCGCATCGTGTTGGCAAAGCGTTATGGTAACGTATTCAGGAAGTGGTCGGGGCAGAGAGATTCGAACTCCCGACCCTCTGGTCCCAAACCAGATGCGCTACCAGACTGCGCTATGCCCCGACATTTCAAGGACAGACATCCCCGAAGAAGGCGAAATAATACGCTGACCCTGTTCTTGAGTCAACAGGATGCCGATATTTTTTGCCGTGATTTTCGTAACGTGCGATCATGGGCGCTTTTTCTTCGCCGGAATTGATTGATGACCGCCCAAATCCTCGATGGCAAAGCCATTGCCACTGAACTCAAACAAAAAATCCGAGCAGCTACCCAAATGCGTCTTGCTACGGGTAAACGTGCACCAGGCCTTGCTGTGGTTCTTATTGGTGATAATGCCGCCTCACAAGTCTACGTAAATAATAAAAGAAAAAGTTGTGAACAGGTCGGCTTCAAATCCGTTGCTTACGACTTACCGGCCGACACCTCAGAATCCGCGTTAATGGCACTGATTGATAAACTGAACGCTGACGATGAAATTGATGGCATTCTCGTACAGCTACCTCTTCCAGCACAGATTGAAACCGATGCGGTAATTGAGCGGATTGCGCCCCATAAAGATGTTGATGGCTTTCACCCTTACAATATTGGTCGACTGGCACAACGTGCCCCTGTTCTTCGGCCTTGTACGCCAAAGGGAATCATTACCCTATTAAAAAGCACAGAAATCGACCTAAAAGGTAAAGAGGCGGTTGTTGTTGGCGCCTCAAATATCGTGGGTCGCCCAATGGCGCTAGAGTTGCTATTAGCCGGTTGTACTACGACCGTCTGTCATCGCTGGACAAACAACCTTGAAGAACAGGTACGGCGAGCTGAAGTATTGGTTGTTGCCGTTGGTAAACCTGGCTTTATTCCTGGCGATTGGGTTAAACCGGGCGCCATTGTGATTGATGTCGGTATTAACCGGTTGGCTAGTGGCAAATTGACTGGTGATGTGGATTTTGAGGTCGCCAAGCAACATGCCTCTTGGATTACACCGGTTCCAGGCGGGGTGGGACCAATGACAGTCGCAACCCTGCTCGAAAATACACTCTATGCGGCAGAACATCTGCACGACGCATAATAATCGCTGCAATAAAAAAGCCCGGGGTGACCGGGCTTTTTTAAATTATGGCTATAAGCAGCTCTGCTTTTAGCTTCGTCGCCAGCTGGTTTTACCCGCCGCATCCTCCAGCACTATGCCCATCTCTGTTAACTGATCACGAATTTCATCGGCACGAGCCCAGTTTTTATCCGCTCTTGCCTGATTACGTTCGGCCACCAAAGCGTCTATCTCTGCCGCTTCATCATCTGAGCCGGTATCGCCGACCAGAAAGGCATCCGCATTTTGCTGGAACAGACCCAGTACATCACCGAATGACAATAACAGACCGGCATAATACGCCGCCTGCTCAATGCCCTGACCACGTTCAAAAGCTTTGTTCAGCGCTTGGCGAACATCAGCCATAACTGACAAAGCCAGAGCGGTGTTGAAATCATCATCCATCGCCTCCTTGAAACGTGGCCCGAATTCTTTATCCTCCTGCCAGCGGACTTCTTCCTGCGGTTGCACTTCGCGCAGTGAAGTATAGAAACGGGTCAACGCCGCTTTCGCTTGCTCCAGTTGATCTTCTGCGTAATTCAACGGGCTGCGGTAGTGACTCGACAAAATAAAGTAACGCACGGCTTCTGCCGGATACAGCTCCAGCACTTCGCGGACGGTGAAGAAATTGCCCAGTGATTTGGACATTTTTTCATCATCAATGCGGACAAAACCGTTGTGCATCCAATAGTTTACTGACTGACAGCCATGTGCGCCTTCAGACTGCGCAATTTCATTCTCATGATGTGGGAACTGCAAATCCTGACCACCACCATGAATATCAAAATGCTCACCCAGGCAGTTGGCAGACATCGCTGAACACTCAATATGCCAGCCGGGACGTCCCAGCCCCCAAGGTGATTCCCACGCAGGTTCACCGGCTTTGGCGGCTTTCCACAATACAAAATCCAGTGGGTCAGTTTTGGCTTCATTCACCGCAACGCGTTCACCGGCACGCAGTTCATTCACATCGCGACCGGACAACTTGCCGTAGCTAGGAAACTCACTGACATCATAATAGACATCGCCATTGTCGGCAGTATAGGCCAGCCCCTTATCAATCAGAGTCTGAACCATTTCCAGAATTTCACCCATCGACTCAGTGGCTTTAGGCTCATAATCAGGCTTCAAAACACCAAGCGCATCGGCATCACGATGCATTTCAGCGATATAACGCTCCGTTAATGCCTCGATGGTTTCACCATTTTCTGTAGCGCGTTTGATGATCTTGTCATCGATATCGGTAATGTTGCGTACATAAGTCACGTCATAGCCTGATGCACGGAGATACCTTGTCACCACATCAAACACCACCATGACACGGGCATGACCAACATGACACAAGTCATACACGGTCATCCCGCAGACGTACATATTGACCTTGCCTTCCTGCAAAGGCTTAAAGACTTCTTTCTCTTTAGAGAGTGTGTTGTGGATTTTTAGCATTACTTATTTTTTGAAATATCTTCTTTTAGACCAATGGTCAGGTTGAATACTGGCGAGTCAGCGCTATGATCATAGCGGTCACTGACAAAGTAGCCCTCGCGCTCAAACTGAAACGCCGTTTCCGGTTCACAGCCTACAATCGCTGGCTCTGCAATCGCTTTAATGACTGTTAAGGAATCCGGGTTGATGTCATCCAGATAGTTGCCAGTGACTTTACCCGGCGCTTCCGTCTGGAACAGTCTCTCATACAAGCGTAATTCGACTTCTTTTCCTTCTGTCGCTGACACCCAATGAATAACACCCCGCGGTTTCATTTCTGGCGGTGGGTTCTGGCCAACGGTATCAGGAACCAGTGAAGCAATCACCTCAATCACCTCACCCTTATCATTTTTGATGACCTCATCGGCCTTGATGACATAGGCGCCGCGTAATCGCACGTAATCGCCGATGACCAGCCGTTTAAACTTTTTACGGCTAAGACTTATGTCTTCAGTAAAGTCCGACGCATCAATAAAGATGTCTTTTGTAAACGGCAACGAACGGTTACCCATCGCTTCCTGTTGCGGGTGATTTGCCACCTCAAGCCACTCCGGCGTATCAGCCGCGTTGGTAATCGTTACTTTCAACGGATTAAGCACACACATTGCACGCGCGGCGTTGTCATTCAGATCTTTACGGATCTCAAATTCCAATTGTGCAATGTCGACGACACCATCGGTTTTCGCTACCGCGAGACCGTCACAAAAAGCTCGTAACGCCGCCGCGCTGTAACCCCGTCTTCTCATCCCTGAAATCGTTGGCATTCTGGGATCATTCCAGCCAGCAACAATCTGCTCGTCAACCAGTTGCTTCAGGTTGCGCTTGCTGGTCACTGTGTAGTTGATGTTCAGACGGCCAAATTCATACTGCTTTGGTTTTGAAGGCACCGGCAGGTTATCGATAAACCACTCATACAACGGACGGTGATCCTGAAACTCCAATGTACAGATGCTGTGGGTAACACCCTCAATCGCATCGCCCTGGCCATGGGCAAAGTCATAGCTCGGGTAAATACACCACTTATCACCGGTTTGATGGTGGTGCTTCTTACGGATGCGATACAGAATCGGATCACGCATATTCATATTCGGTGATGCCATGTCGATTTTCGCGCGCAGCACACAAAAACCTTCATCGAACTCGCCCTGCTTCATTTTTTCAAACAGCACGAGGTTTTCATCGACTGTGCGATCGCGAAAAGGTGACTCTTTACCGGGCTTGGTCGCCCAGCCGCGGTATTCACTGGCCTGTTCGGGGCTCAGATCACAAACATAGGCTTTGCCTTGCTTGATAAGGTGAATAGCCCAATCGTAAAACTGCTCGAAGTAGCTTGATGCGTAACGTTCCTGACCAGTCCATTGAAAGCCAAGCCACTGCACATCTTCTTTAATCGCTTCGATAAATTCCTGCTCTTCTTTCGCAGGGTTGGTGTCATCAAAGCGTAAGTTGCATTCGCCGCCAAATTCCTCAGCGAGGCCGAAATTCAGACAAATCGACTTGGCATGTCCAATATGCAGATAGCCGTTGGGTTCGGGAGGAAAACGGGTAACCACTTTTCCGGAGACCCTACCAGCATCAAGGTCTTCCTGAATAATAGGACGAATGAAATTATGATTAACAGCAGTTTCCGACATAGCGAATGATAAATTTAGATAAAAACGCGCATTATACGCTGTCAGTCGTGTCGGAAGTAGCGCTGTTTCGTGGTCTTTTGTCTGATAAAAGCGCTTTGTAGTGTTCGCCTGAATCCCTCAGATGCACTATGATGACGGTTTTCAACGAACTCGGACGCAAGCTGATATGAAATTACTCTACCGCCACCTGGCTCCCCTGTTTTTTGCCTCATTCTCTCTGGCAGCGAATGCTGAAGGTGTTGCTGCACCTCAGGTTAAGCTGGAAACCAGCATGGGTGACATCGTCATCGAATTGAATAAAGACAAAGCCCCCAACACGGTGGCTAACTTCATCAGCTATGTGGAAGACGGTTTTTACAACGGCACTATCTTCCACCGCGTCATTGAAAACTTTATGATTCAAGGCGGTGGTTTTACTGAAAGCTTTCAGCAAAAACAAACCCAAGCTGCCATTGAAAACGAGGCGGATAATGGCTTGACCAACAAGCGTGGCGCTATCGCCATGGCGCGGACTAATGATCCCCATTCGGCCACCGCGCAGTTTTTTATAAACACTGTCGATAACGATTTTCTCGACTTTAAAAACAAAACCTCAACTGGCTGGGGCTATGCCGTATTTGGTGAAGTCATTGAAGGCATGGATGTCGTGGATAAAATTCGCACCGTCGACACGACGATGCGTGGACCACACCAGGATGTACCAGCGGAAGATGTGGTCATCATCAAAGCCAGCATGATTTAGAGAGCGCTTGCCCGCTTTCAGCGAGAGAGTGGGCAATCTGCAATGCGTAGTCTGTTTATCTCCGATCTGCATTTGAGTCCGACGCAACCGGAATTAACCAAATGCGTCTGTGACTTTTTATCGCAACAAGTCGGTAAGATTGCCCATCTCTATATCCTTGGAGATATTTTTAACACCTGGTTAGGGGATGATTTAGTTGAACCTGCTTACAGCCCTTTTCTGAAGGTGCTGAACACGTTGGCTGACAACCACACGCAAATTTTCCTCATGCAAGGCAATCGGGATTTTATGCTTGGCAAACGATTTGCCCGATCAGTTGGTGCAACATGGCTGGCAGATCCCACGCGGCACGAATTAGATGGCTTGCCGGTTTTATTGATGCATGGCGACAGTCTTTGCACTGATGACATCAGTTATCAACGCTATCGGCGTATTGTCAGAAACCGCCCGTTGCAGTGGCTATTTCTTCGCTTGCCGAAAGGCGTTCGCATGCGGATTTCCGATCAAATCAAAGCCAGCAGCCAGCGTCAAAAGCAATATAAAACCAAGGCCATTATGGATGTTAATACCGATGCCGTAAGCCAGACTTTTCAACACTTTGACGTACCCATCATTATTCATGGTCACACGCATCGGCCAGCCATTCATCACGTCCCCTTTAAAAACCAGCCGCACTACCGGATTGTGTTGGGGGACTGGCAAACGACACCAACGTATTTGCTTGTTGAAAACGGCAAATTTACGTTGGTTGACGTGCGGTTAGCAGCGGGCGAAGAAACGATTACGGTGCCAAACTAGCGTATTCATCCAGAATTTCACGCAGCTTCGCTGGTGGCACATAGCCCGGTAACATCTGACCATTATTCAAAAACAAGGCAGGCGTTCCCTCTACCCCAAGGCGACGACCCGTATCAAACTGAGCCAACACCGGATTGTCTTCACAAACCTTGCCATTGATGTCGCGATTAGCTTTGGCATCGGTCATCGCTTGCTGGCGGTCTTCAGCACACCAGACTTGTTCCAACTTGGTTGCCGACTCTGAATCGGCCCCGGCACGTGGAAATGCCATATATCGAATACCAATACCTTGGTCATTGTATTCTGCGATTTGCTCATGCAATTTACGGCAGTAACCACAGTCAACATCGGTAAATACCGTCAACATATAATCAGGATTCTCTGGAGCGAATACAATCAAGTCTGACTCTGGCTGGCGCGCTAAAACAGCCTGTTTAATCTCAAGTTGTCGTTGTTGCGTGATATTTTCTCTACTGGCCAGCGCAAGGACATTACCTTGGATAAGGTAATCACCGTCTTTAGTAAGATAAAAAATACGATCATCAATGACCGCCTCGTACAAACCACTGTCGCCGACTGGCTTGAGTGATTGGATTTGCATTTCTGGTACATCCTGACGCAATTTATCTTTTAGCGCTGTTACCTCTGCATCAGCGGCATAGACAGTGGGAATGAATAATAAGGCCAGCAATGGCCAGAGAAAATATTTCATTGTGCGAATTAATCCCGAAAATTGTTGAATTGCAATGGCATATCCAAGTCATCGTTGGCTTTAAGCATGGCCATAACCTGTTGCAGGTCATCTCTTTTTTTACCGGTAACTCGAACGCTATCGCCTTGAATCGCTGCCTGCACTTTTATTTTGCTGTCTTTAATGCTTTTGACAATTTTTCTGCTGGTATCACTGTCCAGACCTTCACGAACCAGCACATCCTGTTTCCGTTGTTTACCCAAGCCCTGACTATCCTTGACGTCCAGACACTTAACATCAATGCCGCGTTTAGCAAATTTGAGCCGCATGATATCCAGCAGTTGTTCCAGTTGAAAATCACTATCCGCAAACAGGGTAACCACTTTTTCTGACTGTTCAGCGCGAGCGTCAGTTCCACGAAAATCAAACCGATTCGCTAACTCACGATTGGTTTGATCGACCGCATTGGTTAATTCGTGTTTATCGACTTCAGAAACAATATCAAAAGATGGCATTTCGATCCCCTCATTATCAAGCGGCAGAGTTTAGCACGATAGCGATATATCAGCCTCGCGGATGAAAGCGCTGATGTAAACTTTGTAACCGGGCATTGGCAATATGTGTGTAGATCTGGGTGGTTGATAAATCACTATGACCTAACAATAATTGCACCACCCGTAAGTCAGCACCATGATTCAACAAATGGGTAGCGAAAGCGTGGCGCAATGTATGTGGTGACAAAGGTTTGGTGATGCCTGCCTGATGCGCATAACGCTTGATCAAATACCAAAATGCCTGTCTGGTCATGGCATGCCCGCGTCGCGTTGGAAACAAATCCTCACTGGCATAGCCATAAATTAATTGTGGTCTGCTTTCCAGCAGATATTGCTGACAATAATCCAGTGCTGTTTCACCCAGGGGTACCAATCGCTCTTTATTGCCTTTGCCAATACAGCGGATTAGCCCCTGTCGCATATTTAGTTGTTCCAGGGTCAGGGTAACCAGTTCAGATACCCTAAGCCCCGTCGCATATAGTACCTCGAGCATCGTTTTATCTCTGAGCCCCAGCATCGTATAGACCTCGGGCTGAGCCAGCAGATCATCCACCTCCTGTTCAGAAAGACTATCCGGTAAATGTCGGTTTAATTTCGGTGAGTCGAGTAATGCGGTCGGATCGGATTGCCGCCAGCCTTCGCGACATAAATACCGATAGTAACGTCTCAAACTTGAAATCAGTCGCGCGTCACTGGTCTTTTTTCTGCCCTCGCGAAGCCGGCTGACCAGATACGCTTCAATATGGTTTTTCTCGGCACTTGCCAGACCAATTTCCTGTTTTTGCAACCAACTGGAAAAGGCCAGAAGATCACGGCGATAGGCCCAGACCGTATTATCACTCAGGCCGGCTTCTAACCACAGACTGTCCAAAAACGCGGCCAAATAACCGTTCTGATCTTTTGTTGTCGATTGATCATCTTGCTGCATGCGGTGAGTTTAGCAGGTGACGCACAAAAAAAAGGACCGCTAACGCAGTCCTTTTCATATCTTGGCGGTGCGATTTACAGTTTTTCTTTGATACGCGCCGCTTTACCTGACAGGTCTCTCAAATAGTAAAGTTTAGCGCGTCTGACATCACCGCGGCGTTTCACTTCTACGCTGGCAATGGTTGGACTATGTGTCTGGAAAACACGTTCAACGCCAACACCACTTGAAATCTTGCGAACGGTAAATGCCGAATGCAATCCACGGTTACGTTTAGCAATCACCAGACCTTCAAATGCCTGTTCACGCTCACGCTCACCTTCTTTGATTTTAACTTTGACCACAACCGTATCGCCTGGGGCAAAGTTTGGAATATCAGAGCGTAATTGCTCAGCATTCAATTGTTCAATAATGTTGCTCATCGTTTTCTCCCACTCATCCTAATCTTGCCCGCTCTCGGCAATAAATTCTGCTAACAAGGCGGCTTGTTCCGTATCCAGCGATTTGGCTGTCAACAAATCAGGTCGCCGTAACCATGTGCGTCCCAGAGCCTGTTTCAGGCGCCACCGGCGAATCGCCTCATGGTCACCCCCAAGCAAAACTGCCGGTACGCTATCATCCTGTAATCTCTCAGGGCGGGTGTAATGTGGATGATCCAGCAGACCTTGCATAAATGAATCCTGCTCTGCGGATTCAGCATCCCCCAATACACCCGGTAGCAATCTTGCCAGGCCATCAATGACAACCATGGCCGGCAACTCACCACCGCTGAGGACATAGTCACCAATCGACCATTCCTCATCCACCTCTTGTTCAATCAGCCGCTCATCAACCCCTTCATAACGGCCAGCCAGCAAAATAACTGCTGACTGTTGGGACCACAATTTAAGCTTGCCCTGAGTCAGCGGCTGGCCTTGTGGCGACAGATAAACAACCTTCGTTTGCTGTCCCAATGTCAATTTAGCCGCCTGAATCGCTGCTAACAATGGCGATACTTTCATGACCATACCTGGTCCGCCACCATAAGGGCGATCATCGACTGTTTTATGCCTGTCTTCCGTGAAATCTCTCGGATTCCAGACATCAACTTTTAACTGCCCTTTGTTTACTGCACGGCCAGTCACTCCATAATTGGTGACCGCCAAAAACATTTCTGGAAACAATGAAATCACCCCAAGGTGCATTTCACTACCTCACAAATAGTCTGTCTGCCAGTCGACTTGGATCAGCTTTTTGTCCATGTCTACTGAAAGCACAACCTCATCCAGAACAAAAGGAATCAACAACGATTCATCTGCCGAATCAGACTGGATAACCAGAACATCATGTGCACCGGTTTCCAGTAAATGATCTACTTTCCCCAGCACACTTTGTTGCGCATCGACGACGGTCATACCGATCAAATCAGCCCAGTAAAACTCATCTTTGTCGGCCTTTGCCAGTTGCTCCCGCCGAATAGCCAGCTCAGCACCAACTAACGCCAGCGCCTGATCCCGGTCAGTGACGTTGCGAATACTTAGCACAACGGCTTTACCTTGTAATTGCCCGCCCGAAATCGCTACTTCCAACCATTGCCCCTGACGCTTCATGAGCAATGGCGAATAATTCAAAATATTGTCGCGTGGCTCTGTGTAGGAAAACACTTTCACGCCACCTCTGACGCCAAAAACGCCAGAAATCTTACCGACCGGAATCAAATCGCCGGCTTGTGCCATCGCGAGTATCTCCGGTCGTTTAAATTAAGCTGCTTGCTTTTTAGCTTGCTTGATCAGTTGCGCAACACGCTCAGAAGTTTGTGCGCCTTGGCTGACCCAATGCTCAACGCGTTCGAGATCCAAACGCAGCGTTTCTTCCTGGCCTTTAGCAATCGGATTGAAGAAGCCGATACGCTCAATGTAGCGACCATCACGCTTACTACGTGAATCTGTGACTACGATGCCGTAAAAAGGACGCTTTTTCGCGCCACTGCGCGTCATTCGAATTGTTACCATAAACCTGCCCGTTCAAAAATCGGATGGAAAATATTGTTATTTTACGCACTTATATCAAATTTGCATAGCTACTTATTGCTTTAATTTCAAAATGGCAAGCCACCGCCACCCATGGGTAATTTACCGCCCATGCTACGCATTAATTTGGCCATGCCGCCTTTTTGCCCCATTTTTTTCATCATTTTTTGCATTTGTGTAAATTGTTTAAGCAACCGATTCACATCTTGTATTTGCGTACCAGAGCCCGCTGCAATACGTTTTTTTCGAGATCCCTTGATGATATCCGGGCGTCGACGTTCTTTCACGGTCATAGAGTCAATCATTGCCTCCATTTTACGTAACTGGCCATCATTGGCTTGTTGCTTTACCGCGTCCGGTATTTGCCCCATTCCGGGCAACTTATCCATCAACGCGCCTATGCCTCCCATTTTGCCCATCTGTCTCAGTTGTTCTCGAAAATCTTCAAGGTCAAAGTTCTTACCACTTTTCAACTTGCCGGCCAGTTTTTCGGCAGACTCGGTGTCGATATTTCGTTGCGCTTCTTCGACAAGTGATAACACATCGCCCATACCGAGAATTCTTGAAACCAGACGGTCTGGATGAAATGGCTCCAAAGCTGTGGTTTTCTCACCGACACCGAGAAACTTAATGGGTTTGCCGGTAATATGCCGGATTGACAGTGCGGCGCCCCCCCGAGCATCACCATCCGTTTTGGTTAGAATGACCCCGGTTAATGGTAAGGCTTCGTTAAAAGCTTGTGCGGTATTTGCCGCATCCTGGCCGGTCATGCTATCAACTGTAAATAAGGTTTCTGACGGCGAGATAGCCGCATGAATAGCCTGGATTTCGCTCATCATGTCGGCATCAATATGTAGGCGACCTGCGGTATCCACAATAAGCACATCGACATATTCTTTTTTAGCCTGTGCCAAGGCATTGCGTGCAATCTCTACTGGCTGCTGGCTCGACTCACTGGCGAAAAACTTAGCATCTACTTCTGCCGCCAGCGTTTTCAATTGCTGAATCGCTGCAGGCCGATAAACGTCCGCACTCACCACCATGACTGACTTTTTATGTCTTTCTTTCAGAAACCGAGCCAACTTAGCAACACTGGTTGTTTTACCAGCACCTTGCAAGCCGGCCATAAGGACAACGACGGGCGGTTGATGATTTAAATCAAGCGCATCGTTAGCCTCACCCATTAGGCGGGTGAGTTCATCATTCACAATTTTGACGAAAACTTGCCCCGGCGTCAGACTGCGTAGCACATCCTGCCCCATGGCCCGCTCTTTAACACTGTTGATAAACTCACGAACCACTGGCAGCGCGACATCGGCTTCAAGAAGCGCCATACGTACTTCCCGAAGCGTTTCTTTAATGTTGTCTTCGGTAATGCGCCCTTGCCCGCGAATTTTCTTCAGTGAAGCACCAAGCCGGTCACTCAAGCTGTCAAACATAATCTTTCCTGTGTGATGTCATTTGGGTTGATATTGTCGCCGATTATACCTGATGTGGTATCCCCTTCCTTGAAAGTTCGTTTATGATAATTGTTATTAATTACCGCCAAAGCTGAAGGATTCACTGATGGCCATTGCCAATGCACTAGCCTTTTTACTTTATCTTTGTTGCAGCGTGGTTCTGATCCGTCAGTTTGTCAAACGTGACTTGAATCAACCAGCCGCTATCTTACCGATTGGCTTGATGACCACTCTGGCACTGATTTTTCATGCGTTCCATTTGTTTTTTGTCATGGATGCTGCCGGTGGCTGGGAGTTAAGTTTGATGACGATGCTGTCGATCATTGCCTGGCTCATGGCATTTATGGCGATGATAGGTGGTTTTAAATGGCAAATAGCACACCCAGGTATTGTTGTTTATCCGTTAGTTGCCTTTATCCTGATGATGGTTTTTGAAGTGCCGGCAAGCAGTACCAAGCGTCTTACCGATCCAGCACTGGAGTGGCATATTTTGCTGTCATTGACGGCGTACAGTTTGTTAACACTGGCCGCGCTGCAATCAGTCATCTTGGCTTTGCAAGAAAAACAATTACATCAGCATCACACGGGGGGCTGGTTACGCCGTCTTCCACCTCTGCAATATATGGAAAAAACCCTATTCCAACTGCTTATAGCTGGCTTCGTTTTCTTATCCGCCGGGCTATTAACCGGTTTTATTTTTGTTGACAACTTCTGGGCACAGAACCTAGCCCATAAAACCGTGTTTTCAATTTTGGCCTGGGTGATTTTTGCCGTATTGCTATGGGGGCATTACCGGCACGGTTGGCGTGCGCAAACCGCTGTGCGTTGGACACTGGCTGGTTTTTTATTACTTTTACTTGCTTACGTTGGCAGTAAAATTGTTCTCGAATTTATTCTTAAAGTCGGCTAATTATGCTTGATGCAACTCCTTTATGGCTGCTGTTTGTGATTTTAAGTGGACTCCTAGTCATGTCTGCTTTTTTTTCAAGTTCCGAAACAGCATTAATGTCGTTAAATCGCTATCGTATGCAACATCTGGCTCAGCAAGGCCATCGCGGTGCTGTCATCGCCGAATCATTATTGGCAAGACCAGATCGTCTGATTGGTTTGATCCTGTTAGGAAATAATTTCGTCAATATTTCTGCCTCCTCTATCGCCACGATTATTGGTTTAAAACTGCTTGGCGAAAATGGCATTTTGATGGCAACTCTGGTCCTGACTCTCATTGTGTTGCTGTTTGCTGAAGTCATGCCAAAAACGCTGGCAGCATTACATCCGGAACGGGTAGCTTACCCAGCGAGCTTTCTGCTCAAACCATTACTCTGGTTACTTTATCCACTGGTATGGATTATCAGTATTATCACCCGCTGGATGCTCTCGTTATTTGGCATTAGCCCGGAAGACGCCAAATCCACCGCTATCAATGTCGAGGAGCTTAAAGTCGCGTTGATGGAAGCAGGTAGCATGATTCCGCACAGCCACAAAGACATGCTGATGAGTATTCTTGAACTGGAACAAGTGACGGTCAACGATGTCATGGTCCCCCGCAACGAAATTGAGGGGATCGACATCAACATGCCATTTGACGAAATTATCAAGCAGTTATCGCATTGTGGCTTCACCCGACTACCGGTCTATGAAGACAGTATGGATAACATTGTCGGCATTTTGCATGTCCGAAAAGCATTGAATTTATTGACTCAGGATGGTCTGAACCCACAGGCGTTTCGCAATATTGTCAAACCCGTTTATTTTGTGCCTGAAGACACCTCGCTGAATACTCAGTTGATCCAGTTTCAGCGTAATCGGCGCCGGACAGGCCTAGTCGTTGACGAGTATGGTGACTTGCTGGGACTGATTACCCTAGAAGACATTTTTCGTGAAATTGTCGGCGAGTTCACTGCCAACACTATTGATGACGATAAGGACATTCATCCTCAACCTGATGGCAGTTATCTTATCAATGGCACGACAACTATCCGTGAAATCAATCGGCATACTGGTTGGCAGCTACCGATAGATGGGCCAAGAACGATCAATGGCTTGGCACTGGAAATGTTAGAAAGCATTCCTGATCCAGGTGTCAGTCTGCGATTGGAAAATTATGTGCTGGAAATTATCCAAACCGCAGATAACCTGATTAAAACCGTGCGGGTTCGGCAAATTGAAATTGAAAGCGCGGCCAGTGAACCTCAAGTGTCAGCTTGACTATGGTACGGATTCAGTTTTGCAACTTGCGGCAACCGGATGCGAAAGTCCTTCATCAACGTCTCCTTGCCGCAGCAGCAACGCTGAATACAGCCATTCAGCTATTAGATGAACCGACGGCGGATATCGTTATTATTGATTTAAACCGGGCGCAACAAAGCCGGCCAACATCAAGACCAGCAAATCAAATTACCATAGGTATCGCCCAGCATAAGTCTGTCAATGATGCCAATATTGAGATTGTATTCAAATCAATACCGAACCAGCAGGAACTGGTCAACCTGCTGACCCAAGCAATGCAGCAGCCCCGGCCAAAAAAGATGTTTCGTCATTATGTCAAACGCCTGCGACCGGGAAATTGGATATTTCGCTCCGGTCCCGATAGCCGACTGCCACCTCTCATCATTGACTGCCCGCCCATCGCCATAGCACATACGGGAGATACGTTGACTTCTGCCGGCCTCATTGTGCAATGGCTTGAGCAACTGCCCAGCGATCCTAATCTGAAAATAACGACTTTACTTAATCATCTTCAACAGCTGGCTGGCGCCGCCATCAGCCAGCATCAACGGTTATTGATTCTAGAAAAATATTTGCCCGTTCTGGCCGATTTATTGTTAAACAGAAACCCTGCCGTACTGAAAACAGAAGCCAAACAAAACGAACAATTTCAAAAATTTCAAAACCAATTAATCCAAACACTGGAGGTCACCAGCCATCACTATATGCGCATCGCACAACGGGCCTATCAGGCCGGCAGACGGCCAGACAAAGACCCGATTTACCACTATTGTCTTAATCGCTGGGGCCAACTCCTAGGTTGGCAAATCCTGAAAGCTTACCAACAATTCCGACAGCCCCCTAAGTTGCTCATTAAGCAATTACATCAGCTCTACTTATATCAGGAAGCGGCGGACACATTGCATCAACCCGCTGTGGTGAAATCACTGCAAAATCTGACGGATTATCATCGGCTATATTGTCAGATCCTGCTGACTGGCCTGGCTGACCCATATCGGCTACCAGCACATGCTATTTCCCGAATTTATCAATACTTGGAGAGTCTGACGCCCAATATCAGCACAGGCAAGCTTCCCGCCTCAGCCAAAAGCCAGACCAGTTCATCGCTGTTGCAAGGCAAATTTATCATTGATTGCGAAAATGATGCCCTGCCTGTTGCTGCGGCACTTCTACCAACTGCACAGCGTCAGGCAGCGCATCTCAGGCTCTTTGATACCCAGCCTTTCATTCAGCAGTTAAAACAAACGTTACAAACGCAGCAGGCTGCATTGGGGCAATTACCCCTTCAACAGTACCAAGATCTTTTAGACAGACTGCAACAAACCCACCTGAGACAAACACAACGAAACCCACTGGACTCTGCGCAACCGGTCATGGTGTTATTCGGTCTGCAGCAGATCATTCATCATCAAAATCATAATGGAAGCAACACGCCAGAAAACCAGTGGCACTGGTTAAACCAAAGCCCTGAAGGGAGTTTGCTCAGTTATGCGGGGAAAAAACTGACTGCCAACAATCAAGACCTGATAGCAATAATTGACCTCAACGATACGCTGCGTCTCGGTTTTATTTGCTGGCTTTGTCACTACTCATCAGATACCAGAATAGGCGTCAAACTATTACCTGGTGATTTTGAGTTCGGTCACTGCACAGCCATAACCGAGCATTCACAAAAATCACCGGCCATTTTGGCAACCAATGACCAAAAAACCTGTCTGCTAACTCCGAAAGGCTGGTTTACAACTGATCGCAAGTTAATATTCCACAGCCCTCAACGAGACAGTCACGTTCACGCAAACGCGTTGCGTCAAAGCACTTTGGATTACGATTATTTCACCTGCAAGGTATCGAAAATTTCGTAATTGACCTGCTATCGCTTATTATGTTCACAGACTTCAGACATTTACTGCACAGGATTTCAGCATGCGCACATTGATAAAAGTTATTGTCGGCCTAGTCATTCTCCTTATCGTCGCCATCGCAGCCATTCCGTTTTTTGTTGACCCGAATGACTATAAGGATGAAATTGCCTCTCAAGTCGAAAAAGCGACTGGACGGCAATTAGTGATTCAAGGCGACATTGAACTCTCTGTGTTTCCATGGCTTGCTTTGCAACTTGGTCAAATGTCACTCAGTAATGCTGAGGGGTTCGAAGCGGACAATTTTGCTCAGGTTAATGCCGCTGATATCCGAATTAAACTGTTGCCATTACTCAAGAAAGAAATCGAGATGGACACCATTGTGCTCGATGGACTGGTGCTGAATCTGGAAACAGACAAAAATGGCAAAACAAATTGGCAAGATCTCAGTCAATCAGGCGAAGTCACCGCTGAAACTAACGCAGCAGATGAGATTCCTGATGATGCGCCACCCGCCTTGGCTGCTATCAGTATTGCCGGTGTCCAACTGACTGACGCTAACATTATGTGGTCGGATGCCAGTAAAGGGGAAAATTACCAGCTACGTAACCTGAACCTTGAAACGGATCCGCTTGTCCCCGGCCAACCCACCGCATTAAGCATGAAGTTTGACATTATCAGTGCTAAACCTGCCGCCAAGGCCTATGTCACTCTCGATTCAGACATCATTGTCGACATGGAAAATGAGCACTATCAGCTGACAGATCTCAATGTCACGACTCTCGCCGAAGGAAGCGAACTGCCATTTGATCAACTGAATTTAGCTTTGAATGCAGATATCAGCGCAGAAATGGCGCGACAAGTCATCACCATTGGTGACATGAATCTTGAAACCATGGTCAGTAAAGATGACCAGCAATTTACTGGCGCTTTAACCGGTCAAGTCAATGCCGACTTGAATGCCCAGAATTACACGGTGACCGACTTGTTACTTGATGGCACCATCACCGCTCCGGATTTACCCGGCGGCAAAGCTCCCGTCAAATTGAGTGCCGACGTTACTTCAAATCTGGCTTCGCAAACTGCCAGCCTGACTGATTTAGCCGTTCAGGTTCAGGAGTTAGTGTTAAATGGGCAAATCAAGGCCGAGAAAATTTTATCTGACACGCCAGCTTTCAACGGAAATATGCAGGTTAATAATTTCAATTTGCGTCAGCTCGCTGAAGATCTTAAAGTCGATTTACCCGAGATGGCCGACGAAAGCACCCTGGAAAATGTGGCCTTAAAGACACAGTTGTCTGGCTCAAGCAACCACATTGCCTTGCAGGAAATGACCGTTGTGCTCGATCAAAGTACGCTCACTGGTGATTTTCGGTTAACCAATTTTGCCGCGCCAGCCTATCAGTTTAATTTGGTACTGGATAAAATCGACGCTGATCGTTACCTGCCACCACCGTCTGAAACCGAAGCAGAGCCTGCTCCACCAGCAAGCGCTGCCGCAGGGGCTGCGACAGAACTGCCTTTGGACACCTTACGTCAGATAAACGCCAAAGGCAGTCTGAAAGTCGGTGAGCTTAAAATTACAGGGCTGACCAGCAAGAATATTCTGGTTACGATCAACGCCGAAAATGGTCTGATCAAGCTTACGCCATTACAAGCCGATTTATATGAAGGCCAATATCAGGGCAATGTCACTATCGATGCCCGCAATACACGTCTTAAATTTGCTGTCGATGAGCGTCTGACAGGGATTCAAGCCGGGCCACTTCTCAAGGATATCAGCGGCGATGACAAAATCTCTGGTAAAGCCGATGCTGCAGTGAAATTAACTGGTACCGGTGCCAATATTGACGAAATTAAAAAAAGCCTGACTGGTAACGGTAATTTCGCTTTTTCCGATGGCGCTCTGAAAGGTATCAATATTGCTGGCGCGATTCGTCAAGCCAAAGCGGTTTTACAAGGACAAAAGCTTGCTGATGATAATACGCCGCAAACAACGGACTTCAGCAAATTATCCGGTTCTTTTACCGCTAATGAAGGCATTATTCAAAATGATGATTTGGAATTAATGTCCCCCTTATTGCGTGTTCAAGGTAAGGGAAAAGCCAATCTGAGTAGTGAAGCTATTGATTATGGATTAAGAGTGTCTATTGTTGGCACCGCTGAAGGCCAAGGCGGAAAAGCCTTGGCTGATCTTAAAGGTGTCACTATTCCGGTTAAAATTACTGGTACCTTTGCCTCACCAAAACCAAGTGTTGATTTGGCTGCGGTAGTCAAAGATCAAGCTGAAGAAAAAATTAAAGCGAAGGCCGAAGAAAAATTAAAAGAGAAACTCGGCGATGAAGTTGGCGGCTTACTCGGTGGCGCCTTACTGGGCAACAAAAAAGCAGCGCCTGAAGCAGACTCCGAACCTGAAAACCAAGCGAATTCCGCACCTGAAACGGCGACATCTGAAGCAGCCCCATCTGATACGCCTGACCAAGGATCCGCGCCTTCTGCTGAAGAACAACTTAAAGAAGAAGTGAAAGATAAACTAAAAAAATTATTCTAAATAACCTGCCTCGGCCCAACAAGGTTGAGGCAAGCACGTCGTTTTTCATGTCAGAAAAGTTATTCAGCCAGCAATTGCTGGCTTGGTTTGATCAGCACGGTCGAAAAAACCTGCCATGGCAGCAACCGGCGACGCCTTATCGCGTCTGGTTGTCAGAAGTCATGCTGCAACAAACGCAAGTCAGCACCGTTATTCCATATTTTCAACGTTTTGTTGTTCGTTTTCCAGATATTCGCAGTCTGGCCGAGGCATCAACAGACGAGGTATTACAATATTGGGCAGGTCTTGGGTATTACGCGCGAGGGCGCAACCTGCACAAAGCAGCCGTTATCATGGCGCAGCAACATAATGCTGCGATACCTGAGAATTTTGACGCCTTATTGGCACTGCCGGGAATTGGACGTTCGACAGCCGGTGCCATTATGGCATTGGCCTTTCAACATCGGTACCCGATTCTGGATGGGAATGTTAAACGGGTACTTTGCCGGTTTACTGCTGAACCTGACTGGCCAGGACAAAAAAACATCGAAACCGCACTCTGGCAACTCGCTGAGTCACTGCTACCTGAACGTCGTATTAATGCGTATATTCAAGCACAGATGGATTTGGGTGCCACGGTCTGTACCCGCAGTAAGCCAGATTGTCATTGTTGTCCTTTACAGACAAATTGTCTTGGCCGTCAGACAGGCAAACCGGAACACTATCCGGTTCGCAAAAAAAAACCAGCATTGCCGGAACGACACTGCCGTTGGCTGATTTACCGTCAATCCGAAAAAATATTACTCGAAAAGCGCCCGGAAAAGGGCATTTGGGGAGGAATGTGGAGCTTCCCGGAAATTAATATCGATATGCCAATGGACGCAATTTTGGCCAGACATGCTGTCGATGACATGATTGATTTAACACCGATTCGTCATACCTTTACTCATTTTCGTCTGCAAATCATCCCGCTGTTAATAGATATTAATCAGCATGACCAGATAGAAACCAATGACAATCAACAGTGGGTTACAATAACAGACAGTCTCAGTCTGGCACTGCCAGCCCCGGTTAACAAGCTCATCCAAAAACTCAACAGAGGTGTGACATGACCCGTACCGTTCACTGCATCAAACTCGACAAAGAAGCTGAAGGACTTGATTTCCCTCCCTATCCGGGTGAGCTCGGTAAACAGTTGTGGGAGTCAGTTTCCAAAGAGGCCTGGCAGTTGTGGTTGAGTCATCAGACCATGCTAATCAATGAGTATCGTTTATCGCTAGCAGATCCCAAGTCCCAGAGCTTTCTCAAAGCCGAAATGGAAAAGTTCTTTTATGGCGAAGGCTCAGAAAAACCCGCGGATTATGTGCCGAAATAACGATATTTTTGAGTCTTCGCGCGCACATGGCAGATTTATGACTAAAGTGTCAAAAAAATTGTCCGCAACGGTGGTTTTGTGCCAAAAAGCAAAAACAATAAGAATAAGTTATTAAAAATCAAACAATTAACAGAAAAAAACGGGCATTTCAATTCAAATATGCGGGTTTTATTTAAAAAAATTTCGCTAAAAGTAAAAAATAATCGTGACTTTTGGTTATTTTTTGGGCGTACAATGAGAATGGCTCGTATTTATGAGTCAAAAAAATCGGCTTAGGCGTTAAGCCGGTAAGGTTTTAGATATTTTGAGGTTGATATGGCAGATCAAGTTACAGGTACGGTCAAATGGTTCAATGACGCAAAGGGATTTGGTTTTATTGAACGTGCAGATGGTCCGGATGTTTTCGTCCACCACAGCGCGATTCAATCTGAAGGATTCAGAACATTGAAAGAAGGACAGGCCGTCACCATGGTAGTTACCCAGGGTGCAAAAGGTCCACAGGCAGAAAACGTTATCCCAAGCTGATAGGTTTCCGCGATGATTCAGAAAAACCGGTGCAGAAATGCACCGGTTTTTTTTTAACAAAACTGCAGTGCTTGACCTGCACAATGTAAGGCGCACAATAAAAGGCTCGGATTAATCATTAAGGAAAAGACATGAAAACGGCTTCCACCTGGATGTTTCTGACCTTTTTGTTCCTGACACCTGCCCACGCTGACTTTGGCAAAATGCTCGAAGACTTTAAATCGGCCGGCAAGACGATGCTGGGACAAGAGCAAAGCCACGACGGCGAAGGCTTAGCAAATGACACCATCATAGACGGCTTACGTGAGGCATTAACACTTGGCAGTCAACGTGCCATCGACACGATCGGCCAGGAAGGTGGCTTCCTGAATAACGCGGCGATTCGTATTCCTCTGCCACCACGTGTACAAAAAGTATCGGATGTAATGAAAAAGTTTGGCATGAGTCAACTGGCTGATGACTTTGAAAACAGCATGAATCGCGCTGCAGAACAGGCAGCGCCAGAAGCAACATCTATTCTGGTTGATGCGATTAGAAGTATGTCTATTAGCGATGCCAAAACGATTCTTCAGGGCGATCAGGATGCGGCTACGCGTTATTTTGAGGATAAAACCCGACCGCGGTTGGCCACTCTTTTTTCACCGATTGTGGAAGACTCTCTGAATAATGTTGGCGCAACGCGTTATTACAATCAATTAGACAGCAAAATGCAGGCCGTGCCTGTTGTCGGTCAAAACCTGAATGTTGACCTCAATGAGTATGTTACTCAGCAGGCGTTAGACGGTTTGTTTATTATGCTTGCGGCAGAAGAACAAAAAATCCGTGAAAATCCTGCGGCACGAACGACATCATTACTGAAACAAGTTTTTGGTAAATAATAACGTCGGCGCTACTCATTGCAGCCAACATAATTTAGAATACGCCTAAAAATAATAAGGGAATTAGTTATGGCTTCTACGCATAAACTTAATCTCGCCAGTCAGGGAACCTCGCTTAAAGCATTATTTACTGGATACCTTGTGGTTGTCGCTGTCGGATACTTGATGGCTTTGGTCCAAATCCAGTTAACGCATGGTTTAGCAGATGGTGAATATGGTCTGTCGATCGATGATATTGTCTATAGTTATTATGGAAATCGTAATAACTCGTTGTTGGAAAATAAGTTACATGGTTCCATGAAACCTATGGCAACTGATGATGAGCGGGATCAGATCATTCAGTGGATCCATAGTGGGGCAAGCTCTGAAGCTTATGAAAACACGGGTATAAAACAGATATTCGAAGCGAAATGTATTATTTGTCACAATGCTGGTGCAGGCGGCACGATTCCAGATTATTCTAATTTTCAGGAAATCAAAGACCGCGCACTCGTCGATACTGGTGCCAGCATCAGCTCTTTGGCTCGAGTTTCACACATTCACTTGTTTGGTATCGCCTTCATTTTTATGTTTGTCGGCCTGGTTTTCAGTCTGGCTTCCGGGGTACCCAAACTCTTAAAAGTCACAGTCATATCGATGCCGTATATCTTTTTGCTTGTCGATATTGCGGCTTGGTGGCTGACCAAGCTACACCCGAATTTTGCTTGGTTTGTCATCATCGCAGGTGGAGCCATGGCAATGTCATTTGGATTTATGTGGATCGTTTCCATGTATGAAATGTGGATTTTGCCAAGATTCCGGGTTGATACCCGCGATGCACTGCTCGACGAGTAGTACAACCAACTGCCATAAAAAAATCCCGCCAAGTGCGGGATTTTTTTCAATTCTTAGCGAAGAAACTTATTCTTCCACTCCATCTTGCTGCTTGGCCTCCAAGGCTTCCCATTGAACAAATAAGGTTTCAAGCTCCGACTCTAACTGCGTCAACTCCTGTTGCAACGCCGTGATTTTTTCTGATGGCTGTTGATAAAAGTCAGGCTGGCTCATTTGCAATGTCAGCATTGATTGTTGTTGTTCCAGTTTTTCGATTTTTTGTGGCAAAGCTTGCAGATCAAGTTGCTGCTGATACGTTAAGGTCGATTTACGCTTTTTAGACTTGTTATCAGCCCTCGACGCAGACTGGGCGGCCTCGCCAGGAGTTGGCTTTACCGGCACAGATGCTAATTGGCGTTGATGTAACCAGTCATCATAGCCGCCGACATATTCCCGAACTACGCCGTCATCATCAAAAACGATACTGCTGGTGACCACATTGTTAAGAAAACTACGATCATGGCTGACCAGCAATAAAGTGCCGTTATAACTGGCCAGTAACTCTTCAAGCAGCTCCAGTGTTTCTGCATCCAAGTCATTGGTTGGCTCATCCATAACCAATAGGTTAGCTGGCTGAGTAAATAACTTGGCGAGTAATAACCGGTTACGTTCACCACCTGAGAGTGCTTTGACTGGCGTTCTCGCCCGCTCGGGGGTAAACAGAAAGTCCTGTAAATAACCAATAATGTGTTTACGACTGTCACCTAACTCGACAAAATCTCGGCCTTGTCCGACGTTGTCCACTACCGAAGCGTTTTCTTCAAGCTGACTCCGCAGCTGATCAAAATAAGCAACTTGTAAATTGGTTCCTAACCGTACCGAGCCGGATTGCGGCTGTTGTTTTCCTAGAACAATGCCAAGCAGGGTACTTTTACCACAGCCATTTGGACCAATAATGCCAACCCGATCACCGCGCTGAATAACGGATGAAAAGTTATCGAATAGTGTTTTTCCATCATAAGACTGACTGACGGCTTTAATTTCTGCGACTAACTTGCCGCTGCGATCCGCTTCATGGAGTTGCATCGCCACATTGCCTTGGACTTCACGACGCTGCTGGCGCTCACGACGCAGTTGCTGTAAGGCCCGGACGCGCCCTTCATTTCTGGTCCGACGTGCCTTGATACCTTGACGAATCCAGACTTCCTCCTGAGCCAGCTTTTTATCAAACTGGGCGTTTTGCTCTGCTTCCGCAGCCAGCATGGCTTCACGCTTTTGTAGAAAATTTCGATAGTCACCGGGGAAACTGGCCAACTTGCCCCGATCCAGCCAGACAATCCGAGTCGCCAATGCTTGCAGAAAGCTGCGATCGTGAGTAATAAATAAAACCGTGCCCTCGTAAGATTTTAAAAAGCCTTCCAACCAAGTGATTGAATTGATATCCAAATGATTGGTCGGCTCATCCAGCAATAAAATATCAGGCGACTTGACCAGTGCCTGGGCCAACAAGACACGCCGTTTCATCCCACCAGATAAACTGTCAAAAGACGCATCAGCAGGTAAGTCCAGCTTGGAAATTACCGTTTCAACCTGTTGTTCAAACAACCAGCCATCGGCGGCTTCCAATTGGTGCTGTGCTTTTTCAAGCCGGTTTAACACCGCCTCGCTAGCATCATCTTGCAGCTGCTGAACAATGTGGTGATACTGCACCAGTAAGGGGGCAATATCGCCCAAACCGGCGGCAACCACATCAAAAACCGTCCCCTGCGTGCCAGCCGGCACCTCTTGTTCGAGTCGGGCAATCTTCAGGTTCTGCAAATTTGTAGTATCGCCAGCATCAGCGGTGACGTCACCGGCAATAACCTTCATCAAGGTTGATTTCCCAGCACCATTACGGCCGACCAGACAGACCCGTTCGCCTTTGTCGATTTGAAAATCAACGTTTTCAAGTAAATTCGGTCCGCCAAAACTCACGGTCAGTTGTTTAAGTTGCAACAAAGCCATTAAGCTGTTTCCTGTTCAGCACGGGTTAAATCTTCACTGGCTTCAAGCCATTCCAGTTCAGTCTGCGCCAACTGCGATTTAAATTCACTTTGTTGTTGCAGCAGCTGTTTTAACTGATCCTTTTGTTCCGCTTCGTATAATTCCGGCGCAGCCAGTTGCGCTTCAATGGACTGTAATTGTTGATGTTGCTTATCCATTAATTGCTCCGCGCGCTGTACCTTTTTCTTAAGTGGTTGCAACCGCTGACGCTGCTGGGCTGCCGCTTGTCTGTCCGCTTTTTTGGGTTTGGCTAGCGCTGTTTTTGAGGCACTGTCATTGTCTTTTCCCAGCCGAAGCAATCGATAGTCATCCAAATCACCAGCAAAGGCTTTTGCTTGCCCCTCAGCAACCAACCATAAATCATCCGTGACATTCCGCAGAAAATACCGATCATGCGAGACCACAACCAATGCGCCGTCATACTCCTGCAAGGCCATGGTCAACGCATGACGCATTTCCAAATCGAGATGGTTCGTTGGCTCGTCAAGTAACAGTAACGCCGGTCGCTGATAGACCAGTATTGCCAGTACCAGTCTTGCTTTTTCACCGCCGGAAAATGGAGCCACTTTTTGCACGGCCTCATCGCCATGAAAGCCAAAACCGCCAAGATAATCACGCAACACTTGTTCCGAGGCCATCACATCTAATCGCTGCATGTGCTGTAGTGGCGACTCATCGGGTCGTAATTGTTCAAGCTGATGCTGAGCAAAATAGCCAATGACGATATCTTTTCCCTCGCGGCGCTTTCCGGATAATGGTGTCAGTTCCCCGGCAATCAGCTTAATTAAAGTTGATTTACCGGCGCCGTTAGGACCCAGCAAACCAATCCGGTCGCCGGCATTCAGGCTCAGTTTAAGTGACGTCAGCAATGGTTGCTGGTTATACCCGGCAGATGCCTCGTCAAGTGCCAGTATTGGTGTCGTCAATCTGCTAGGCTCAAAAAACCGAAAATGAAATGGCGAATCAACATGCGCCGGCGCAATCATTTCCATTCTTGCCAAAGCCTTGAGACGACTTTGTGCCTGTTTGGCTTTGGTCGCTTTCGCCTTAAAGCGGTTAACAAAACTGCGAATATGCGCCACTTCCCGTTGTTGTTTATCATGTGCCGCTTGTTGATTTGCCAGATGCATAGCCCGAGCTTGCTCAAAATCACTATAGTTACCGGTGTACAACTTGATTCGCTGCTGCTCGATATGGGCGATCTGATTGACGACCCGATCCAGGAAGTCGCGATCATGCGAGATAACAATCAGCGTGCCACTATATTGTCTTAGCCACTCT
The DNA here is from genome assembly GCF_000260965.1 of Methylophaga frappieri. NCBI lineage: Bacteria > Pseudomonadati > Pseudomonadota > Gammaproteobacteria > Thiotrichales > Piscirickettsiaceae > Methylophaga > Methylophaga frappieri. The sequence continues at coordinate 855,964 of NC_017856.1, forward strand.
TCCAGCCAATAAACAGCTTCCAGGTCGAGATGATTTGTTGGCTCATCAAGCAGTAACAAATCACTACGACACATCAACGCCTGCGCCAGATTGAGTCGCATCCGCCAGCCACCAGAAAACGAGCGTACGGCTTGAGTCTGTTGCGCTGCGGAGAAACCTAACCCATGCAGCAATCGCGCCGCTCTGCTACGGCCGCTGTAGCCATCAATCAGACTCAGTGCGTCATGTAATTGCGTTTGCTGATGACCATCTTCTTGTCGCTCCGCTTCGGCAAGCTTTAGTAAGAGATCGCTGAGCGGGGCATCTCCTTCCAAAACATAATCAATCGCTGGCGTGTCGACAGCGGGTGTCTCTTGCGCCACATGCGCAATAACCCAATTGGCCGGCATATCCAAATCACCACTATCCGCCGATAATTGACCACGCATCATGGCAAACAAACTGGATTTTCCAGCACCGTTGGCGCCGGTTAAACCGACACGCTGTCCAGGATGAATGACGAGATTAGCCTGTTCAAAAAGAACTCGCGGGCCGCGACGCAAAATGAGTTGAGTCAGTTTTATCATGGCGCGAATTGTAACGGATTCGTGCGGATTTATGCCCGAATAATTAGTTCAGCGTCATTGGTAACTGCCAATCAATGGGCTCTCTTCCGTGCTGTGCGAGATAGGCATTGGCTTGACTAAAATGCCGACACCCCAGAAAGCCCCGATGTGCGGACAAGGGCGAAGGATGCGTCGACTTAAGAACAAGATGATGTTCGCTGTCTATAGCGGCCCCTTTTTTCTGGGCATAACTGCCCCACAGCATGAAAACAACATGCTGAGACTGCTGGCTGACAATCTCAACGATCCGGTCTGTAAACTGCTCCCAGCCTTTGCCCTGATGTGCGTTGGCCTGATTTTGCTCTACGGTGAGTACCGCATTCAATAGCAACACACCTTGCTTTGCCCAAGATTCGAGACAACCATGTTGCGGTACAGCAAAATTGACATCATCAATTAACTCTTTATAGATATTCTTCAACGAAGGCGGGACGGCAACACCGGGTTTGACCGAAAAACACAGACCATGCGCTTGACCGGGTTGGTGATAAGGATCTTGCCCCAAAATGACCACCTTCACTGTCGATAAGGGAGTGGCTTCGAGCGCATGAAACCAGTCCGATGAATGCGGGTAAATCACCTTTTGTCGCTGCTTTTCCTGCTGCAAAAATGTCTTTAATACTGCCATATAGGGCTTGGAAAACTCATCAGTTAACACTTTCTGCCACTCAGGTGCTTGTTCTAAAGCCATGACGACTCCGATTTAAACCTCATTAAAACATCATGCTAACAGCTTGCTTAACTGACACATAACGCATCGTCAGAGATCGTCAATCGCTTTTATTCAGGCCCTGCCATCTGTTTGAGATGCATGATGCTGATGAAACCAGTTCGGTTTCGACACGGTCATTCATTTAAAATCAGGCATGTTTAAGGTAAATTGATACGATGACTAAAATTAATAAAACACAGACGGAGTGGCAATCAGCGCTGACAGAAGAGCAGTTTCGGGTAACGCGTCAGGCAGGAACCGAAGCCCCCTTTTCCGGCAAGTACTATGATTTTAATGAGACAGGTCGTTATCAATGCATTTGTTGTGGTGTAACGCTGTTTCATTCTGATGCGAAATTTGACGCAGGCTGTGGCTGGCCCAGTTTTTCTTCACAAATCGAACATGGTGTGGTCAGTCACCATCAGGATGACAGTCACGGCATGCAGCGTATCGAAGTCAGATGTAGCCAGTGTGACGCGCATCTTGGCCATGTATTTGATGATGGGCCAGAACCAACCGGTCTTCGTTATTGCATTAACTCTGTTGCAATTAACTTCGATGAAGAAAACTGACTGGACTTTATATATTGTCAGCACAGAAGACGGGGCGCTTTATACCGGAATTACGACCGACCTTGCTCGTCGGCTTAAGCAACATCGACAGGAACTTGCTGGCGGTGCAAAGTTTTTTCGCCGGAGTCCGTTAGCCGCGTTGCTTTATCAGGAAAAACATGCCGATCGACGGAGCGCCAGTCAACGCGAATACGCGATTAAACAGTTAAGCAAACAACAAAAGCTAAAATTAATTAATGACAAAACAGCAAGTTGAAAGGAAGAGAGATAAATACTGAGAAGAAGCGAGATAAATGCGGGGTGAGCTGGGATTAAGTGGGTTTACTTGGGGTGGCGGTTTGGAAATGTTTTACAAATACAGCAAAAGAAAAAATGGCTGACCAGAGCGGCCAGCCGAACGATTAAAACAAAGTTGTCTGATTTGGGTCACCTTTAGCGCGCACACGTTTGATGATTTTATAGATGGCCCTGATTGTTAGATTGTAATCCTTAGCCAAGATGTGGTGATTACGGCCATTGAATTTATCATAGATTTCCTCGTCCCGACTGCTGATTTGATAGTGATGATCTTTTGGGAAAGTGAAGTTCTGGCCACCCCAGTTGTTTGCCAGGTGGTCAGCGATAGCACAGCCAATCTGGTCGGCTAGATCAGCCTCGATACCGTGCTCACCGGCGACTGAGCTCACCTGTGCATGAATATCTTCCAGCAGCTCGTGGCGTCTTGTTTCCATCATTGAATCTCTGCTCATTTCCTCACCTACCTATATCTCTTCATTGACTGGGAATCAGACTTAATACGTCTTTTATAGATGGCCAACGATTAGTTGTTTCTGCTGTTTCCATAAATGCTCTATACAGCCGATTTTCACCTCTAAAATGATTTTTTCTATCCCAGTTACGCTTTGGCCACATACCTGATATGAAACGGTCAACAACCATTGGAATAGTGTCGTATGCAGGTACATTCTCCAGCCCCATCAGCATCATTTCTGCCATGGCGCCACAAATGGTTTTGGTGAACCACTCGTCAATCCCTTCCAGATTCGGATAGTTTTTGAGCATATCTATCGTCATCGCTGATTTAGACTGACGTGCCGCTGCAGCGGGTAATTGTCCGGCGCTCGTATTGACTGCAGACGAAACACTGACAGTCTCAATGACACGCTTAAGATAGTTATGATTGGTGAGTGGTTTGAAACTGCCTTCATCCTGCTTTATCCGCATAGCCTGAACTGTTTCATTCATCGCCACAGCCAGACGGCTTTTATCATCAGACAGTTCTAGTACCTCGTTTGCAAGTCTTAACGCACGGTCATTAGCGAGATCACGCGAACTGCTTCGGAATAGGCCCATATAAACAATGAGTGAGCGCCCAACACCTTCAGGGAGATCGATAAGCAGCGCAAGCAGATCACTGGCCGATTTATCCTGGGCCATTTGCTCTATTGATATTCGACAATGGCATGAAGGACATCTATTGAGCTGCATATTCAAATTCCAGCTTTTCATTGAGAGAATCGACGATTGCAATTAATAAACTCGGGTTGCGACGCCACTTATCTGCATCTTTCCTACCGGATATCAGATGCTCAACATAAGAGACGTCTAGGTTCAGGGCATCCAGAAGATATTCGATATCAGCCAGCAGCTTGCGTTTCTTTTGTTCAACTTCGAGTGCAGCAATGATCGACTCGAAATGTTTGCGTTCATGCACCCATTCCAGGCGCTGCATACCTGGTCTGCCCAGTGTTTTTTCACCGTTGCCGCCAGTAATGCGAAATGCAATAGACTCTGCGTATTGCCAGCTGAGACCCATATCGGCCAGTAAGGCTTCAATTTTCTTCATATACGGGCTTGGATTGACTGGTTTACGGCCAGCACGTTTCGGCGAGCGTTTAGTGATGACTTTGGCATCACGAAGCACTCTGACTAGCTGTTCCAATTCGCGATCGGTCATCTTGCTGCAGCTGCGTTTGCCGGTATGCTGTTCCTGCCAGTCGCGACGGCTTTCTTCATCACTAAAAAGCCTGTCAGCACCAATATGTACCAATTGAATGAGTTGTCTTCGCTGGCTCATTTGGCACCTTGATATGTGCTGTTATTAGTAAGTCTTTGATACCGGTTAATAAATAGTATGTAAGCCTGTTCCGGTGATAATGGCTGAATGATTTGATCGACTGGTTCGATACTATTTAGCAGCATCCATTCATCATCTTGTTCAGTCATAAGGTCACGTCGTTCTGTTGCCAACATAACTAAGTCAGCATGCTTGATTATTTGTGGCAGCTCAGTTGGCAACCCAAACTGGGCAAAAACAGCTTGCTCAACACGCTTTTCAATTACTCGGTAATCAGGAAGAAGGTTTTTAAGCGGTCTTGCGATATCGCCAACAAAAGCTTCTGCAGCATCATGAAGTAACGCATGAAGCGCATAGTCAGGTGGCACGATCTCTGACGTAAGTACTGAGTGTTGGGCCACGCTGTAAAAAGCTTTTGTATGGCCAGCAAAGCGACAAATATTTGATAGGCCATGGGCAATGACATGAATATCAAATTCGGACTTCTCTGGCGTGATGAAGTCGAAGTACTGACCGTTAACCGTTAAGATATCTGGCCGCATCTGCTCAGCCTGCACAGGCTTATTTGCACCGTTTATTACAGCTGTACAGTCAGCCATGAATTTAGCAAAACGTTCAGCATCATTTGGTTTTAATACAAAACTGACTGGTGGTAAGCCGTCTTCTAAGTCGAAATTCATCTGAGTCATATTTCTTCTCCTGATCTAATTAGCTGCGGTACCTAGTTACTTCGCCCCGCGTCATCGCTTGACAGCTGATACGGTTTTGGCTTTTCGCCAGGACCGCATTCGACTGATGGCTCCACCTATCGACAGCATCCAGGGCCTCCAGGCCTTACAAGCCATCAGTCGAATACGTGACCCGTCTCGTGAGTCAGTCGGCATCGCCCAGTGGGGAAATGGGAAAACCACCGTCTTTGCTGCAGACTGTTAGTTTCGTGCTGGCGCCACCTGTCTGCTGACGCGCCTTGGGGTATTCCTTATCCGTTACCAATGGCCGCCTGTTTACGGCCATTCACACCCTGATGAAACTGGACTTTCTTACCTTCGCTAACGCCACTATCGAAGGCCGAGTAATCGTGATTTCTGGCTTTGCCGGTACGGTCGAGTGGCGCTTTGCTCTTTAACTTATCGCTCCAGCGGTTATCGATGTATTTGGTTAGCGCATTCTTTTCTGCTTTGGTGTTTTGGTGTGGTGTGATCTGTTCAGACACAGCCAGCACCCAGCCCTGACAAAAAATGTCAGCACGGCGAACTTTTGTTGATTGCTTCAGACGCTTATTAAGTGACTTGATGTACTCGCTGCGAGCCCGTTTCAACTGACGAAGAAGTACTTCGTAGGCATAGGCTGAAATTGATGCAGCACCGTTAATGCCGATAAATTCGAGATAGCCTTTCATCGTCCAGCTCTTGCGATCTAAAAGCTGGGTGTAGATAGCCTGCGCTCCGAATGCCTGGCAAACCATATCAACCAGAATGGCTATATGACTTGGTGGCGTTTTGCCTGCACCGGATGGTGTCAGTCTGGCATCCACATCACTGATCACCACGTCATCCATAGATATGCCATGTTTTTTCATCAAGGTCTGGGCTTGACGTAAGGCAGTAGCAGCTTCATGTGGGTTACTGCTTTTCGCCAGCCGCAAACATTTTTTAATTTTGTCTAAGATGTCTGGGTTCATTGTTATCCCTTTGCATTGTTGCAATTGCGTTTTTCCTTTGGGTACCACTCGGTACTAATGGCCCAAAAAACAATCAAAACCCAAAGTAATGTTGTTTCACGATCATTGATTTCTAGAATGGTTGCTGCCATTACCAGTGAGGCGAAAGCAATGCCTTGTCCAAGGAATTTCATACTGACTGCATCCCTTAAAAGGCTGCCAAATCCAGCGGCATCGGCACATATTGATCAGACTTGCCAACGCGTTTATATACCCGCACATAGACAGCGGTACCGGTAACCTGAATGGAGTCCTTGAGGGCTTCCATGGCTTTCTTCCATTGTTCATCATCAATATCAAGGCGGAGCAGATCGAGTATTGCTGACATTTTTATCTTGCCTTGGTTATTAGTGCGAAATGCACGATCGACCAGTGCCTTGATATTGTTATTAGCCCCTTCTGACCAGCGGTTTATGCACTGATTGATCAATTCTTTTGCTGCTTCGATTTCCTCGGTCGCAGTGATACGTTCAGCGTAGCTACGTACCACCTTGAATCCACCGTCATACGTGGAAATTGTGACGTTACCCTTCTTACCACCCAGATTTACGCCATACTTTTCACCGGCAATGGTGACCAGGTCTTCGATATCGCCGAGTGCTTTTTGCTTGAATTGCTTCAACCGTTCATGCAGATCTGCTGCCTCCTGAACTAACTCTTTAGCGACTTCATCACGCAGCTTGTCGTGAGGCCTGACTTCCTCCAGTGGCACCATGTGACCAGCTGCGTTTCGCATATAGCCTTCAGGTACTGGCGGTCTGGTTTGTTCAGTGGTATTGCTCATAATGTGACTCCTTATTAATGAGTGATAATCAGGCCGGTACTTTCCACTGCACCTGGCAGTTGTGCAGGTTGGTGGCATAGGTCTCCAGGCGGCGGTGGCCGACTTTAATGCGGGTCATCGTGCCGCCCATCAAACCGCCTGGTGTTTTGTTGAAACCGAGGATCGTGATGCGTGGTCGACCGTCTTTGATCTCGATGCCGGTGATAGTCAGATTTCGCTTGGCCAGCTCTGCCATGCAGTGACGGACGTCTTCGAATTTCTGGCTAATAATTTGATTGTTTTTGCTCATGGTGATCGCCTCAGTCAATGGCATGTTTTCTGTAGTCAGCTTGAATCTCTCTCAGCACTAGACTGATATCAGGTTCGAGCACACTGGCCAGTTCGGAAAGCACAGCCAGTTTCATGGCCACATTGGGAACACGTTCCGGTTTGAGCTGTTTTTTTAGCCTGTCGATGGCAGCAAAGACACCTTCTTCTTTTTCATCACTAGATAAGCCAAACAGTGTTGGGATGTTATCGATATGCAACTGCTGCTGAGGTTTCTGCTCTTGTTTATCAAAGCAATTCGGCCGCTCTTTACCACAGTCTGGGGACGTATCTTCATGACTAGATTCGCCGGGATTATCATTAAGGTCTGGAATCAGGCTGTTTGGGTCATGATCTGAGACGTCATAGCGTTTGATACCTTCGTAAGTACCAACACCAAAAACGTATTTTCCGAGCATTTTTAGATGCTGGTTTTTAATCAGCCAATCAACGGCCTCGGAGACTTCTTCCTCCGAGGCTTTGCCATCAAAAAGACTGACCATAGCCGACATACCAAACTTGGTTTTATCGGCTGAGTCGGTGATATAAAACATGACCCGGTCACGGATAAACTTTGTTCTTGCAGTAATTGAGGCCATCATTTATCACCTTTATCAGGATTGTTTTTTTCTGCATTGATACGGTCATAAATCTCTTCACGATGGACCGTCACATCCTTTGGCGCATCAACACCGATACGGACTTGATTGCCTTTTACGCCAAGCACATTGACGACAACGTCATCACCAATAATCAGGCTCTCACCAACTTTTCTGGTTAAAATCAACATGGCTACACTCCTTGGATTAGATCCGCATTCAATTGCGGTATGCCGATTTCTGCAGCTTCATTCAGCGCTGCAGTAATGACGTTATTAACAGCCAACGGATACAGCACACTGAATGCACCTCTGCCTGTCAGCTTGTTCCGTAGTGCCTCAATAGCATCTGGCGCCATTATTTTTTGCAAGTCACTGCCGGCCATCTTGAATCGGTGCTCAAGATAAGCTTCCAGGTGAATATCGAGGGGTCTCAGCGTGACCATTTCACAGCGCTGGACGATTTCCCGAACCGAAGGATTTCGCTCGTCTAACTTGTTGCCCAGCTCCGGCTGACCGATGAGCATAATTGACAGCAGCTTGTGAAAGCCATCTTCCAACTCGAAAAACCGTTTCAAATGCTTCAACGTCGGGATCGATAGGCCGTGCGCTTCCTCTATGACCAGCACATGCCTATTACCGATCCTGTGGCTTTCCTTCAGTGCCTGATGCACCTGACGAAAACGGGATTCGGGTGATCGCATCATGCGCTGACCTGGTGCTACAGCATCCATGATTGCCTCGGCAATATGGCCAGACTTCAGCGTTTTACCTTTGATGTCATTGTCTTCCATGCCCAGGACGTAAGGCTCAATGATCACAATAGGTTCGTTTTCATTTTTAGCCCATTCGATAAGGTCACGCCGCAGCGTTGATTTCCCAGCGCCGCTTTCGCCAATGACAGCCGCAAATCCGCCATGTTTGGCAAATGTTCTCAGGCTCTCACGCACGTATCTTATGTCTGGTGTTAAGAAGACCTCATCAGCTGACCGAATCTCAGCAAATGGGTCTCGCATTAATCCAAAAACGCGCTTCGTTTCTGGCTTTAATGCATGGCGTCGTAGTAGCATGATTTCCTCCATATCATTTGGATGGTGTGGATTGGCACTTTCGTTCTGGTTTGGTATTGGGGCGAAAGTGCTAACAAATAACTCCTTAATTTGGTGCTCTTTGGCACCATATTTATTGGTCAGCGTGTTAACAATGGCTTGTTTTAAATCATGCTTATTGCGACGCTTTGGCCACATATCATGTGACATGATTTGAGATATCGCTGTCTGTGAAATGCTGACGCTATACGCCAACTCGGATTGTGAAACACCGAGCTGCATTAACACCTGTCTCAAACTCATTAATTAGACCCTCCGATAACATGCAGTTTTGCTGGTTTCACTCTGGTCAATGCCGCCTCAACATCGTCTAATAAATCCTCGGGTATGCCTGACGGGTAGTGCTGCACCAGCCATTGATAGTGATCTGGGTTCCATTCATCGCCGATACGGTTTTTCAGCCGCTTCGCGGCTTCTACATGATTCAGTCGTAACGACTCGACTTTTGGTGTTTTGACATCAAGTAACTCACCCAGCCGAGGTAAATATTCGGGGATGCGGGTGTCATTGATTGGCTTCATCGCATCAATACGGCCGCCCAATGGGGTGGCGCCAGACTTACGTTTCTTATCTGCCTCGGTATCGGTGTCAGATTCCATTGATAGACGCTCAACGGCTTTGCGGTTGGTGTCCAGTTCCGTGTCTGCATGGCTGCGGAAGGTTTCGCCGATGATCGGGGAGTCGATATCAAAGCCAAACTCATCACGTTTAATGGCTTGCACGATTTGCATCACTTCTCGGCCGTCATCATCGCGATACAGCACACCAGCTTGATCGTCATGCCAAGGGTTGCGCGTAACTTCAAGGTGCATACCGACATGCACACCAGGAATGCTGGCTACTGAGTATTGGCTGCCATTGAAGCTGACTTCGAGCTGTACAGTGACCTTGCGGCGTTCAGCCTTATTCATAGCAATTGAGCGCATGATCTTTTCATCGGGAGCCAGTCTCAGCTGCTCGGTTTTGATCTTCATCCAGGCAGCAAAGCGTGGCTTTTTCAGTCGTCGATGCGTGGCGGTGCTGTTAAACCAGCGTCGCCATTGGCTGGCCAGAACATTTAGCTCATCGACCGATGTTGGGGGGCTTTCCTGAAACTTAAGACGATGCTCAAAACTGCGCTCTACAATGTCATTGGCCTTTTCGACCTGACCTTTTGCCCAAGGCTGACCAGGCAAGTTGACCTGTAAGGTGATACCAAGAGCGCGGCAAAGGTTTCGAAAAACTGCACCAGTATTCGCACTGCCTGGATCAACCATCACCAACTTGGGGATGCCATAAAACGGTTCATCGCCACGTTTTCTAGATGCTTCGATGAAGGATTCAAGCAAATTGACACCACTTTCAGCGCCCAACACGTAATGCACAAATATGACGCCGCTGGCATGGTCGGTGATCACATAACGCCAGACCCGTTCTTTTTCAATCCGGCGGATGTTTGCCGGCTTGTTCTTGTAGAACTTGTTCTCATCCATCACCTGCAGGCATTCGCCTTGAGCGGCTGGTAAGTAATACAAGACACATAACGATGGGTCGATCTGCCAGACATGATTGGGGTGCTCACTGCGAAGCGTAACCTTGGGTGACGGCAAAGCCAGCTGCTCAGGGTGTAGGTTGTACTGATACATGGCGCGGCTGATAGCCGATATCGAGAGCGGCATCACTTCACCGGTCTCTTCATCGATGCGACTGGCATCAATTTCACCATTCGAGCGCAGTACTTCAATCGCGTCCTCCAGACTGGCCAGACGTTTGCCATTTTTACGTCGACTATCGAGCATGTAAGCTGAAATCACTTGTGCATCGGCGCGGGTCAGCGCGCTTTGAGCTGCATCTTTACGGCGACGGCGGTGGCTTGGACGAAACTCTGAAAGTTTGCGCATCAGCGTTTGAGTGCTGATGCCCATGTTGTCCGCAGCGCTCTGGTAAACCTTCGTCTTGCCACCGTGGCCAGCTTTTTCGGCACGGTTGGCGACATCCATCAGATATTGCAGCGTGTTGCCTGTCATGACTCAGTCTCCATGTCTGTGGCTGCTTCCCCGTTCCAGAGCGGGATTTCGTCTTCTTCGGTTTCTGCTCCAGCAGTCGGCAGATAAGGTGGGTGCTCTTCCAGCCAGGAAACGGTGCCGAGCTGCTCGCACAGGTAGTTGAATGAGTCGGCTATCTGGTCGAGTTGGCCTCTGACCCAAAGCCCGGCGTCAATGCCGTGCTCTTGGCCATGATCCAGTACTGCTTGAAGGGCTTCGCGAAGCGTGACCCGTAGGTGATGCTCTGCCTCAAAGCCGAGTTTGGCGGCTTGCTTTCGGATTTCCTCGGACTCTTCTTCGGGCGGTGGCGGACTGAGCTGATAACGATTCTGCGAGCGCTCCAGGTCTGTCGATAGCTGGTCGATGCGTTGGTTCTTGTCAGCCAGTACCTGGTCTTTAGCCTGTTCCTGTTCCTTGGCTTCACGTAATGCTGCACGGAGCTCTCTGCTAGTCATGCGATCGATATCATCCAGCGTTAGACCCGCAACCGTGCCGCCTTCGTCCAGAGACGCTAGTTGCTCATCATCTTCAGCAAGCAGTTCAAACAGCTTGGTCTTACCCAAAACGCTCAGCGCCGATCGTTTTGATTGCAGTTGTGGTGATAAATATTTCATGGCTGCCTGCATCAGGCGGCGCGCTGTCGCGTTTGGCATGCCAAGCTGATCCTGGACAATACGTTGGAAGTCGCCGTGCGCTTCATGCTCTTTAATGAGTACCAGGCGTTTGCCGGCCTCCAGCATGGCCTCGGCTGACTGAGCTAAATAAAATCTGGCCTCATCGATTACCCGTACCCTATCGTAAGGTATGCCATCACCGAACTGCTCTATAACGGCATCACTATGTATGGCGGAGTCTTTGTGTTGCTTTGTAAGGTTGACTGTCATGTAATGATTCCTTAGCTATTGCCGGTGTTGATGCGTTGATTTAGCTCGGCCATACGCTGTGCAGCACGCTCGAACTCTGTTGTGTGTCGCGTTGCGATTTGCAGCATTTGAATACTCAACGCAAAGCGGCCGTTATCGAGCTTGATTGCAAATCCTTCTTCGATCAGGGTTTGCAGAGTGCGGGTAATGGCGCTGGGCGATTCGTTCAATGCTTTGGCCAGCTCACCATTACTCACGCCGTCCAAGGTATGGCCACTCATTGCTTTAATAACGCGCAGTCCACGAGATAAGCTGGTTACTTTTTCGCTCATGCCGTACCTCTGTGAAGTGAGCTATATTCAGCGAACACATCGCTGATGAGCTTGCGTAGTTCGGCTACTGTCAGTTCGTCCACCTTTTTGCCGGTGGCCTCAATAGCCTGTGATAAAGGCGTAAAAAGTTCGCCATTCCAATTCAGGGGGGTGCTGATTTCGACGCTAGCCGACATCAGATCCAGTTCAGTTTTAGTGAGATCCATTGCTGTCTCCTTGCACGATGGGATATAGCTCTGCAGATTAGTTAATGGAGTTCGGTTTTTCGGGATCAGCTTTGATGCCCAGCTTGACCGCAATTTCATGCGCTCTGCCGTGATCGCCCTTGTCAATGCCAGCGATAACTCGATAAACCGCCCGTACTGGAAATTCATTCTCTCTAGCCCATTTACTGAATGTCAGGCCTTGTTTTTTAAATTTCGCTTTTACTTGTTCTGGTGACATCGTTTACCATTCCTGTACATATAAAAATCAATGTAATTACATTTTAGGTTTGATAATCAAACCTGTCAACTATAATAGTGGGGATTGGTTTGATAAGTGAACTCATCCGCAAACTGATGACAGCTAAGTCATTAACTCAAAATGATTTGGTTGAAATCACCGGTTCTAGCCTGAGTCGCGTAAAAGCGATCACGTCTGGCCGTGTTGCGAAATTGAAGTTTGAAGAAACACAAGCATTAGTTAAAAAACTGCATGTTCGTGGTGATTGGCTGGCTACTGGTGAAGAGCCAATGTTCCAGTCTGATAAAGAAATAGAATTTCATAGGCGACTGGATCAAGTTAAGGAAAGTACAAACGCTGCAGATCAGTTAGATTTGGACAAAAAACAACAAGGTCGAATCCAAACCATATTATTTGCACTTGACCAAGATGATCACAGATTGCTGGATGAACAGCTCGGTCAAATATTGACCGATGATGAAGAACAATTGCTAGAGCAGTACCGAAGTTGTAGCCAGGAAGAACAGGCCGCTGTGAAAATGATGCTGGCTGCGTTCAGAAAAAATCAGTAACGGGGGTTAACAATGAAGGCATTAAAATGGATTTTGATTATATTGGTTCTTGTCCCTGTCGTACTGGTGTTATCAGTCTATATTCGTACCAAAGCGAGTGGCCCGGTTGGCTGGGCTAAAGATTACACAACAAAAGAACTTAAAGCCCAGATGAAAGATCCTGATTCGATGGTGATACGTAATTCATATGTTGTACAGCAGCCGTCAGAAGATGGATTTACCTATATTGGTATTTGTGGAATTGTAGACGGTAAAAATGGGTTTGGTGGATATAGCGGCGGCTCCAGATTTGTCTCAATCAGCCTCACATCGAAAAACACGTTCGATTTTATCTCTGTAACTGTTGAAAACCCTAAAGAGAAAAGAATAGCCAGGGGGGTTGGAGTGATATCTGGTTTTGAAAAAGTGTACTGGAATAACTACTGCGTTGATGCTGAGCATCCACCACTAACTGTGGCAGAAACCTAAGCGCGGTAAAATGCTCAAAATTCTAGTTTTAGTTATGGGGCTAACTCCACTGGCCAGTGCAGATTTGTTTACTGGCAAGGTAGTGTCTATTACTGATGGGGATACCATCAAACTGCTCACGCCGGAAAAAGAATTGCTGCGTGTTCGTCTGACCGGCATTGATGCGCCTGAACGCAAGCAACCATACTTCAACCGCTCAAAACAAATTCTGTCGGACCTGTGCTTTGATAAGCCTGCCGCCGTTGATTCTTTAGGCCGAGATCGATATCAGCGAGTGCTTGGCCGAGTTACTTGTGACGGTGTTGATGCTAATGCCTACATGGTTTTTCAGGGGGTGGCCTGGGTTTACACAAAATATAATACCGATTCATCCTTGGTTGAATATCAGTCAAAGGCGCAGGCTGCGCGCAAAGGACTCTGGCAGGAACCTAACCCGGTACCACCATGGGAATGGAGACGTAAGTGACATTCCGTTCTCGATAGAAAGCTTTAAATTATCCTCGCGCGTATCTAATAAGCTTTTGCCCGAATTCAAATGACCTTCTGACACACGCCTCCGATACTGGAGGCGTATTTGTTTCTGTCAGGAGGTTCACATGCTGCCATTTCTCGCCTTGCCGCGCCTGTCTGGTTGGCTGGTTGTTGCCCTGGTGCTGATCGTCTTGATTGCACTGATCTCGCCAACTCAGCTGCCAGTCGTGCTCTACAAACTATCCCTTGTCACGTTCGCTACGGTGCTGGCCTATTGGTTGGATCGGACCTTATTCTATTACGCCAGGCCGCATCAGTTATTTGCTGAAGCCAATGGCCTGCATAAGGACTCGCAGTTTTACGACTCCAACCAGCTAAGGCTGCAGGCCTCTCTGGCCACACTTCGCCGCGCCTTAATTGTGCTGGCTGTTGTGCTCGGTATGACGTTAGGGCTGTGAAGATGAGAATTAAATTCTCACTGGCTTATTTACCACTAATCCTTTTTAGCTTGGTTTGTCTGGGCTTTCTTCTTTTATCTAGCTGTCTTCCTGCCTCAGCTTCGATAACTGACAAAAGCGATCACGTTGTCGCATTTGAACCGACATTCATCGCCAAAACGATCGGCGCCGATCGTTTTGAGCACGCACCGGTAGAAGCCAGACAGTATCAACGACTATTACGACGCAGCGCTCATGCCTACTGGGGTTTAGATGCACCCATTGCCACGATGGCCGGTCAGGTTCATCAGGAAAGCCGCTGGCAGCCGGATGCCAAGTCACCGGTCGGTGCTGAAGGTCTCGCTCAGTTTATGCCGACCACGTCTGACTGGTTCTCCACACTCTATCCCGACGCGCTTGGTGATAATCAGCCGTTTCATCCTGGCTGGGCGTTACGTGCCCTGGTTCTGTATGACCACTGGCTCTATCAACGCGTAACTGCTGCAGATAACTGTCAGCGTTGGGCCTTGACCCTGAGCGCCTATAACGGCGGGCTGGGTTGGGTGTATCGAGATAAACAACTGGCATCGGCTAAGGGGGCCGATCCGCTGGTTTGGTTTAACTCGATAGAGCACCACTCACGCCGGGCCGACTGGGCTCGGCGTGAGAATCGAACCTATGTCCGCAATATATTGACCCGCTGGGAGCTGATGTATGCCGCCGCAGGTTGGGGGGCTGGTATATGTCATTGATACTTCGCCAGCTGCTGATGACCTGGTTGCCGCTTTTGCTGTTTGTGGGCTGCGCGGTTGTCGTGCCGTGGTACTGCTACCGGACAGGACTGGAACATGGCCGCCTGGAAGTCACTGCGCAGACAGATAAACAAACTATCGCCTCGCTGAACGAGCTAATGTCCAATCACCGCGAAATGATTGAGTCGGCGAATACGGCGAGTAACAGAATTTTGACTCTGACAAGCCAGCGTCAGGCTTATGACGAGATAACAACAAAAACGCTGCAGGAGGTGCTTGATGAAACAGCCGCTTTACGTGCTGCTTGCGTGTATGACGCTGACGTCATGCGCCAGCTCGAAGACGCCAGGCAACGGGCTGCCGCCGCCGCTGCCAGCGGTTTTGATGGTGCCGTGTCCAGCCCCGACAGGGCCGGTCAGTAATCATGCTGATGCCATGGTGACAGCGCTGAAACAGGTTTATGACCAGTATGGAATTTGTGCCGGCAGGCTATTTGAACTGCAGCATTATCTGATAGGGATTGATAAATGATAGACACGATCAATTTAAACGATGTGTTATCGCTGGTTGCGATCATCTTGACTGTTATCGGCGGCTTCTGGGCGCTCGCTAAGGTGTTAGTGAAATTGCTGGCACAGCATCTTGACAGCAAGTTCGCGGCGCTGGACGGCAAGTTTGCTGATCTCGATAGTCAGCTTGATCGAATGGAGCGAAGTGACACTGAAAATCAAAAACAAATGTCAGAGCTGGAGCGGGACATGTTGCGGTTGCGTGCTGAGCTACCTAATCAGTATGTGAGACGTGAGGATTATGTCAGGGGGCAAACAGTGATAGAGAGCAAGCTCGATGCTCAAGCCAACATGCTGCAAAGCTTGCAGCTGCAACAGGCTGGAGTTAAAGACAAATGAATTTGAAGTGCGGCGTAGCGGCATCCGGATTGCAGCAAGCCAACACTCTGCTCAACCGCAGGGTAACTGCAAACGGACTAAATTTAAGGGAGTATTAAATGGCTGACTTTACTAAAATTCGCCGAGAGCAAATGCGCTGGTCTATTCTGCTGACGTTGAATCATGCACGCCCTGTAGGCGCTCATGAGCAAATGGTATTGTCCACTGTACAGGCAGTGTATCCGGATGCGACAGCGCATGAAGTGCGTCGCGAACTGGACTATCTGGAAAACCGGGAATTGGTTGAGATAGCACGCGAACCATCAGGCTACTGGCGTGCTGAACTGACGCGCTATGGTATTGATATCGCAGAGTACACGGTTGAATGCGAGGCGGGTATTTCGCGTCCGGTCAAATACTGGGAGGGCTAAATATGCCGCCCGTATCCAAAGTACAGAAACTGAGCCAGGATGATAAAGCCTGGCTTGATGCCGAACTCATCAAACGCGGTTTCAGTGGCTACGATGACCTGGAAGCGATATGCCGTGAACGCGGTATCGACATCTCCAGCAGCTCGTTACACCGATATGGCAAGTCATTTAATGAACGCCTTGATGCCGTAAAGATGATTACCGAACAGGCGAAAGCCGTTGTTGATAGCGCCCCCGATGATGAGGGCGCTGTTAACGAGGCGTTGATGCGTCTGGTCCAGGAGAAGCTGTTTAACCTGGTTATCGACGCCGAGATTGATACCAGCAAGCTGGATCTGGCCAAAGTAGCTAAAGCGATCGCGGATCTCGGTCGGGCCTCGGTCAGCCAGAAACGCCTGGCAGCGGAAGCCAGGGAACAGGCTCGCCAGGAGTTGCTGCAGGAACAGGAACAGCGCCTGGAAGAGCTGCGTGGCAGCGATGGCATGAGCGAGCAGCTGGAAGACCGTATCCGTGGCATTTTGCTGGGTAAAGCCTGATGGCCGAATCTATCGGTAAAGGGCTCACCTCCGTCAATCAGCCGCGCAAGATTAACCTGGCTGAAGAAATGGAGCTCTATGGCGTCGATGTCCCCCAGGACATCGGCGATGCCCAGCCGGATAAAGAACCGGTGTTTTTGCCATATCAGCAACGCTGGTTCGAAGATGAAAGCCAGATCATGATTGCTGAAAAAAGCCGTCGAACCGGTCTGACCTGGGCCGAAGCCGGCCGCAACGTGATGAACGCAGCCAAGCCCCGCCGTCGTGGTGGCTGCAATACCTTTTATGTCGGCAGCAAACAGGAAATGGCGCTGGAATACATCGCCGCCTGCGCTCTGTTTGCCAGGGCCTTCAATGAACTCGCTGAAGCCGATGTCTATGAGCAGACCTTCTGGGACGATAAGCGCAAGGAAGAGATCCTGACCTACATGATCCGCTTCCCGAAAACGGGCAGGAAAATCCAGGCGCTAAGCTCCCGGCCGAGTAACCTGCGTGGTCTGCAGGGTGATGTGGTCATCGATGAGGCGGCATTCCATGAATCACTGCAGGAGCTATTGAAAGCTGCTCTGGCTTTGACGATGTGGGGTAATAAAGTTCGACTCATCAGTACACATAACGGCGTTGATAACGACTTTAACCAGTACATTCAAGATGCACGAGAAGGTCGCAAGGATTACAGCCTGCACCGAATCACTCTGGATGATGCGATCGCACAGGGACTATATAAGCGGATCTGCTTTGTCACTGGTCAGGAATGGTCTCAGGAGTCCGAAAAAGCATGGCGTGAGGGTCTCTACAAAAACGCACCAAACGCTGAGTCTGCTGATGAAGAGTATGGCTGTATTCCTAAGAAGTCCGGTGGCAACTACCTGACTCGTGTTCTGATTGAGGCCGCCATGGTGGCTGATCACTCAATCCCCATCCTGCGGTTCGAAGCACCTAAAGACTTTGAAAGCTGGACAACGGAAATGCGTGAGGCCGAGATCGCTGACTGGTGTCAAAAGAACCTTCTGCCAGAACTTAAGAAGTTAAACCCGTCAGACCGCCATGTTTTTGGTGAAGACTTTGCCCGTCGTGGTGACTTGACGGTGTTTGTACCGTTGGCCATTAAGCCTGATCTTCGTAAGCGTGAGACCTTCAGGGTGGAGTTGAGGAATTTGCCTTATGAGCAGCAACGCCAAGTGATGTTTTATATCTGCGACCGATTGCCGCGTCGTGGAGGACTAGCCTTCGATGCCACTGGTAATGGTGGCTATCTGGCAGAACAAGCAGCCCTTAAGTATGGCCAGGGCATGGTCGATCAGGTTCATCTATCGTCTTCCTGGTACCACGAGTGGATGCCAAAACTAAAAGGCGAATTCGAGTCATTCAATCTTGAGATAGCCCGACATCAGACCACGTTGGATGATTTGCTCTCCATCAAAGTCGAGAACGGTATTCCCGTTATTGATAAAGGCCGGACAAAAGACTTGCAGTCAGGTGATGGCAAAGCAAAACGCCATGGTGACTTCGCTGTCGGCTTGGTTATGGCTATTCGCGCCTCCTGGATGGATGGCGGTGAAATTGATTTTATTGCCGTGCCTAAAGGTCATGAGCATGCGGATCTGGATGATGACGAAAACGACGATGCACGAGACTTCGGAGGTGGCGCATGGTAGCCAAGAATAAATATTTAAAGATGGTAGCGCAGCTATTTGGTGGTGCCGAGGAAGCGCTGGAAGACAAACAGACCAGCGATGAGGGTGCAGGTAGTGCTGCTATTGGCCAACTGAAAAGAGAGTTTGCTGAGCATCCCAGTAAAGGTCTCACGCCAGCTAAATTGTATGACATTCTTGAGGCCGCTGAGCAAGGTGACATTAAAGCCCAGTCAGAGCTATTTGAGGATATGGAAGAGAAAGATCCGCAAATTGGTGCCGACATGGCCAAGCGTCGACAGTTGGCTGCAGAACTAGAGTGGCAGATAGTCCCGCCCGATAATCCAAGCGCTCAGGAAAAACGTGCCGCTGAACACGCCGCTGAAGTATTTAGTGGTCTTGAGGTCGAAGACCTGATCTTGGATCTTGGTACCGGCCTTGGTCATGGCTGGGCTAATTTAGAGCTGTCCTGGAATAACGATGGTGGTTTGCATTACATCGAGCAGCCAGAATTACGGCCTCACAGCTGGTTTAGATTGCATCCGGACAACCAGAACAAAATTACGCTGCGTGACAATTCAGCGACTGGAGCTGAGCTCTGGCCATTGGGCTGGGTGCCGCATCGCCATCGAGCTAAGCCTGGTTATGTGGCCAGAATGGGCCTACACCGGATGCTCGTGTGGCCATACCTTTTCCAGAACTATGCGCTGGGTGATCTGGCTCAATTGCTGGAAATCTATGGCTTGCCTGCCCGATTGGGTAAATATCCAAGCGGTGCAACGCCAAAAGAAAAAGCGACACTGCTTAATGCTGTTGTGCGTATGGGTAAAGACGCTGCAGGCATTATCCCGCAGGGAATGGAAATAGATTACCTGGAAGCAGCGGGTAAAGGTGCCAGTGCTGATGTCTATAAATTGATGATGGACTGGTGTGAACGCAGCAAGGCAAAGGTCATACTGGGTGGCACGCTGACCAGTGGTACCGGCGAGGGCACCAATACCAATGCACTCGGTAATGTGCATGAACGCGGTCAGATGAGCCTGATTCGTTCAGATGTCCGTCAGTATGCCGGCAGCATCAAAAAGCACATGCTCTGGCCGATGGCGGCGCTGAACTTCGGCATTGATTCGCCGCAACGTGCACCACGTTTTTACCTGGATACCGGTGAAACCGAGGGGCTGGAAAAACTGGCTGACACACTACCTGTATTCGTTGATATGGGTATGCGCATCCCTTCATGGTGGGCGCATGAAAAAAGCGGCATTCCGAAAGCCGGAGATCAAGACGAGGTTTTACTATCAGTGGAATCAAAGCTCACTGGACAGGATGCCGCTGTCCTGAAAGCCCAGGCCGCTGCGACAGCAATCGCTGCAGCGACAACGGAGACACCCGTACCAAGTCCACCTGATCAAATGCTGGCCAGGACACGCGAAAATCTACAGCCAGTCACAAATGCTTGGATCAACCAGGTCCGTGAGCTTGCTAACCAGGTAGACAGCCTGGATGCGTTGCGCGAAGCTTTGCTCGACCGGTATCCAGAAATGACACTGGATCAGTTTGCAAATGCCCTGGCTGATGCGATGGCCACGGCGCACCTCGCTGGTCGTAACGAAGTGACAGAGGAAAACCCTGATGCCCTCCGTTAGTTACGGCTCCGTCCCTTTCCAGGAACAGCAAAACTTTTTCAGACGCAAACTGAATATACCGACGCGAGCCTGGACCGATATCTATAACGCGGAGCATGACTGGGCGTTTATGGTGGCCGGTGCTAACCGTGATGAGATCGTGGCTGACTTTCGCGAATCCATCGACAGGATGATTGAGGAAGGCTTGACGATAGAAGAATTCCGTAAAGACTTCGACCGCATTGTTGCTGAGCATGGCTGGGACTATAACGGTGGCCGCGAATGGCGATCGCGGGTTATCTACGAAACCAATCTGCGCACCAGTTATGCTGCTGGTCGTTTGGCCCAACTTAATGAAGCCATAGCAGAGCTGCCTTACTGGGAATACCATCACTCAGGCGCTGAGCATCCGAGGCTACACCATTTATCATGGGATGGTCTCATCATCGCTGCTGATGACCCATGGTGGCAACAGCACTATCCGCCAAATGGTTGGGGCTGTGGCTGTTATGTTACTGCACATAGCGAAGCCGGTTTGCGGGAGATGGGAAAAACACCGGATGAAGCACCAAATGTAGAAATGGTGACCCGAGAAATAGGCAAGCGCAGTCCGAACGGGCCTCGCAGTGTCGATGTGCCAAAAGGCATTGATCCTGGCTTTGAGTATGCACCGGGTCGTAGCAGAATCAAGAGCGCGGTACCGCCGCCGCTGTCGGAGCCACCGCTCGACTTTTCTGGTGCCGCCGGCATACCTAATCGCCGGGCAACAGATGTATTGCCATTACCACGCGCTATGAGTCGTGCCAGGTTATTGCCTGATGAGTTATCTGATGTCGATTATGCCGAAGGATTTCTGGGCGAGTTTGGTGCGAGCCTGGATGAAAGCCTGCTGTTTGATGATGTGATAGGTCATCGCCTGGCCATTGGTCCGGATCTGTTTCGTGATTGGGAGACGGACGAGCTCATAACCCACAGTGATGGCCATGGACCTTATCTGCCTCTGATAGGCGAAACTATTCGCAGTCCGGACGAAATATGGACGCGTATCGAGCAGCATGGCAACAAGATGGGCGTATGGCGTCGATACCTGTCACAGTTCCTTATTCCTGGACAGGATGAACCGGCACTGGTGATTGTTGAATGGGGTCCATCAGGCTGGAAGCGCACGATCCTCCTTGATGCCGATAAACCAGATCCAGACAGCATGCGTTTCGGTGTCAGACTGTATCGCCGATCTGAAGAAGAGTAACTGGAGAGCTCATCATGGCTGGTACCAATATAAGAATTGAGCTTGATACAAAAAAGGCAAGCAAGGCTGTATCAGCTGCAGCTGAGGCACTTGATAACCCAGCGCCGATGCTACGCGAGGTCAGAGAGTATCTCACTCGGTCCCACAGGCAGAGATTCAAGTCACAAACTGAGCCGGATGGTTCACCCTGGGCACCACTATCGCCTCGTTATAAAAAGCGCAAGAAACGTAACAAGAATAAAATACTGACGTTGAGCGGGATTTTGAGCGGTACCCTGCGTGGGCAGATAGATGAGGACGGTTTGTTATTCGGTACGAATCGTATCCAGGGCGCTTCGCTTCATTTTGGACGGCCAGCGATAAACTTGCCTTCGCGTAAGTGGTTAGGTACCAGCATCCAGGATGATGACAATATCACCCGGATTGCACTTCGCTACTTGGAAAATTCCCTGGAGTAACACAAAGCCCCTGACAGGCTTTTTTAGACCTTTATGGCTATCATCGGTTATAGTCAGCACCGAAAGCGCCGGAAAACCCCTTTATAATAATTTTTAATAATGTTTTATCACCAGCCGCTCGGCTACCTTCCCAACACTCTCCATTAATACCCCAGTTTGAAGTTTTGCCTTCGGTCAAATGACCTGACTTCACTGTGTCCGCAATATGGCTCTCGGAACTTCTGAAAAACGAGACCGGAGACGACAAGTGAAATGAATTCTGCCATTGCTATCGCCATCGCAGCCTGTGCCTTTTCTCTGCCTGAACAACTTCAAGGTAACCATGTCGTCATTCAGGTGACGCCAACTGGTTTCTTTAAGCCGTCTGACGGTCGAGACCTGCCTGTGTCTGCCTGGCACATCGATAGACCGCTGGCCATCCAGTTAATCGAACGGTTTGAAGAGCGGAAAACTCGCACTGTCGTCGATTATGAGCATCAGACCCTCCATAAAGAAACCAATGGCCAACCTGCTCCTGCAGCTGGCTGGATTTCCTCTTTGGAATGGAAAGATGAAAGCGGTTTGTGGGCTACGGTGGAGTTGACCCCCAAAGCCATTGAGTACGTCAGTAATGGTGAATACCTCTATTTCAGCCCTGTATTTGTTTATGACAGCCGGACTGGCGATGTGCTCGACCTGTTAATGGGGGCATTGACCAACAAACCTGGTATTGAAGGCATGGCTGAAATCGAACTGCTTGCTGCCGCCACATTTGGTTTACCACACGAGGAGACTCAACCCATGAAGAAATTGTTAATTGCCCTGGGCCTGGCAGAAACGGCCACCGAAGGTGAGGCGATTGCCGCACTGAATGCACAGATAAAATTCGGAGCCGATATCCGCAAAGCCATTGCAGTCAGTGAAACCGCCGACAGCGAGACCGTGATTGCTGCCTGTACTGCCCTGCACCAAGGTTCAGGCAAACCTGACCCAGCCAAATATGTACCGATTGAAAGCGTGCAGCAGATGCAAACCGATATCGCTGCGTTAACCGCGAAGATCAAGGACAGGGATGACAAGGATGTCGACTCATTAATCAAGACCGCCATCGATGACGGTCGTCTGCCAAAAACATTGGAGCCTTGGGCCCGTGAGTTAGGTGGAAAAGATGTGGCGGCATTGACTGCCTATCTGGATAAAGCGCAGCCCATCGCTGCACTCACCAGTACCCAAACCAAAGGCAAGGAGCCACAGGTAGACCAGGAAACTGGCCTGACTGACGCAGAGATGGCTGTGTGTACTGCGATGGGACTCACTGTTGACGCCTTTAAGGCGGCCAACACTAACGCTTAACCGTCCATATAGAGGAGACGATTTATGACTGCTGCAACTCAAAACCGAAACACCCCTCAGCGTGGCGCGTGCAAGCGTGGCCATGGTGTCGCTGCCACTGAAAACTGCTTTGCAGGAACGATTGCGGTGATGAATTCATCTGGCTTTGCTGAACCTGGCAGTACTGATACTGGCCTGGTTGCCCTGGGCGTATTCAGCAAGCAATACGACAACAGCGCCGGTGCTGATGGCGATATGGTCGCCGAAATCGAGCGTGGCCACTTCCAGTTTGCCAACTCGGCAGGCGCGGACGAAATCACTATCACCGATATCGGCAGTGACTGTTACATCGTTGACGACCAGACAGTGGCCCTGACTGATGGCACCAGCACCCGTTCCCGCTGCGGCGTGATTGACGATGTTGATGCCGGTGGTGTTTGGGTTTGTATCGACCCAACCAACTAATTGATCCCTTAGCACAGGAGTAATAATCATGGATTTAATTTCTGCCAATCTGCAGGCCCTGTTCAAGGGTTACAACACCAATTTCCAGCAGGGTTTCAACTCGCTGGGTGATAACGGCTCAATGTATGAACAGCTTTCAACTGTGGTGCCATCAACCACTTCAGTCGAGGTCTATCCCTGGCTGAAATCACTGCCGCGTATGCGTGAGTGGATCGGTGATCGTGTTGTTCACAGCCTGGAAGGCTCAGATTTCAGCATCAAGAACCGTAAGTTCGAGCTGACCGAAGGTGTCGAGCGTGACGCGATTGAAGATGACACCTACGGCTTGTATGCGCCGATATATGAAGAATTCGGTCGCGGCTCTCGTGAGCATCCTAATGAGTTGATCGTAGAGGTTTTGGAAAGTAACCCGGAATGCTACGACGGCCAGCAGCTGTTTGACACTGACCATCCAGTCCTGGATGAAGACGGTAATGAAGCATCTGTTTCCAATGATATGGGTGGCTCTGGTCCTGCCTGGTATGTGATGGATTTGTCTCGGGCCATCAAACCACTGGTATTCCAGATGCGCCGCGCTTATAACTTCCGTGCCCTGATGGACCTGAATAGTGATCGCGTCTTCATGGAAGACAAGTTCCTGTTCGGTGTCGATGCTCGTGCGAATGCTGGTCCTGGTCTGTGGCAGTTGGTTGTTCGCTCCAAGCAAACCCTGGACGCGACCAACTATGAAGCCGCTCGTAAACGCCTGCAGGAAATCAAAGGCGATTATGGCCGTCCACTGGCGCTGCGTCATACCCACACCATGGTACCGACCAACATGGAAGGCGCGGCTCGCAAGATCCTGATGAATCAGCTGACAACTGGTGGTGAGACCAACGAATGGGCCAACACCTCACAGCTGATCATTAACCCTTGGTTAGCTAACTCGTAGATACACCCCGGAGAGGGGACGTCGCCAATGATCCAGGCGTGACAGCTGGAGAGACAGCACCACTTAATTAATGGGAGAAATCCAATGAGTGAAGTAAAAACAGTTCTGGTCGGTGTAATGCATACGATGGCTTATGAAGGCAAGCCCAACGTCGACGTGATTAAACAGGATGCCAAGCTCAACAAGGTGACTGCGGCTGATCGTGATGCTGCCTGGGAACAATACCAGGAAGAACTGAAACAGCAGGAACAACAAAACGCCGGCACTGATGCTGATGGCGCTACGGAACAAAACACCGGTGACGATAGCGGTGATGCCAATGCTGGCCAGGAAGGCGGCACCGAAACAGGCGCTGCTAATGATGGTGACAGTTCTGATGAATCCGGTACCGGCTCAGATGCCGATAACCAGAACACGCCGCCATCGCCAGATGAAAACAAAACCGGCTCAGGTGAAGCCGAAGCCGTGCTGGTTGTGAAGACCAAACGCGCCAAAGGTTCACGCCGCCGCGCTGGCTTCCGCTTTGGTGGTGAGCCTGTGGCTATTCCGCTGGCTGATCTGAGTGATGAACAGCTTGATGAGATTAAGGCTGATCCAGCCTTATCGGTCAAAGAAGAACTGGTTTAATTAAGACGCCAAGTGATTTGAATGAGCTATATCTCTCACATTCAGCTTACAGAGCGACCCGGAGCCAGGGAGCTGGCCGAAGTCGCAACTGCAGAGCATGAAACGCTGGTCGACTACGCACTGATGGAGGCCACCCTGATCGGTGCCGATCGCAGTGCCTGGTCAGCGGATGAAATTGCTGTCGCTGATGATGCCTTGCAACGGATTGATGATGCTGTCAGTGATGCTGAATCCCTGATTGATGGTTTCCTGGCTCAACGCGGTTATCTGCCTCTTGACCCGGTGCCTGGTGTTGTCACCACCTGGGCCAGAGCAATAACTCGCTACTACCTGCACAAACACAGACTAGGCACGGATGCACAGGACCCGATCGTTCGTGATTACCAGGATGCAATGAAACTGCTCAAGCTGACAGCCGAGGGCAAGTTCAGCCTGGGTGCTGATGACCCGGTGGCCAGCGCTGACAGCATGGATGTTCAGTTTGAATCCGGTACCCGCGTTTGGGATGGCCGAGGCCGCTACTGATGAATGAGCCACTGGATACCAGTCTCATCGAGGAGCGCCTGAAGGCCCAGATCTCGAATGACGTGCTTCAGAAAATAGGATCTGCAGCAGACTTTGCAGCGGTCACCAGCATGAGTGGATTTCGTATCGGCAGCGCATACGTGATTCTGGTGGATGAAAGCCGGATTAATCCCAGTGAGTCCGATCGCAACCGGGGCAAGCAACAGGTGAGATCGACATTTGGCGTTATCACCGTGGCCAGAAACTTCAGAGGTCAGACCGGCGCTGAAGCCCAGCAGGAACTAAGACCCTTTATCGGCCTTATCCGTACTGCCCTGGTCGGATGGTCCCCGGTTTCTCCCTGGCGGCCAATCACCTGGGAAGACGGCAAGGTCATCGACTATGACAAAAGCACTTTACTGTGGGCGGACACGTTTACGACCACGCACTTTATCAGCAACGGAGGTTAAGCATGACAAAGAAAGATGAAACTCCCAAAAAGGTCGAGGTAGTTCTGCTCGCTGACCATACCCATGAGGGCAAGCCGCGTAAAAAAGGCGACAAGATTCAGGTCACCGAACGCCAGCGCGCCTTCCTGGCAGAACGCAAAAAAATCGCAGGCGCTGACAAGCCTGTCTCACAAGCTAAATAAGGAGTCGCGAGATGAAAGATTTCTCACTTCAAGGTAAAGTCTGGCTCGGTGAAAACCTCAATGGCCAGCCTGGGGCAATGAACTGGGTTAACGATGCGGCATTGCTGCAGATTTCAGCATCTTCTGAAGAAGAGCAGCGTCGTGAAAGTTGGTCAGGCAAACGTAATATCTCAGCGACTCTGAGCACTGGTAGCGAGGTGAGTTTTACCCTGACACTCAATCACGCCAATGCTAAGAACTTGGCATTGGGTCTGTATGGCACAGTAAATACGGTAGCTTCAGATAGTGTTACGGCTGAAGCCTTCCCGACTGGTCTGGTAGCTGATGATCATGTTGTATTAGATCGTGGCAACATCAGCAATCTGGTCATTGAAGACAGCGCCGGTTCGCCAGTGACCCTTGTGTTAGACACTAACTATGAAATTGCCGATGCGGTTGGTGGTGTTATCAGGATTCTCGACCCTGCCTCACTGACTCAGCCATTTAATGCTGACTATGACCATGGCGCCAGCACTGACGTGACGATGTTCACCCAGAAAGCGCCTGTTCGCTATCTCATCATGACTGGTGAGAATACCGTTGACGGCAGCGCCGATAAAGTGCGCGTTCGGCTCTACAAGCTGAAATTCAATCCGGTCAACACACTTGACCTGATTAATGACCAGTTCGGTGAAATTCAGCTGACTGGTACCGCCATCCTCGATACCAATAATGAGCCATCTGCAGATCTGGGTGGCTTTGGCCGTATTGAGCTGCTGGAGGCGAGTTAATGGCTCGTAAGGCATCCAAAACAGTCAATAACGATCTGGAAGTTCTGCACCCTGAGCAGGTCATTACGCTCAGGGGACAGCAGATCACGGTGCGGGAGTATGGCTTTGTCGAAAGTCTGAACCTACGGCCACTGATGAAACCCTTTATCAACGATCTACATGATTTGCTTGCCGTTGGGGGGGATATACCGCTTGACGAAGTATTTGATTTGATCGCAAAGCATCAGAATGCCTGTCTTGAACTGGCAGCGATGGCAGCAAATATTGACCAGGCATTTGTCGAATCGCTTTCGTCCGCCGACGGTGAAACACTGCTAATGGCCTGGTGGGGTGCCAACGGCCCTTTTTTCAGTCGTCAGCTGCAGATGCAGCTGTTCAGTCGACGAAACACAAACCGTACACAACAAGACCAGGACTCAGATGGGCAGAAATCTACACAGAGCTCATCGCAGCAGGACACGACCCGGTCAGACTTGGAGAGTACACCGAGCGACAGCTGAATTTATATTTCGATGCAGCCATAAGTCGTGACCGACGCAAGCGAGCTGACATGGTATTGGACACCAATAATGCCTTTGCCGGCGGAAAAGATTTGAAAAAGCATTTGCAGTTTTTGAAAAAGAGTTAGTTACAGGAAGAGATAGCGACCAGTCAGTGCGCCAACACTGGCTGGCCGTCGAGTCACAGGCCGTAACCTGTGAGCCAACCAGGGCTACCCCGCCGCGTCGACGCAGCCGGGTCAGCCTATCATTATTTAATGAGGCTCACATGATTGAAGTACGTTGTGGTGACTGTGGACGTTTGCTGGCCAGAGCCAGTTTTAGTCGAATTGAAATCAAGTGTCCGCGTTGTAAGACACTGAATAGCTTGAGGGCCATAGAGCCTCCAACCCAAGCACCAGCGAGTGCCAACGTTGAGGTAAATCATGGCCAAGCCAATACTTCCATGGATGGGCGGTAAAGCCCGTTTAGCAAAAGATATCCTGCCACTTTTCCCTGAGCATAATTGCTATGTTGAGGTGTTTGCTGGTGGTGCCGCTTTGTTTTATAAAAAGCAGCCATCCAAGCACGAGATCATTAATGATATCAATGGTGAGTTAATCAACTTGTATCGTGTGGTTCAGCATCACTTAGAAGAGTTTGTGCGACAGTTTAAATGGGCATTATCTAGTCGACAGATATTTGAGTGGGAGAAGCTGAAGCAGCCTGAAACACTGACCGATATCCAACGCGCTGCGAGGTTCTATTACCTGCAAAAATCAGCCTTTGGCGCGCGTGTCGATAATCAGACTTTTGGAACGGCAACTACTGCCTCACCAAGATTAAACCTGCTTAGATTGGAGGAAGATCTAAGTGCCGCACATTTACGTTTAGCCAGAACAACGATTGAGAATATTGACTGGGCAAAATGTATCGAGAAATATGACAGGCCACATACCCTTTTTTACCTTGATCCTCCCTATTATGAAACGGCTGGCTATGGTCAAAGCTTTGAGCGTGAGCAATACGCCTTGATGTCTGAATTAGCCAAAAGCATCAAAGGCAAAATGATCATCAGCATCAATGACCATGAATTTATCCGAGAGCAGTTTGCTGGTCTTGCTCATCGTTCGTTAAACATCAATTACACAGTGGCCGGAAATCATAAGAAAAAACCTGCTAAGGAGCTGCTCATCTGGAACTGGTGAAAATCTAAATAGTTTTGCCCCGATTCAAACGACACCTATATATATAGGTGTCATCATCCCTTCCATAACACACCGTGACCAGGGCAGAACGCTGCCCACGACAAGTCCGCCCTGGCATCTGGGTGCAGGTGCCAGGTTTATTGGAGGTGAATGGTGGCCGATAAAAATCTTGATCTCGCATTACGCATTAGAACTGACCTTAAACAAGCGGTCGGTGAACTGAATGCGCTCGAAAGCGAACTGACAAGTTTAGATGGTGCTGGCAAAAAAGCCGGTGCGGGCCTGGATAAAACGGCCTCTTCAGCCAACAAGGCGATAGTAAATTTCGGCCGGATGACGCCAGCAGTCAATAATGCCGAGCAGGGTCTGCTCAGATTCCAGCGTATTGCGAACCAACTCAACAAAACTATGCCTGGCATTGCGCCTGGTGCATTGACTACCGGCATTCGTGAACAGAGCAGACAAATGGGCGCTGCCACACTGTCAGTCAAGCAATATCGCCAGGCTATGCGCCAGTTGCCGGCACAAATCACCGATATCGGCACCAGCTTGGCTTCAGGCATGCCGATCTGGTTAGTGGCCATTCAACAAGGTGGCCAGATCCGCGATTCGTTTGGCGGTACCCGCGAGGCCGGTAAAGCGTTGCTGTCTACTATCAAGCCGATGCCTATTCTGTATGGCAGTATTGCAGCTGCAGCATTGTCAGTCGTTGTCGCTCATGAAAAAGGCGCAGCTGAGACAAGGCGCTTTAACGAGGCGCTGATTAACACTGGCAATGCCTCCGGTACCAGCACTGACAAGCTGAATGAGATGGCTGAACGTCTGGATAATATTGCTGGCACCCGTCGAAATGCGGCAGCTGCACTGGCTGAAATCACTGAGACAGGCAAGTTTACCGAACAACAAATTGAGCAAATCGGTCTCACTGCTATCCAGATGCAGATAGCTACTGGTCGCGCGGTGAGCGCAACGGTCGAAGAGTTTGTTGCTTTATCTGAAGACCCGGTTGAAGCCATCACTAAACTGAATGACCAGTATCACTTCCTGGATGCGGCGATTTATTCCAACATCAAATCACTGCAAGACCAGGGCAAAGAAGTCGAAGCGATCGATCTGGCCATCAATACCTACGCTAACACTATGCAGCAACGCGCTGATGAGGTTGCTGGTAATCTTGGGATACTTGAACGGGGCTGGAAAGCTATAAAAAATGCAGCTGCTGAAGGCTGGGATGCCATGCTTGATATCGGGCGTGCCGATACGCTACAAGAAAGGCTGGATCAAGTTGAGTCACAATTAAACAGACGTATGCGGGGGCCGGCAAATCAGCAGTCTGAGCGACGTGCTGAGCTGGAAGCTGAACGTCGAAGATTGCAACTGCTTATTCAGCAACGGGATGAGCTGGCACGTAATGAATCAGCACAGAAAAAAGCCGATGCTGAAGCCATCAGTGCTATGCAGGCAATCGACAAGCTCACCCAGTTAAATCTCAGCAATGAAGAAAAGCGCGTGCTGGCAATCAAGGAATATAAGGACCAGCTGGAAGCGATTCGTAATGTTAACCCGAACGATGAACGCCTGGATGATGCAAGGGTGGCCAGAAATATCGCTGGCATTAATGCCCGTTATCAAGATCGAAATTCTGGCAGTGACCGGGATCGCGCCGCCGAACAAGCTGCCCGTGATGCTGAGCGGTTGGCCGAATCTCAACAGCGTTATGTCGAACAATTAGAACGCACAGCAGCCACTGCGAATAAAACAGCAGCTGAACTGCGTGCCTACGAGCTAACCGAACAATCACTGACTGGTGAACTTAAGCAACGTGCAACCGCTGCGTTGTCAGCCATTGACGCGCAGGAAAAAATGCAGCAGGCAATGGAAGACGGTCGGCAATTGTCGTCTATTCAGACTCAGATTTTACAACTCGAAGGCAATACGATGGCAGCGCGCCAGGCCCAGCTTGATCAGCAGTTTGGCGAGTTGCGGGATCGGTTCGTGCAGCGTGGCGATCAGGCGGGTGCGGCATTTATAGACAAGCTAATTAATCTTGAGATGGCTCGCACTCGATTGACTCAGGTGCAAGATGAAATCAGTCGGATATTGGCTGATCAGCAGCGTGTTGAAGATTCAATTAATGTCCAACAGGATGCTGGTCTGATTAATGAAGTTGAGGCGCGAAAGCAGATCCTCGATCTGCATAAACAAACCGCAGCAGTGCTGGAACAGCAGCGGCCAGTGCTGGAGAAACTGGCACAAATGCCAGGCGTTATCGGTCAGAATGCAGCAGCTGCCTTGGCTGCTTTGGATACTCAGGCATTACGACTTAAAACCACGACAACGGAGCTCGCAACAACTGTAAAACAAGGGCTTGAGCAGGGTTTAAACAATGCGATTACCGGTCTTGCTGATGGCACCCTGACCCTGCGTGATGCTATCGGCACGCTTGTTGAGTCGATTGGCCGCGCTCTGATTCAGCTCGCTGCACAACAGGCAGCAGTGTCGATTGTTGGCGGTTTTGGCGGTGGTGGTTTTTTGGATTTCCTGGGCTTTGCAGATGGTGGTTGGACCGGGCCAGGCAGCAAATACCAGCCAGCAGGCATTGTTCATGCCGGTGAGTATGTTCAACCTCAGTCAGTGATGCGGGAGCCCGGTGCCATGGCATTCATGGAGTCGTTTCGTCAAAACGGTATGGCCGCTCTGAGTCGCTTTCGTGGGTATGCTGAGGGTGGTCTAGTTGGCGGTTCAGGGCATCTGCCTGAGCAATCTGGCGGTCAAGCACGTAAATCCGGCGCGACTCATCTCAATCAGTACATCGCATTGGACCCTCAGGAACTGGCTGACTCGATAGCGAGTACACCAAATTTTGGCCAGAGCATTATGACTGTGATCCGGACAGAGCGCCGGCAGGTATCAACAATTTTGGATGGTGGCTGATGGCATTGCCAGACGGCGTTTCGGCCGTTTTCCCGTTTGCTCCGGACTGGTCAGATCCGGTGC
Source organism: Methylophaga frappieri (assembly GCF_000260965.1). NCBI lineage: Bacteria > Pseudomonadati > Pseudomonadota > Gammaproteobacteria > Thiotrichales > Piscirickettsiaceae > Methylophaga > Methylophaga frappieri. The sequence continues at coordinate 887,574 of NC_017856.1, forward strand.
AGGAGAGTTTTGCATATAAAACAAATGTATTGCGCTCACGCGATATGACTGGCCAGTGGCGCGGACTGCGCAGTAAACCGCGCGAGCAGCTAAATTACACGATTTTGCTGGGTGCCGACGACGCAGCCAGTTTTGATTATCGCTTTGGTCGACTACAGCCCTATACCTGGATGCTGCCACAGTGGTCCCGTCGGCGCTTTTTAGCATCTGCAGCCACTATCGGTACTAACACACTGTTGCTTGATGGCCCAGTCTCATATCTGGCTCGTGCCGGTGATGAATATATATTAATGCTGGGTGACGTAGAGCCTGAAGTCGTCGCTATTGAAAGCATCTCTGGTGACCGTCTGACCCTGACATTAACTAGTGCTCTCGATAGCAGTTGGCCATCGAGAGCCAAAGTCTATCCTGCCTGGCGTGCTCAAGTGGCCGGTGAGATGGAGGCCGAGTGGATTAGTAGTCATGTTATGCGCTGCCCGGTCAGTTTCAGACGCCTGGTTGATAACCGTGCTCCGGAAGCATCCAGCTTAACTGCTGACGAAACGCTTAATAGCTTGGAAGTACTGGTTCGCCCTGTCGACTGGTCAAAGCCAATTAATGTCACTTATGACTGGGTACCGGATTACATCGATGCTGAAGTTGGCCCGTTTGAATCCGTAGTGCGTGGCCTGATTTCACGCCGCCTGCGTAAAGGTGAAGTGCTATGTGAAAGCCGTGATGAGGTCGACTGGTGGCTTGCATTCCTCGACCGGCGCTCTGGCCAGCGTGTGCCGTTCATGATGCCGACCTGGCTCGGTGATTTGCAACTACAGCAGCCGCTGAGCGCCGGTATTGATTTTGAGGTTGCTGGCACCGATCTGGGCATGTTTTCACCGTCTTCTGGCACTTATACCCACCTGATGATCCGCAAAAAAAACGGCAGCGTGGCGTTTTTTGAGGTGTCCACGATTGCCGCCGATTTTGGCCTTGGCGTATCAACGGTGACAACGGTCGAGGATTGGGACGAATCATACGGTCCCTGGGAATGCAGTCAGATCAGTTTTGTCACCGTCTGCCATCTGGCCAGTGATGGTTTCACCGTCTCCTGGATTACTGACGAAGTGGCCAGAATTAACCTGGCAGTTATGACTGAGGAAATCCCCGAATGACATTTAACGCCTACGAGACAAGCCGGCATTCAGGCACGCCCGCCGAACACCTGGAAATTGTCTACGGCGACAATCCGGTGGATGCCGTGCGGATGACCACTGCGGACTATAACGTGACGATAAACGGCAAAGAATATACGTCCGGCATGATCAAGCGCGACTCAATCTCGGACGACTCTAATCCGTACGACGGAGAGCAGCTAAAAATATCGCTGAACAGAGAAAATCCGTTTGCCGATATCTACCTTTCGCATGAGTTCGCTAACGTCATCACAGTGACGCTCTATCAATCGCATCTTGATGATCCGGACACGCAGCCAGTCATTGTCTGGTCGGGGCGACTGGCCGGTGTTGAGTGGGAATATCCGATGATGATCCTGCTGAGTGAGCGCATGGATTTGTATATGAATGGCTATGCGCTGACGATGCGTTACCAGATTGGCCAGTGTGTGCATACCGTCTATCACGGCTTATGCGGATTGATTAAATCCGAATGGGAAGTGGGGGGGGATGTCACGGACATTACCGACAAAACCGTGATCGAAATAACCGAGGCTGGCGGATATGGGGACGGCTATTTTACAGGCGGCATCCTGTCATTTGCAGGTATCAATCGCTACATACTGCAACACGTCGGCAACCAGGTTTGGCTTAATCGTCCGATAAAAAGCTTGATACCTGTCAGCGCTGTGAAGCTGTATCCGGGCTGTAATCGGCTACCGCAAACCTGTCTGAATAAGTTTAACAATATTGACAACTATCTCGCATTCGATTGGACACCCGCGAAAGACGGTTACGACGGCAACAGTATATTTTAGGGGGCTAATTATGGGATTTTGGATACAGCTATTAATCGGCGTGGCTTTGATGGCCATACAAACCATCTTAAATAAGCCGCAAAAATCACCCTCTGCTACTGCAGAAAAATTAACTGTGCCTAGCGCAAAAACGGGGTCTAGCATTTATCTGATGCGCGGTACTCGTGATATTGAGTCCCCTGGCGTGGTTAACAGGGGCAACACACGCGCTAAAGCAATCCGCAGGAAACCTTAACCGTGGCTAGAGTTTATATTCGGCACATTCGGCAACTTCGATATTGTCGTGACGGATTTCTAAACTGGGGCGCGAGAAATGGGTTCACTTTGCGCGAGTTTCGCAATGGCGTCGAGACCAAGGCGCTTCGTGAGACGGGCTGCCCGTTTGCAGTCGCAGTCGCAGAGTTGGCCGAGAAAGAGGTAGACGATGGGCGGTAGCGGGAAACGTCAAACGGTCGGGTATAAATACTACGAAGACCAACACTTGGTCCTTGCGCTTAGTAATTTTGACCATATCAGCCATATCTGGTTTGCTGAAAATCTGGCATGGGTGGGCATAGAAGAAGGTCTGACTGACGACTGGTCTACGATTGAGATCAGCCAACCTAAGTTATTTGGAGGGGAACAGCGTGAAGGCGGCGTATCCGGCACCATAAGACTGGGTATGGGCTGGCCGACCCAACCACGGTTAGCACGTATGGTATCGCGAATTGGTGGTCCGCTAATGCCGGCCTACCGTGGTGTAGTCTCTCTATTTTTCGATGATTTTTATTTCGGCAACAGCCCGTATATAAAGCCGATTAAATTCAGAGCGCAGGCAATTCATAAGCTCAGCGATGGGTCTCCACAGTGGTACGACGAGAAAGCTGCGATTTTCGGAGGCTATGACAGAACCCCTTCGGCTGTGCAGTTCTCCCTTGACGCCTCGGGGTCCATGTTCCCCCCGGATTCCAACAGATGGGCGGTTGTTAAAGAAGCCATGAACTCGGTTTTTGATTGGTTAACCGAGATCGGCATATCTCACGATATACGTGTCAATATATGGGCGTCAGGGTCACAGGCTTTAGCTAAGTATAATATTGATGCGGCAGCGATCTCAGAGTTGCGCGCTTTTGTAAACGCTGTCGATGCGTCAATGGGAGCCACCGATTTCACGGCGTCCATATACGCTATGTCCGCGTTTTTCAATACGAGCAATAAACCGATCAAAAAATTTATATTTTTGACGGACGGTGAGCCTTCGCCGGAAGGCACTGATATTGAGGCGAGTGAACAGTTAAGCAACATACCTAACGTTCAGGCACACGCTTTCAACATCGACCTTGCGGACACCTCGCACACGGAGCTGATGGACAACACGCCCGCAGACGGTGTGCCAGTGATTTCCGGCAGTAACGCAGACGCGATTGCGGACGCCCTCCGGTCGGCTTTTACCATGTGGGACATTAATCCGATCCATCTAATGCGGGAGTGTCACACCGACAAAGTTTGGGGCGGACGGTTCCCCGAATCAAAGATGGGGGACAGCTACGAAACTGCGGCCGATACCCTATTTGAGGAAAAGTTAGGGGTATCATTCCTTTTCACAGAAGAAATCCGATGGCGTGAAATTATTGAAGAAATAGCACGCCACATCGACGCTATACCCTATCAGGACCCTGAAACAGGTCTGATGGAGATAAAGCTGATCCGGGACGACTACGACCCGGAGACACTGCCGATCCTTGACCCTAGCAACTCTGAATTGGTCAATTTCAACGCTCCGATGGAGAACGAAATATTTAACCAGGTTGTTATCGAGTTCTGGAACAGAGAGACCGGTAAAGACGATTCAGTGACGCTCAGTGACGCGGCAGCCGTTGACGCTGTGGGGTACATTAATCAAAAGACATATCAATACGCGGGTATCACTAATCGATATTCGGCTATGATTGTGGGTGAACGCGATCTGGCGCGATCCAGCAAGCCTTTTTATCAAGGACGCATTCGGACCAACCGCGTACATGCTAACCTGCGACCTGGTGATGTGTTCAAACTAAACTCGCCGGATGACGACATAGAGACTATGGTGTGTCGTGTTACTAAACGCAATGAGTCTAGTCAACTCAACGGCGACATTACGCTTGAGTGGGCGGAGGACGTGTTTGGGCAGGTGTTCAGCACTTTCGGTACCCCGGCAGGGACCCAGTGGTCGGACTCAACGTCCATATCAGGTTCGATAAAACATAAAACCGCGTTTGAGATACCTTATTTCTTAGCGATGCAACTCGTCGGTGAGCAGGCTATCCCCTCGGAAAATACATCAGCCGCCTACGGGTTCGCGGCAGCAGAGCCTAGTTCGGGGGTTTCCTTGGGTTATGATCTCTACGTTTATCCAGAAGGGACAACTCAAGAACCAGACCCCGAGGAAGCGATAGAGAGTGCATACACGCCAACTTTGATCGCGGCCAGTTCGATCTCTGACCGGCAAGAGACTGTGATACCGATATCCAGTGAGATAGGAGTCGAGTCACTCTCTGTGGGACAGTTGGTCTTGATCGGTAACGCGCTAGACGCGGAGCGGGAGATCGCCGCCGTCTCTGTAGAGTTTACTAGCGGGGACAGCGTACTGTACTTATTACGCGGCGTCGCAGACACCCTCCCACTACCGATCCCAGCAGGCGCGCCACTCTACGTCATCGGAGAGGAACTTAGCTACAGCGAGACAATATTCCTCCCAGGGGAAACTGTTGAGGGGTACGCGGTAGCGAACAGCGCTGGTGGAACTGAACCAGGTCCTTACGCAAAACACGCTGTTGAAATGGACGGGCGCATATTCAAACCCTATCCACCCGCCAATTTTCGCGTAGAAGGGTTGCTGTACCCAGGGGAACTCTACCAGCCGCCGAGTGCGTCTGTCACATTCACATGGTCATATAGGGACCGCATAATCCAAGCTGATCAGGTTGTTTCTTATTTTAACTCGGACGACTACGGACCCGAAGTGGGAACGACCTACTTAATTGAAGCCGACGCACTGGACGTTGACGGCTTGTTAATCGAAGAAAACTGGTTTTCAGAAGACCTTGGCTCCGTCAAGACCTATGATTTGGATTTTGTTACATATCCAACGCCCACGGATACGTTTTTTGTTGTTATCCGTTTGTGGGCGGTTCGGGAGGATGAAAGGTCATTGCAAGCACCTTTCGTTCAGTTCATCGCCCCCGATGCCGACCCAGATGAGATCGACAGAGACTTGCTATCTCAAGAACGGCCTATCGCCACTTTCACGGCCGTTATTTTGGGCGAAAACGGTGAGTACATCGAAATGGAGAGACCAGAATGAGCTTAGTATTTAAGAAAATTTCGGATTATCTGGCATTAGCGGGTTCAGCACTACGCGGGAATGAATTCATACTGCTATCCGACACAGAGTCCGACGGCAGCTACACCGCGACAACCATCGCCTACGATGCTGGCACGAAGACGATATCTGACTCTAATAACTCACTGCCACTGGTTAAACCCGGCGGCTATGTGCAGGTGACCGGATCTACTGTTAGTGCGCTCAATGGTGTGCATGAGGTTGTCTCATCGACAGCGGGAGCGATAGTCATAACTTCGGCAGTGGCGACCCCCGAGACTGCGGGTGCGTCAATCACCATTGCTGAGATCGCAGCAAACTACCGTACTACGCTGGCTGATCTTCAAGCATTTTTCACTGCCGCGTCGATACCAAACCCACTGAACGGCGTCAATATTCAAAACGCCTGGGCAGATAAAATACGCGGCAAGCCGGTCGATGTAACAGGAAATATCTCCGGCAACGCTCTTGATTTTGACTATGATGACGGCGATTTCCAATACGCGACACTGAGCGCTGCAGACACCGATATCACTGTGAGCAACATGCCCGCCGGTGCTCAGCTAAAAATAATATTGTTTGCCGCAGATACTTATGCCCCTGATGTATCGGCACTGACACCACTGCTCAATGGTGACGGGATTACATTTAGCCCAGTGACAGTAATACTTGCAGAAACACTAAATAACACAACAATCAGATATATAGCAGCAGGGGGGTACGCGTCATGATGCCGCAGCGAAGATGGAGACGGGCTGTTAGTAAGCCGTCGCCACTGGTGCCGGGGGACTATATAGCTCTATGGCTGATGGCCGGTGATGCAACGGACGTAACGGGCGATTACGATATTGGCCTGTTTGGTGGCGCAGATCAGCATGAAGACCATGTCGACTATGATGGGAATAATGATTACGGTCAGTGCGCGAGACTGGCTTTCAACGATAACGCCTTTACGCTCATTATGCTCGTGCGTTTTGACGGGTTCGATACCGATGGAGTTTGGATCGCTAACAGCCGCAGCGACGACGATGTGACGGCGAAGAACGAGTGGCAGCTAACTGTCTTCTCACCCGCCTCTGGAGGTCTCAATAAGCCTCGCGTATCGATTTGCAACACCGAGGGTACTTTTCACTCAGCCACATTTAACGAGGCTATTGCAGTAGGTACCTGGTACACCGTATCTGTTAGGTTCACTGGTAGCGCAGTGCAGATTTTTAACGGATTAAGTTTGCAGGAAAGTACCGAATTTACCGGCACCATGAATACCGGCTCCACGAATACTAGATTCGCTCGGCGTGGCTGGAATCAAGAAAGTGCGAGCACAGTTATTCACGGACACTTGGATCAATCTCGTAGCATTGCGTACGACTATGCACTATCGGATGCTGAACTAGCGGCAACTATAACGGCGATCACAACCGGAGTCGGATTGGTTTGATAGTTCTATTCTGGAAAAGGTTTTTATTATTTGTAACAGATAATAAAGTTAAATTATCGCGCACCCAGGTTGGTTTTATCGCGCGCGGCTACAGCAAGTTATAAAAAAATAGCAGATTAATGAAATTAATTCTTGCAAATGTGAATTATTATCATTAATATTAACAACAGATGGTCGCCACGGTAACCATCTCTCTCTGACACTGACAGACTTTATGCCAGCCCTCGGGCTGGCATTTTTTTTATCTGCCTCACATCAACTATCTCCATGTATAATCACGCCTTTTTGGCAGAAATCTGTCTCTAGCTTAATCTCAGGATCCACACCTTGCTTAGTACAGCCAATATCACCATGCAGTTCGGCGCCAAGCCGCTTTTCGAAAACGTTTCTGTCAAGTTTGGCGAAGGAAACCGTTATGGCCTCATTGGCGCCAATGGCTGCGGAAAATCGACTTTTATGAAAATTCTTGCAGGATTGCAAGAGCCTAGTTCAGGCAATGTTGTTCGTGATCCCAATGAGTCATTTGCTGTCTTGAAACAAGACCAGTTTGCTTATGAAAGCGACCGCGTCATTGACGTAGTGATTATGGGACAACCGCAACTCTGGGCAGTGCACCGTGAAAGAGAGCGTATTTATAGTCTGCCAGAAATGAGTGAAGAAGATGGTCTGAAAGTGGCAGAACTTGAGGGCCAATATGCTGAGCTAGATGGCTATACCGCTGAATCTCGTGCTGGAGAATTATTGCTTGGCGTCGGTATTCCAGTTGCCCAGCATTACGGGCCAATGAGTGAAATTGCGCCAGGCTGGAAATTGCGTATTTTACTGGCGCAGGTATTGTTTGCGGATCCAGATATCCTACTGCTCGATGAACCCACTAACCACTTGGATATTAATACCATTCGCTGGCTGGAAGGCGTATTAAATCAGCGCAACAGCACCATGATCATCATCTCTCATGATCGCCACTTTCTGAATAGCGTCTGCACACACATGGCGGACATGGATTATGGAGAACTTCGCCTCTATCCCGGCAATTATGATGATTACATGATTGCCTCGACACAGGCCCGTGAACGCTTACAGGCTGATAACGCGCGTAAAAAAGCGCAAATTAAAGAGCTACAAGAGTTTGTTTCTCGCTTTTCCGCCAATGCTTCCAAAGCCAAACAAGCCACCTCTCGGCAAAAACAAATCGATAAAATCCAATTGGAAGATATGAAACCTTCCAGTCGGGTTAATCCTTTTATTCGATTTCAGCAAGATAAAAAGCTGTTTCGTAATGCATTGGAAGTGACGCATCTGACACAGGGTTACGCCGATGAGCAGCCGCTGTTTAAAAAACTGAATTTGAGGGTCGAAGTCGGTGAAAAAATTGCCATTATTGGCCCGAATGGCATTGGTAAAACGAGTCTGGTTAAAACGTTGATTGGCGATTTGGCGGCGATTTCCGGAGAAATTAAATGGTCTGAAAATGCCAACATTGGTTACTACGCACAAGACCACGATCACCAATTCAAACAAAATTTAACCTTGTTCGAGTGGATGCAACAATGGGCCGGTTCTGGAGATGATGAGCAAGTGATTCGCGGTACCTTGGGGCGTTTGTTGTTTTCGGGCTCCCAAATCGACAAAAAAGTAAATGTCTTATCCGGTGGCGAAAAAGGACGGATGCTGTTCGGCAAGTTGATTCTGCAAAAGCCGAATATTCTGGTGATGGATGAACCTACTAATCACATGGATATGGAATCCATTGAATCGCTTAATTACGCACTGGAACAATTTGATGGCACCTTGCTGTTTGTCTCGCATGACCGTGAATTTGTCTCCTCCTTAGCGGATCGGATTCTGGATATTCAAACCGATGGCGTGACTGACTTTCATGGCAATTATGAAGCGTACTTACAGCATCTAGGCGTTAATTAATCCTTACCGGATTTTCGTCAGGATTTAAGCAAAGCGCCGACATATTTAAATCAATATGTCGGCGTAGGCGTTTTCAGTCATCCAATCGAAAACCAATCTTGATGGTTACCTGCCAATACTTCACTTTGCCTTCTTCAATATAGCCTCGGGTATCTATGACTTGAAACCAATGTACTTGATGCAGACTTTGCGTTGCTTTGGCAATGGCATTCTCAATCGCCTTATCCGAGCTCTCCGTCGAACTACCAGTAATTTCGATGTGTTTGTAAATATGATCAGACATGACTGCTCCTCTGCATTTAATAAATTGTTTACAAGCACACTGACCAGCGGCTGCGTGTCATCGACACGATTAATATCCACAAAGACCAGATAGCCCTATCTTAGACTGAACAAGGCAAGGCTTGCCAGCGATAAAAAATAACGCCCAGCCAACCTGAATAAATAAATGATTTTGCTATCATTTAACATAAATGAACGGTATAATCACCAACTCCGTTTTATCCCCAGACCGTTTGCCTAAATAGCTCACTGTCCTTCACAGGTTACTCCATGTCTACAGAACAACACGATGCAGCGCCCTCATTTTCTGAGTTAGGGCTAGCCCCCGCTATTCTTGAAGCCGTACAACAAGCTGGCTATGAAACGCCCTCACCTATTCAGGCGCAGAGTATTCCACCGCTGCTCACCGGCCGCGATCTGTTGGGTCAGGCACAAACCGGCACCGGTAAAACCGCGGCTTTCTCTCTGCCGTTATTAAGCCGACTTGACCTAAAAAGCAAAGCCACACAGCTACTCGTGCTGGCTCCGACGCGGGAATTGGCCATTCAGGTATCTGAAGCAATGCAATCTTATGCCCGGCACCTGAAAGATTTTCATATTCTGCCGATTTACGGCGGTCAAAGTGTCGGCATTCAATTACGGGCGTTAAAACGCCAACCTCAGGTAATTGTCGGTACGCCAGGTCGAATTTTGGATCATATCCGGCGTCGAACTTTGAAACTCGATCAATTACAGGCTTTGGTGCTCGATGAAGCCGATGAAATGCTGCGCATGGGCTTCATCGATGATGTTGAAACCATTCTGCAGCAGACACCGGATAGTCGTCAGGTTGCCTTATTTTCCGCAACCATGCCTGGCCCGATTCATCGAGTGGCGCAAAAATATCTGAAGGATCCGGTTGAAGTCCGTATCAAGTCAAACACGTCAACAGTCGAAACCATAAACCAACGCTACTGGCAGGTCACAGGTCTACACAAGCTGGACGCACTGACCCGGATTCTGGAAGTCGAAAACTTTGATGGCATGATCATCTTTGTCCGCACCAAAAATGCCACGGTGGAACTGGCAGAAAAACTAGAAGCACGTGGCTATTCCGCTTCAGCTATCAATGGCGATATGAATCAGGCCTTGCGAGAGAAAACCATTGAACGCATGAAAAAGGGACAAATTGATATTCTGATTGCCACGGATGTTGCTGCTCGGGGACTGGACATCGAGCGCATGAGCCATGTGGTGAATTACGATATCCCTTATGATACCGAGTCTTACGTTCACCGAATTGGCCGTACCGGCCGTGCTGGTCGCCAGGGCGAAGCCATTCTGTTCGTGTCACCGCGCGAAAAAAGAATGTTGGCGGCGATTGAAAAAGCAACACGCCAAACCATCACCCGCATGCAGCTGCCGAGCACGGAAGAAATTGCCGACCGGCGTGTTATCCAGTTTATGGAAACCTTAACGGAAACCATCGAATCTCAGGACCTGAGTTATTTTGAAAACTTGATGCAACGTTATCAGCAAGAGCATAACGCTGACCCGATGGATATGGCTGCTGCATTGACCTATCTACTGCAAAAAGATCGGCCTCTCAACCCGCCAGTTAAACATGTCAGCGAACGCAAACCACGAGAAAACGCCAACGAACGACAGTTTAATGATGAGCGTCTACCTCGCCGCGAGCGACGCAAGGATTTTCGTGCGGATGACCGCCACCCAACTGATCCTGATATGGACATTTATCGCGCCGAAGTCGGCCGTGTTGATAATGTTGAGCCACGTAATCTGGTTGGCGCCATTGCCAACGAGGCCGGTATCGAAAGCCGCTTTATTGGCCGGATTACCATTAATGAAGATCACAGTTTAATTAATTTGCCGCAGGGCATGCCCAAAGATATCTTCCAACATCTGCGTAAGGTTTGGGTCGCCAACAAACAACTCAATTTGAGCCTTGCTAACGATGAGATCGATAATTCTCCGGCTCCGATTCGGCCCAAGCTGAATAAGGCGAGAGGAGCAGGAAGAGCGCTTAATGCGGGTAATCGCCCCAAACAGCGCACCAGCAAAAAGCGCTAAACCACTAAAAAGTCACTGCATGCAGTGACTTTTTTTTTCAGCATGCCAAAATAACCCGATGCTGAATATTATCTGGATTGCTTTTTTTCTGATTGCCTTTGCGGTCGCCTTATTCAAATTACTGGTCTTGGGTGATACCGTTATTTTTGGTGAAATCATGCAGGCGTTGTTTGCGTTGGCAACCACGGCTTTTGAGATTGCCCTGGGATTAACCGGTATTCTGACGCTATGGCTGGGTATGATGAAAATCGGTGAACGTAGCGGCTTTATCGAATGGTTAACACGCGGCTTGACGCCGCTTTTCACAAGATTGATGCCTGAAGTGCCCAAAAACCATCCCGCGCTGGGGGCCATGGTCATGAACATGTCGGCAAATGCGCTTGGTCTGGATAATGCTGCGACGCCACTTGGAATCAAGGCCATGCAGGAGTTACAAAAGCTCAATCCCTTCAAGGACACAGCGAGTAATCCGCAGATCCTATTTTTGGTTATCAATACCTCCGCAGTTACGTTATTTCCCGTCACGATTTTTACTTATCGTGCACAAATGGGCGCCGCTAATCCAACCGATGTGTTCATTCCCTTATTGATTGCCACCTATTGTTCTACCATGGTTGGCCTGATTACTGTTGCCTTTGTACAAAAAATTAACTTGCTGGATCGTGTTGTACTCACCTACCTGGGAGTGATCAGCCTGATCGTCTTTGGCTTACTGGCTTATTTCGGTCAACTAAGTCAAGCGCAGATGCAAGCGCAATCCGCCTTGATCAGTAATTTAATCATTTTCTCTCTGGTCATCGCTTTCATTGTTGCCGCCAGCTGGCGCAGGGTGAACGCCTACGAAGCCTTTATTGAAGGGGCGAAGGAAGGCTTTAGCACTGCAGTGATGATTATTCCTTATCTGGTTGCCATGCTTGTGGCTATCGGCGTATTCAGAGCCAGCGGGGCATTGGATTTACTGGCGGATGGGCTGCGTTATCTGGTGCTGTCTTTTGGTTTGGATGCCCGGTTTATTGACGCCTTACCAACGGCTTTAATGAAACCATTTAGTGGTAGTGGGGCAAGAGCCATGCTGATCGATACCATGGAAGTCCATGGTGCCGACTCGTTTGCCGGACGCCTCGCTTCAATCGTTCAAGGTAGTACAGAAACCACTTTTTATGTTTTGGCCGTGTATTTCGGTGCGGTTGGCATACGTAAAGTCCGTCATGCTGTCAGCTGCGGTTTGGCGGCCGATATTGCTGGCATCCTCGCTGCCATTTTTATCGCTTACTGGTTTTTTGGTTAAAGCACAAGGCCAGTCCAAAATAAATCTACTGCTAGCCGCATTTTCTGCTACATTTTATCGCCCCGCATGGGCATAGCCTTGTTGAATTCGATTCACAAGTTATTGTGCTGATGGAGAAATGATGCCTTGAATGCGCCCCTACTGGTTTCGCCTGATTTACTGGATCAGGTTGCAGATCAACTTGCCGAGAACGGCTATTGTATTTTGCCACAGCTGTTACCGCTGCCATTAAATCATGATTTGTATCGACGCGTTGCTCGTCTGGACGACCATAATGCGTTGACCCGCGCCGGTATTGGGCGTGATCAACAGTTTCAATTAAACACGACAATTCGTCGAGATGAAACACGCTGGCTAAGTGACGAACACCCGATCGATCAGGCTTATCTCGCTGCAATGTCATCATTTCGTCTCGCGCTCAATGAGCGACTTTTTCTCGGCTTGTTTGATTATGAAGCACATTTTGCGCATTATGGTCCAGGTGCATTTTACAAACGCCATGTCGATGCATTTAAAGGACAATCAAACCGGATTCTGACAACGGTTTTGTATCTCAACCCTTTCTGGCCAGCAGAAGCGGGAGGTCAACTGGCTATGTACCAACCCGGCACAGAAAAGATAATCGCATCCGTTGAACCCGAACTGGGCACCTTTGTTGTTTTTTTAAGTGACACCTTTCCACATGAAGTCTTGCCCTGCCGACAGGATCGTTACAGTATCGCAGGCTGGTTTCGTTGTCTTGATCCCTTGCAAGCGCCGTCAATTTAAATGACTGATCTCGACTGGGAAATACGCGAGCTAGGCCATCCGCAACTTAGAAAACCAGCCAACCCTGTATTGGATATTGCCGAACCAGATACACAGCGATTACTCGATAATCTGCTGACCTTTGTTGTCCAGAAGCAAGGCATGGGTATCGCAGCACCCCAGGTGGGTATTAGCCTGCAAATTTTTATTATGTGCAGTCACCCAAATCAGCGATATCCGAATGCGCCAGTGATGAAGCCAGCCTGCATCCTTAACCCAACTATTCTCCATTATTCAACGGAAATGGAAAAAGACTGGGAAGGTTGTCTCAGTATCCCCGGATTACGGGCTTTGGTACCGCGGTCAAATGCTATTGATGTTGCGTACGACACGCGCCAAGGTGAGCGTGTTCAAATCCGATATACCGGGTTTCTGGCCAGATTGTTTCAACATGAATACGATCATCTGCAAGGCCGGCTGTTTATTGATCATGTCGATTCCACACTGGACATAATGACCGAGAAACAATGGCGAAACACCCTATCCACTATGGCATAAACAACAAGCTATGCTGATTGCCCGAACATGATTCCAACTGACGTTGCCAAGGCATCAGAACGGCCTGGCGAACGCAATGCTTGCATGATCGGGTCACGCAAATTTGGCAAATATAAAACATCTGCCAATAACTGACTAAACCCGGGTTGCCCCGCATCATTAATTGCCAAACGCTCACAAAATAAATGCGCGATCGTTGGCTCTGCCAAAGTTGACCAGCAACGGCCACTCACCACGGCGAGTATTTCGACGTTGCGACTACAGTCATGTTGCAAAACTTTTCTGACAGTTTCTGCAACCAGCCCTTGAGCAGCCGTATTTGAAATCGCTCTCAGGCAAGCAGCTACGTGATTGACGTCGGGATCAACCTCACCCAAGGCCGCCGAGAGCTGCGCTATGAATGCTTCTACCAAACTGGTTGGAATGGCAACCTGCTCAAGAAACCGGGCAAGCGTTTGAAACGGCGTTGCCGGCAACCCAGGTAGCGTTTGAATTAAGTCCGCTACATCATCTGTCTCCGGCAAGCGCACCGCCACATCGGCCACTCCCTGGAGTGCTAATTCCGACCAGACTTGTGAATCAGCGTTGCCAGTGAAATACGCCTTCGCGGCCGGAAAATACGGTGACGGAGGCAGGCGCAGTGTTGCCGTTGCGAGGGCATTAAATGCCGCCATTTTTTCTTCTCGTGGCGTAAAACTGTAAGGACTGTCTTTTAACGCACCTTGAAGCCGGTGACCATCTGCCGCGGCCAACATGGATTCACCGACGCGATCCAGCACCGCCACCAGAAACTCATCGCGTGCTACTTGCAATAACAAGCCCTGTTCGTCCAAGGGAAGCTGAAGAAACCAGACATAATGCTGATCTGGTCGCCCTGGCGCCCAAAACACGATAGCCAGCCAAGCCATACGCTGAAATGGCATCGGATACGGCAACGCCGCATTTTCAATACGCGCAAAATCAGTCGAACTGATTTTACTAACGCGCCGTCCCATATCGAAGATTCGGTATTTGGTGCCGCTTTGCTCAAAAAAAGAAGTCAGCGTCGATATTTTTTGCTGCGCCATCAATTCACTCAAGTGCGATATTCGGCGTTAATCTTAACGTAGTCGTATGACAGGTCACAGGTCCAGACTAAATCTTCTAAATCGCCGCGCCCTAACGCGACATGGATAGTCAATTCTGACTGATTCATCACCGCTTGGCCCCGAGCTTCAGTGTAATCGGGCGCGGGTTGCCCTGCCGAAACAATTTGGACTTCATCAAGCGCAATATCCACTTTGGTCAAATCAAGTGCATTCAGACCACTGCGGCCAACCGCGGCCAAAATTCGCCCCCAGTTTGGATCCGAAGCAAATAACGCCGTTTTCACTAATGGCGAATGAGCGATTGTATAAGCGACTTGACGACATTCCGCACTATCCGCACCGCCAGTTACATTGATACTGATGAATTTGGTAGCCCCTTCACCATCCCGCACAATTGCTTGAGCCAAGTACCGGCACAAATCAGTCAGTGCTTCAACAAAGCACTGTGCATCATCACTGTCCAGTTCGGTAATTTCGGCTTGCCTTGCTCTACCAGTGGCAATAAGCACACAAGCATCATTCGTAGACGTATCACCGTCGACGGTAATACGATTAAAACTTTCATCCATGACTTTTTGCAGCATCACTGACAATAAAGGCTGGCTGATCACTGCGTCAGTGGCTATATAGGCCAGCATGGTCGCCATGTCCGGTCGTATCATGCCCGCACCTTTAGCGATACCGGTTATGGTCACGACTTGACCACTCAGCCGACATTGCACACTTCGTGCCTTGGCAACTGTATCCGTAGTCATGATTGCCTTGGCTGCACCTAACCAGTTATCAGCTTGCAAATTTGCAACCGCATCTGGCAACACAGCTTCGATCTTGTCAACGGGCAGTTGCTGACCAATGACCCCGGTTGAAAAAGGCAGAACAGCGTGGCTGGACACTCCGGTCACTTCTGACACAGCCTGACATGACTGTCGGGCGGCTTGCATACCTTGCTGTCCGGTTCCTGCATTGGCATTTCCGGAATTAATCAATAAATAGCGTGGTGATGTTTTTTTCTGATGCTCACGGCAGATTTGTACCGGCGCAGCACAAAACGCATTTCGCGTATAAACCGCGGCCGTCGCACTGTGCTCCGCAATTTCAATCAGCACAACATCTTGGCGCCCCGGTTTTTTGATGCCAGCACTCGCGGTGGCAAGACGAATTCCTTGGATTGGCAATAAATCCGCTGCATCAGGCGGCAATAAATTTACTGCCATTAACTGACTTTACCACAACAATGTTTGAATTTTTTACCGCTGCCACATGGGCATAATTCGTTGCGGCCCACTTTACGCCCATCCCGAGTAATTGGCGCAGACGCCATCGGTTGAGGTGGTGTTGGCTCCGCTTCTTGCTCAGCAGATGTGGTGGCTTCGGCATGCTGATATTCAACGTCATCAACAGACTGACGCCGCTGTGCTTCAACGGCTTCAATATCGGACTCAGCACGCACCTGTACACGAGAAATCAGACTGATGACTTCACGCTTGATATTGCCCAGCATGGTTGAAAACAGCGTAAATGCCTCACGCTTGTATTCCTGTTTGGGATCTTTTTGCGCGTAACCACGCAGATTAATCCCCTGACGCAAATAATCCATTTGCGCGAGATGTTCTTTCCATTGTGAATCCAGCGTTTGCAACATGACGGCTTTTTCAAAATGGCGCATCAGTTCGCTACCCACCTGCTGTTCTTTTTCCTGACTGGCAGCTTCTGCTGCTTCAATAATTTTTGTTCGCAGCGTCTCTTCATACAAACTACTATCTGCTTCCAGCCAGCCACTGATATCCAGATCCAGTGCAAAGTCATCGCGCAATGCATCCTCCAGACCAGAAATATGCCATTGCTCATCAATACTGTTTGGTGGCACATAAATGCTGATCACATCATTCAATACGCTTGCACGCATGCTGACGACATTTTGGGACAAATCGTCAGTAGCCATCAATTCATTACGCTGCTCGTAGACAACTTTTCGCTGATCATTGGCGACATCATCAAACTCAAGCAGCTGCTTACGGATATCAAAGTTGTGTCCTTCAACTTTCCGCTGGGCATTCTCAATCGCACGGCTGACCCAGGGATGTTCGATGGCTTCACCTTTTTCCATACCTAATTTTTGCATCAGGCTGGCCATGCGATCTGACGCAAATATCCGCATCAGATTATCTTCCAGAGATAAGTAGAATCGGGTTGATCCCGCATCACCCTGACGTCCGGAACGACCGCGCAACTGATTATCAATCCGCCGCGATTCATGACGTTCTGTGCCAATAATATGTAAGCCGCCGGCGCTAACAACGGCATCATGGCGCTGTTGCCATGCCGCTTTTACCGCTTTTTTCTGTGCCTCATCGGCTGGGTCAGACAGTGTCTCCAAATCGGCATCCAGACTCCCGCCTAAGACAATATCTGTTCCCCGACCGGCCATATTGGTCGCAATCGTTACAGCGCCGGGTTTGCCTGCATGAGCAATAATCTGCGCTTCTTTTTCGTGGAACTTGGCATTCAATACTTCGTGCGGAATTTTAGCCTTGGTCAGTAATGTATCGAGATACTCTGAGCTCTCGATAGAGGCTGTTCCGACAAGAACCGGCTGTTTTCTGTCAACACAATCCTGAATATCATGCAGAATCGCGTCGTATTTTTCAGTGGCCGTCAAATAGATTCGATCAGCTTCATCTTTTCGTTGCATTGGCCGGTGCGTCGGGATAACGACCACTTCCAACCCATAAATAGAATGTAACTCATAAGCTTCGGTATCTGCGGTACCTGTCATACCGGACAGCTTGTCGTAAAGACGGAAATAATTTTGGAAGGTAATTGAAGCTAGCGTCTGGTTTTCATTTTGAATCCGGACGCCTTCCTTGGCCTCAACAGCTTGGTGTAAGCCTTCTGACCAACGCCGCCCAGGCATCGTACGGCCCGTGAATTCATCAACAATGACAACCTGATTATCCTGAACGATGTAGTCCACATCGCGTTGAAATAGAACATGCGCACGCAGTGCCGCCGTAACATGATGCATCAGACCAATATTGGCTGCATCGTATAGACTGGCATCTTCATTCAAGATCCCGGCGGTAGTCAGCAGTTGCTCAACCTTCTCATGCCCCTGCTCAGTAAAGTGCACCTGCTTGTTTTTTTCATCAACCGTGTAATCACCGGGCTTGGTCACCTCCTCATCCTGTTCTTCCTGTCGGATCAATTGCGGAATCAACGCATTGATCTGCTGGTAACGTTCAGAACTATCTTCCGCTGGACCAGAGATGATGAGAGGGGTTCGTGCTTCGTCAATTAAAATGGAGTCAACTTCATCAATCACCGCGAAATTAAGATCACGCTGAACCTTATCTTCCAAACGAAAAGCCATGTTATCGCGAAGGTAATCAAAGCCAAATTCATTGTTGGTGCCATAAGTAATATCGGCAGCATAGGCTTGACGACGCTCTTCGCCATCCAATCCGCTGACAATAACTCCCGTAGACAACCCTAAAAAACCGTATAACTTACTCATCCAGGCAGCATCACGCTGAGCCAGATAGTCGTTGACGGTAATAACATGCACGCCTTTACCTTCTAAGGCATTTAGATAAACGGCCAAGGTAGCAACTAGTGTTTTACCCTCACCCGTTTTCATTTCTGCAATTCGGCCATCATTCAAGACCATACCGCCAATAAGCTGGACATCAAAATGTCGCATTTCAAGGGTGCGCTTGCCCGCTTCTCGAACAACAGCAAAGGCTTCGGGCAAAATATCACTCAGGGATTGACCATCATTTAAGCGCTGACGAAATTCGGTGGTCTTGGCGGCTAAGGCAGCATCATCAAGCTCAGCGTAGGTAGTCTCCAGATGATTAATCTGATTCACTATTTTTTGCAGCTTTTTAACAACCCGGTCATTACGACTGCCTAAAAGCTTGCTAAATATCTTGCCTACCATGACTAAACTTACCTAGTTGATGCACGTCATCAAAAACGTGGATTGATTGATAAAGGCGCGATTATAACGCGGACGATGCCTAAGATCGAAGTCTTAGTCTGTGAAATGGTGGCGAAAGCAACGATTACAAGTGATTACTCAGCATCGGCATAATTGTAGGGGTTAACCGGCTTGCCATCTTTGAGGATTTCGTAATGAACGTGGGGCCCTGTTGAGCGACCTGTCGATCCCATGAGGGCTATCACTTCTCCTTTCTTAACACGGTTCCCTGCTTTTACTTTTAAAGTCTTATTGTGCGCGTAACGGGTGACATAGCCATTGCCATGATCAATTTCAACCATACCACCATAACCACCACGCATTCCCGCCCACGCGACAATACCATCAGCGGCGCTAAGCACTTCACTGCCCTCTTTACCGGCAAAATCAAGGCCATCATGAAAGACACGTTTTCCGTTAAAAGGATCAACACGCGTACCGTAGAATGAAGATATCCATCCCTCCTTTACCGGTCGTCCAGTAGGAATTGCCGTCACGATACTATCATTGGTTAACAGATAATCCTGCAAGGCCGCCATGGTCTCTTGCTGAATAGCAAAGGCCTCGCTCAGACTGGCAATTCCTTTATCAAGCTCTTCACTCGTTAACAAGCGCGCATCACGTTCAATGCCGCCCATACCCAGTCCCAGATCCAGTTCACTAACATCAAACCCGGCAATTTCAGCAAGTCTTTGATTGAGCATTTTCAGGCGAATAGCTTCAGCCTGCAGCCCCCCAAGTTGCTGTGCGTAAAAACCTTGAAAAGATTCGCTTTGCGTTGTATTCACGGTGATGACATCATCAACAGACGGCGATAATACATCGGTGTTAACGAAATGCGGAGCGGATGGCGCAGTGGGCAGATTTAACCAGTGAAGAACAGAATAAGTAAGGCCGGAGATGAGAGAAACAAGCAGCAGTGTTATTACAAGGAGACTGGCTCGACCTAGATGCCACTGCTTATGTCCGGCTTTATTTGTCGGTATGATAATGATCTGCATTGTTTTCGCTCAGTCTTGGAATTAAATTCATGTCGGAAAAACCACGGCTTTTATCAGCCTTATTCCAACACCATCCTCACCTGCTGCAACTCCACAGTCGCGCACAGAAATTAACCCAGCTTGATTATCATATGCAAGCAATTTTACCTGCCAACTTTGCTGGACGTTGCCGTCTGGTCAATCGTGACCTCGATCACATTATGGTCATTGCCGATACTGCGGCAATTGCTAGCTTATTGCGCTTTCAAAGCAGAAAAATCTGCCAGCACCTTTCTGACCAGCTCCATCAACAGATTAGCAAAATGACCGTCAAAGTTCGACCAGACTTTGCTACTCTGCCCGCAAGGCCGAGACTCAAAAACCAGCTCAAACTGACACATGAGCATGTCAGTCTGCTTGAACAAACCGCCGAACAAATCAGCGATATAAAATTGAAAACCGCCCTTTTTCGTCTGGCTAAGCGCGGCTCAAAAACTTAACTGACAATTGATGCTGCAGGACGACTGAATAAAATTGGCGCGTCTTTGTCTTCTTCAAAACTCACTAATTCCCAAGCATCTTCCTGTGCCAATAACTTGCGAAGCAAACGATTATTTACTTCATGACCAGACTTGTGCCCGACAAAAGCGCCAATCAAACTATGACCAAGTAAATACAAGTCGCCAATAGCATCCAGCACTTTGTGACGAACAAACTCATCTTCATAGCGCAGACCATCTTCATTCAGAACCCGAAAATCATCCACGACAATGGCGTTGTCCATACTGCCACCTAACGCCAAGTTCATTTCACGCAGTTTTTCTATGTCTTTCATAAACCCAAAGGTCCGGGCCCGGCTGACCTCACGCACAAACGATGTGGAGGAGAAATCAACATCTACCTGCTGAGGCCGACCGGTAAAAGCCGGATGCTCAAAATCAATCGTGAAAGACACTTTAAACCCTTCAAAAGGCTCAAACTTGGCCCACTTGTCCCCGTCCTCCAGAATGACGGGTTTTTTGATTCGAATAAATTGCTTGGCGACATTTTGCTCTTCGATACCCGCTGACTGCACCAAAAAAACAAAAGGACCGGCACTGCCATCCATGATCGGCACTTCGGCAGCATTCAAATCGATATAGGCGTTATCGATACCCAGACCTGCAAGGGCAGACAAAAGATGTTCGACTGTTGATACCTTTTGACCGTGCTGAACCAAGGTGGTTGACAGGGCTGTTTCGCCAACATTAATCGCTTTGGCTTCAATTTCAACCACCGGA
Organism: Methylophaga frappieri; assembly: GCF_000260965.1. Lineage (NCBI taxonomy): Bacteria > Pseudomonadati > Pseudomonadota > Gammaproteobacteria > Thiotrichales > Piscirickettsiaceae > Methylophaga > Methylophaga frappieri. The sequence goes on from NC_017856.1 coordinate 908,513, forward strand.
TCCAAATCTATCCGACGAAAAATAATCCCGGTATTAGGGGCCGCTGGCCGCAATGTAAGATAAACCATCTCACCACTATGCAAGCCTACACCAGTGGCACGAATCACATTTTTCAATGTTCGCTGCTTGATCACGGTGCTGTTCTCCCCTAAATATTCAAAGATCGGATAATAATATCATAAGCTTAGCAACTGTCACCTATCTGTCACATTTTCAGGCTAATCCGCTTGGCGACGCAGAAAAGCAGGAATGTCCAGATAATCCATATTGACATCACCATTCGCGACTTGTTTCGGCGACTCATTTTTTGTGCCATTACGAATCACGGTTGGCTCATCATAATCAACTTCTGCGGGCTTTTTAACGATTTCAATTTGCGGACTGGGTTGCGGTACCTCAACCGGTTTAGCGGGTACTGCACGGCTACCTCCCAACCCAGTGGCGACCACCGTCACCCGTAATTCATCCGTCATGTCCGGATCAATTACCGTACCGACAACCACGGTGGCGTCATCAGAAGCAAACTCTTTAACGGTATTACCCACTTCTTCAAACTCACCAATGCTCATATCCAGGCCCGCGGTGATATTAACCAGCACCCCTCTGGCACCCGCCAGATCAACATCTTCCAGTAACGGACTTGAAACCGCCAGTCTTGCCGCCTCTGTTGCCCGGCTTTCACCCGATGCCCGGCCGGTTCCCATCATCGCCATGCCCATTTCTGACATCACTGTTCGCACGTCAGCAAAGTCGACATTAATCATCCCTTCCCGGGTAATCAGCTCAGCAATGCCTTGAACCGCACCCAACAGCACATCATTAGCTGATTTAAATGCATTGATCAGGGTCATTTCCTTACCCAGCACTTTCAACAGCTTTTCATTCGGAATGGTAATCAGGGAATCAACATGCTGTCCCAACTCTTCGATGCCATTCAGCGCTGTTTTCATTCGTTTGCCACCTTCAAATGGAAACGGTTTAGTGACGACAGCAACCGTCAAAATGCCCATTTCTTTGGCGACCTGCGCGACAACTGGCGCTGCTCCAGTTCCGGTGCCGCCGCCCATGCCAGCCGTAATAAAGACCATGTCTGCACCATCGATGACTTCCATAATGCGTTCGCGATCTTCCAAGGCTGCCTGACGACCGACATCTGGGTTTGCTCCTGCCCCAAGGCCTTTAGTGATATCCGTGCCTAACTGCAATTGCGTGGTTGCCGCGCTTCGACGCAATGCCTGAGCATCGGTATTGGCACAAATAAAATCGACGCCTTCGATTTTATTTACCACCATGTGTTCCAGCGCATTACCGCCACCACCGCCAACACCAATTACTTTGATGACGGCATTTTCTGTATATGTGTCAATCAATTCAAAAGTCATAACATTTCTCCTCTTAAAAAAATCACTTGCTCAGAAGTTGCCCTGAAACCAACTTTTCATTCTGGCAAGCATCCCCTTAAAACCTTCCGAAATCGCAGTTTCACTGCGTCCGGTACTCACTTGTTCATTGCCAAACAGCAATAAGCCCACCCCGGTTGCGTGAATCGGGTTGCGCACGACCTCTACCAGGCCACCGACGTGTTGTGGCACACCTAGTCTGACTGGGAGATGAAAGACCTCTTCTGCGAGCTCTATCACCCCTTCCATCTTGGCGCTCCCGCCGGTCAACACCACACCCGCCGCAAGCATTTCCTCAAAACCGCTGCGCCGTAACTCAGCCTGAACCAACATCAGCAATTCTTCATAACGAGGCTCGACTACCTCAGCCAGCGTCTGACGCGCTAATTGTCTTGGTGCTCTATCACCAACACTAGGCACTTCAATCGTTTCATCCTCACGGGCTAACTGTGTGAGGGCGCAGGCGTACTTGATCTTGATTTCCTCGGCATACTGGGTCGGTGTCCGTAAGGCCACTGCAATGTCGTTAGTGACCTGATCACCGGCAATCGGAATCACCGCTGTATGACGAATGGCGCCATCCACAAACACCGCAATATCAGAGGTGCCACCGCCAATATCCACCAGACAAACCCCAAGTTCTTTTTCATCGTGACTCAGCACGGAATAGCTCGAGGCCATTTGTTCTAAAATAATGCCGTCAACCGCCAAACCGCAGCGCTCGATACATTTGGTAATGTTTTGTGCGGCACTCACCGCACCGGTAATCAAATGGACTTTGGCTTCCAAACGCACCCCTGACATACCGATTGGTTCGCGGATGCCTTCTTGGTTATCGATAATGAATTCTTGTGGTAACACGTGAAGTAATTGTTGATCGCCCGGGAAATGCACCGCACGTGCCGCATCCAAAACCCGATCCAGATCGCCTTGTGTGACCTCTTTATCGCGAATCGCCACGGTGCCATGGGAGTTCAAGCTGCGAATATGGCTGCCAGCAATGCCGGCGAAAACGGAATGGATTTGGCAGCCCGCCATCAATTCGGCCTCTTCAACCGCTCGTTGGATGGATTGCACGGTTGACTCAATGTTGACCACCACCCCTTTTTTCATTCCCCGTGCTGGGTGTGAACCAATACCAATGATTTCCAGTTGGCTTTCGCTTGGCCCAGCGTCAGGAATAGGCGCGGCAACGATCGCCACCACTTTGGAGGTTCCGATATCCAGTCCGACAATCAGTTCGCGTTCTCGTTTTGACATCATACGGTTCCGTTAAAATCAGGTTTTTGATCAGGTTTCCACTGCACTGCCATACCGTTGGTATAGCGCATATCGATAACCGCGATCTGTGCTTGGTAATCGGTTAGCTGCGCCGCATAAACCTTAATGAATCGCTGCAGTCTCGCCTCACTGTTGGCGCGTCCCAATCGCAGTTGTAATGAATTTTGGAAAGTCATAGCCCAACTGCGACGTTTATCCATATGCAAGCTTTTAATTTTCAAGCCAATGCCATTCAAATCGCGCTGCATTGCCACGAGCCGACGAGACATCATTTCACTACTTCCCGTCGGTCCGTAAAGATGGACCAAACCCGTCGGTAACGTATTCGCTTCGGGATAGAAGACTTGACCACGATGACTAACCAGACCAGCTTTATTCCAACGCGCTACCGCTTGATGCTCTGTCACCACCAGATGCAGCGTATCCGGCCAGACGCGTCTAACTTGAATACTTTCAATCCAGGGTAGTGCCTGTGTAACACGTCGAATTGCTGCCACATCAACATCAACAAAACTGCCTTTGACGTAAGGCCGAACCGCTTGCTGCAAGACATCCCGATCGGTATGACGAATATCACCTTCAATGGTCACATGTCGCACCGGCAAGGTGTCATCATCATGTAAGTAATAGCCGCCGCCAATCAGTGCCAATACCGTCATCAAAGCCAACATCACCCGAATCCGCTGTGGCCAATCGACCGTTTGCTGCGTCTGTGGAAGACGCCGCGTCGCGCCGGCTCGCCGTTGTGCCGCCATTAGTTTTTCTCCTCCAGACTGGTTTCCAAAATGCGCCAACACAACTGTTGGAAATCCAGTCCGGTTTCTCTGGCCGCCATGGGTACCAGCGAATGATCGGTCATCCCCGGCACGCCATTGGCTTCCAGTAAATAAAAATTACCTTGCTGATCAGCCATCACATCAACACGTCCCCAGCCTTTCATCTGCAGGGCATTGAAAGCATCTAATGCCAAAGCCTGACAACGTTTTTCCTGTTCTTCTGTCAGCCCGCAGGGACAGAGATACTCGGTATTGTTGGCATGATATTTAGCTTCAAAGTCATAAAACTCACGGGGTGTCTTGAGTCGAATAACCGGCAAGGCATTGCCTGCTAGAATGCTGGCGGTATACTCGGCGCCGTTAATCCATTGCTCCGCTATCACATCCTGATCAAACTGCAATGCCAAGCGAATCGCCGCTGCAATCGCTTCACCATCAGTCACTTTACTCATGCCAATGCTGGAGCCTTCATGCACGGGCTTGATGACCAAAGGCAGTCCCAGAGCGATAACCAGTTCTTGTGGATCAGTTTCGGCATTGACCAGCCGGAATTTGGGTGTCGACAATGCTTGCTGCTGCCAGATAAGTTTGCTGATGCGTTTATTCATGGACAGCATGGCCCCTGTCACACCACTACCGGTAAACGGAATCGCCATTGCCTGCAGCAATCCTTGAATTTCGCCATCCTCGCCACCACGACCATGCAAAACGATAAAAGCCCGGTCGAACTGGCCTTCACGCAGCGTGATATCGATATGACTGTCCACATCAATACCGACTGCTTCGACGCCTTTTGCCAATAATGCGGATAACACCGCATTACCACTTTTCAGTGAAATCTCTCGTTCAGCGCTGCGGCCGCCCATCAATACCGCAACCCGACCAAACGCTTTAGGATCTGTGATCTGATCCATCATGCCTGCTCTCCAACAATATGAACTTCGGGGGTCAATAACACGCCGTGCTTGGCTTCAACCTGTTGCTGTACTTTTAAAATCAATGCCTCAACATCCGCTGCCATCGCAGATCCATCGTTAACAATAAAATTGGCGTGCTTCTCTGACACACTGGCACCACCTATCCGTACCCCCTTCAAGTCAGCAGACTCAATCAACCTGCCGGCAAAATCACCCGGTGGATTACGAAACACCGAACCCGCACAGGGTTGATTGGCTGGCTGGCTACTATTGCGCTTACGCAGTAACTGCTTAATCAAGTTAGATTCGACCTGCTTATCGCCCGGGCTAAAACGCAGTGTTGCTGAAACAAACCACTCACCTTCCGGCAATTTGACATGACGATAGGCTGTATCGAACGCCTCAGCAGGTCGCTGCATCAATTCTCCATGCCGATTAACTGTTGTTACCGAAGTCACAAACTGCCAGGTTTCACTGCCATGCGCTCCCGCATTCATGGCAAGCGCTCCACCCAATGTGCCAGGGATACCGGACATAAATGCTGCGCCTTGCAAGCCCTGACGTGCTGCTTGTTTGGCGATACGACTGCAATACACACCTGCTTCGGCATGCAATAAATTACCGTCAAATTGCATTGCCTTGAGCGTGCCAGAGGTAGAGATGACCGTGCCGTCAAATCCTTTGTCTCGCACTAATAAATTACTGCCTAAACCTAGCCATAACAGTGGCTCATCGGCAGGGAGTTGCTGCAGAAATCTTGCTAAGTCTGCCTGATCGAATGGCCGATAAAATTGTTTTGCCGGGCCGCCCACCCGCCATGAGGTATGTGATGACAACGGCTCATTGGTACGCAGTTCACCTTGCAAAACTGGTTGCTGGTCAGTCATCAGGATACGCTCTCCATTGTGCTGTCCAACTCGCGCGCAATGCTGCCAATATCGCCCGCCCCCAAAGTCATGACCAGATCACCGTCTGACAGTAATCCGGGCAAAATTTCAAACAATGCCGCCTTATCTTCTGCAAATACGGGTTCAACCTGCCCTCTTAACCGAATGGCACGACACAGGCTGCGTGCATCGGCACCGGCAATTTTGTTTTCACCGGCAGGATAGACTTCAAGCACTACCAGTACGTCAGTCGCTGACAGCACCTGTGCGAAGTCTTCAAATAAATCTCTTGTTCGGGTGTAACGATGTGGTTGAAAAATGACCACGAGACGTTTATCAGGCCACCCAGCTCTGGCAGCCGCCAAGGTAGCAGCGATTTCCGTCGGATGATGTCCATAGTCATCTACCAACATGATTTCGCTACCACTGACCGTTACTTTATTACCCAGCACATTAAAGCGACGACCAACACCGTCAAACTTGCTCAAGGCGGATTGACAAGCCTCAACGCTAACGCCCAAATTACGCGCCACAGCTATTGCTGCAGCGGCATTCAAGGCATTGTGCAAACCCGGCATATTCAGGGTGATGAAATAACGACTGCCAGTTTGCTGCTCAGTAATCGTGAAATTACTCTGCCCCTGGTGCTGATTCAGTTCAGATAATTGAAAATCCGCTTCTGCACTTTCGCCATAGGTGATAAATGGGCGTGTTAGTTCTGGCAAAACACTGACAACTTCCGGATCATCAATACACATGACGGCAAGACCATAAAACGGCAAATGATGCAAAAACTCGATAAAGGTCGCTTTTAATTTATTGAAGTCGCCCGCATAAGTGGCCATGTGGTCATCGTCAATATTGGTCACCACCGCAATCATCGGCTGCAGATATAAAAAAGAAGCATCACTTTCATCTGCTTCTGCGACCAGATAGCGCCCTGTTCCCAATCGCGCATTACTGCCGGCACTATTTAGTCGTCCTCCAATCACAAATGTCGGATCCAGCTCACCCTCACTGAGTACCGCCGCAATTAAACTGGTTGTTGTGGTTTTACCATGCGTACCCGCGACAGCGATGCCGTAACTGAAACGCATGAGCTCAGCCAGCATTTCTGCTCTGGGCACAACTGGAATACGTTGTTCTCGTGCCGCTTGCAGCTCGATATTGTCGTCACTCACCGCCGTAGTGACAACCACCACATCAGCTCCAGCCAAGTAGGCAGGATCGTGACCAATCTGAATATCCGCACCACATTGACGCAAGTGCAGGATCAGATTGTTTTCCGCTAAATCACTACCACTTACCCGATAGCCCAAGTTCAGCAAGACTTCGGCAATGCCACCCATGCCGACACCGCCAATGCCAATGAAGTGAATATGTTTAACCCGACTTTGCATTGCCGCAGTTAGCTTAGCCATTGGCGACCTCCAAACAACGTGCAGCAATGGCATTGGCACTGCCTGTTCTTGCCAGCGTTCTGGCATTTTCGGCCATGGTCAGTAAGCGTTGCCGATCCTGACTAAAGTCATTGAGCAATGCTGATAAGGCCGCAACGGTCAGCGTTTTATCGTCAACCAAAATGGCAGCACCACAATCAGCCAAAGCACTGGCATTTGCTGTTTGATGATCGTCTACCGCATAAGGATAAGGCACCAGAATCGCCGCCACGCCGGCAGCCGCAATTTCAGCAACGGTTAATGCGCCAGCGCGACAAATGACCAAATCTGCCTCAGCATAAGCGGCGGCCATATCAGTAATAAACGTGACGACTTGCGCCGACACCTCTGCATCTTGGTAGGCCTGTTGCGCCATACTGAGATGTTTTTCACCACACTGGTGCTGAATAACGGGTCGTTGTGACTCTGCTAAACAGGCTACCGCTGCCGGTACAACACGATTCAAGCTCTGTGCACCCAGACTTCCACCTAATACCAATATTTTCAAAGGACCCTGACGTCCGGAAAACCGCTCAGCCGGCACTGCCATTGATTCAATTTGCTGGCGTACCGGATTGCCGACCCAGGTTGTTTTTTTGCCTGAAAAACTGTTTTCAAAACCAAGCAACACTTGTTTTGATAAGGGTGCCAACAACTTATTGGTTAACCCAGCAATGGCGTTTTGCTCATGAATCACGACGGGAATCCGGCTCAGCCATGCCGCAACACCACCGGGCCCAGAAGCAAATCCACCGAGCCCCAACACCACATCAGGCTGAAACGCTTTAATGATTTTTCTTGCCTCGGCAATGGCTTTTAACAAACGTAGCGGCGCCATTAGCCAGCCAGTCAACCCATTGCCTCTCAGCCCCTGCGCTGAAATACAATGCAACGTGATTCCAGCCTCAGGCACGAGTCGGTATTCAATGCCACGGCGTGTCCCTATCCAGGCCACGGACACCTGTTGATCACGCAATACTTCCGCAACCGCTAACGCAGGAAACACATGTCCCCCGGTACCGCCAGCCATGATCAATACTTTTTTCATCGCCTGACCCTCGCCGCTGCCATTTCAGGCTGTTTTGTTTCCAGGTCAACGCGTAACAACAAGGCAATGGCGAGACAGACAATTACCAAACTACTGCCACCGTAGCTCATCAGCGGTAAAGTCAGCCCTTTGGTTGGCAAAGCCCCCATGTTAACGCCCATGTTGACGCAAGCCTGAATCCCTAACCAGATGCCTATTCCGTAGGCGAGTTGCGCGCCAAAGTGCTGCCCGGCTAATTCGGCAGCCCGGCCCACTTTTAAAGCACGCCAAATGAAGACGAAAAACAAGGCAATTACCGCCAATGCACCAATTAGCCCAAGCTCCTCAGCAATGATGGAATACAAAAAGTCAGTGTGGGCTTCCGGCAAATAAAACAGCTTTTGCATACTGCTGCCCAGCCCGACTCCCAGCCAATCACCACGGCCAAATGCAATCAAGGCTTGCGTTAACTGAAAGCCACTGCCAAAAGGATCTGCCCAAGGATCCATAAAACTTTGCAGTCGCTGCAAACGATACGGTGCCAACATGACCAACAGATAAAATAAACCGCTTAAAATACCTATCATCAGGCCGAAAATACTGAGTCTCGCGCCGCCTAGAAACAACATAGTCACGACTGTCGATAAGATCACCACAATGGAACCCATATCGGGTTGCAGCAACATCAGGAAGGAAGCGATCCCCAAGAAAAGCATCGGTACGATAATGCTGGACATCGCAGTTTTGACCTGGCCCTGATGACGTTGCAGATAATCAGCGATATAAATAATGGCAAACAACTTGATAAGCTCTGCCACCTGTAAATTGACTGGCCCAAGTGGCAGCCAGCGTGCACTACCATTGACCTCACGGCCAATACCGGGAATTAACACCAGTGCCAGCAGGATGATGCCAACCAGTAACAGTTGGGGTGCTAATTGTTGCCAGACAGAGAGCCGCACAGATAAGACAGCAGCACCAACGCCAAAACCGAGAATGGCATAGACTGTCTGTCTAAAAAATAATACAACGGCTGACCCGACTGGCTTTCCGCCATCGTAATCGAAGCTGAACATACCATGATAAGGCCAATCATCAGCAGTGCCAAAGTGCTGAAAACAATATGCCGATCGAATTCGCGAATCATGGCTGCAACTCCCTGACAGCGTGTTCGAATTGCTGTCCGCGATCAACATAACTGCTGAACATATCAAAGCTGGCACATGCTGGTGAGAGTAAAACCTGCATACCAGATTCGGCAATCAAAGCTGCCTTGTTAACGGCCGCTTTAAGAGAATTGGCGACCTCACGAATGACTGAACCAGGTACCACCTCAGCAATCAACTCAGCTGCGTCACCAATCAATACCACCGCATGCGCATGACGTTCCAGTACCGGCGTCAAGGCATCAAATTGCTGACCCTTACCAACACCACCCAAAATCACGACCTGCTTACCGTTTGCTGACAATCCTTCAATCGCTGCCAGCGTCGCGCCGACGTTGGTTGCTTTCGAGTCGTTATACCATTTGACGCCACGGCGTTCTCTCACCAACCGACACCGGTGCGGCAAGCCTTTAAACTCTCGCAAAGCCGATAACATGGCGCTGGTCGACAATCCCATCACATTGCCTAGTGCCAGCGCAGCCAGAGCATTAGACAGGTTATGTTGGCCTGCAATCTTAAGTTCATTGACGGACAGCAGTTCATAATCACCCTGACAAATCCACCAGCTGTCGTCGACGCTACGTAATCCAAAGTCTGGACCATCACACGGTTTGAGACTAAAACCGACAATCTGCCGCTGATTGTCAGCCAAGGCCATGACGACCGGATCATCACGATTGACAACCATGACACCGTCACCTTGGAAAATACGTGCTTTGGCCGCAATATATTCATTAAGACTATCGTACCGGTCTAAATGATCTGCACTGATGTTGAGTACGGCAGCAGCAAACGCGTTGAGACTGCGAACAGTTTCAAGCTGAAAACTGGACAATTCAAGAATGTAGAAATCCGGTACCGGCTGACTCAATAATTCCAATGCTGGCGTCCCCAGATTGCCGCCCGCCAGAACTTGCCGTCCGGACAGCTGTGCCATCAGCGTGACCAGGGTCGTTACCGTACTTTTTCCATTGGAGCCGGTTATCGCGATCACCGGCGCCTTGGCATATCGGGCAAATAATTCAATATCACCAACAATTTCAACGCCGGCAGCCCGCGCTGTCTGGATTTCCGGTAAACGGGGGTCAATCCCCGGACTCAAGACGATTTGACCGGCCTGTAGCAGCCAATCAGCAGACAAACCACCCGTATGAATGAGAACTTCGGGATGGTTCTGCTGGATTGTCACCAGTTCAGGTGGCTGTTCCCGCGTATCCATCATCGCTACATCAACGCCCTGCTCAAGCATAAATCGTGCACAAGCCAAGCCGGTTTGTCCCAAACCGACAATCACACAGTTTTTTGGCAGGATCGCGTTCGTCGTCATCTTATTTTCAACGTCGCCAGACCGATTAACACGAGGAAAACGGTAATGATCCAAAAGCGCACGATAATGCGCGGCTCAGGCCATCCCTTAAGTTCGTAGTGATGATGAATCGGGGCCATTAAAAACACCCGCTTGCCTCGCAGTTTGTATGAGGCAACCTGAATCATGACGGACAAGGTCTCCACCACGAATACCCCACCCATGATCAGTAAAACCAATTCCTGCCGAACAATGACGGCAACAACGCCCAGCGCTGCGCCCAGTGCTAAGGCGCCAACATCCCCCATGAAAACCTGCGCTGGATAAGTGTTAAACCAGAGAAAACCTAAGCCAGCACCCACCATCGCAGCACAAAAAATCGTTAATTCACCACTCCCCGGCACGAATGGAATTTGCAGATACCGTGAAAACTCCGCATGACCAGAAACATAAGCAAATAAACCCAATGCAGCCCCAACCATGACCGTAGGCATAATCGCCAGCCCATCGAGCCCATCCGTCAGATTGACCGCATTGCTACTCCCGACAATAACCAAGTACGTCAGCAGCAGATACCAACCGCCAAGGGGGATCAGAATTTCTTTAAAAAACGGGACGATTAATGTGGTTTCAGCGGGGACCGTGGCAGAAAAGTACAAAAATGCAGCCGCACCGCCACCAACAACTGACTGCCAGAAATATTTATATCGGCTAATCAACCCCTTGGCATCCTGACGGACTAATTTAATGTAATCATCCACAAAGCCGATGACACCGAATAGTAGCGTCACCAGTAACACCACCCACACATAGCGATTACCCAAATCTGCCCATAGCAAGGTGCTAATAGCAATGGCAACCAGAATCAGCGATCCCCCCATTGTTGGGGTGCCTTTTTTGGTGAAATGACTTTCCGGTCCGTCTTGACGTACCACCTGACCAATCTGCCGAAAGCTCAAATGCCGAATCATTACTGGGCCGACCAGCAAGGCGATGCCTAACGCAGTCATCACGCCAAGAATGGCACGCAAAGTCAGATACTGAAAAACATGGAAGCCACTGTAAAACTGGCTCAGATATTCACTTAGAAACAATAACATCAGCGTCCTCCTCCACTGACCAGCAAGTCGGCCAGTTTGTCGAGTTGCATAAATCGTGAGCCTTTAATCAAACACGTCACCCCAGCAGCAAGTTGCCGCTGAAGCGCTTCCTGAAGAGCCTCGATATTTTCAAAATGTTGGCTGCCTTTACCGAACTGTTTCGCGGCAAGCACACTTTGCGACCCCACCGTAAACAATTTTTCAATCCCTGCCAGACGGGCGTCTTCACCCATCTGCTGGTGGATTTGCTCGCTGCCTTCGCCTAACTCAGCAAAATCACCCAGCACCAACCAGCGCGCACCCGAAAAATGCTTCAACGTCTGTAATGCTTCGGTAAAAGAGCCCGGGTTGGCGTTATAGGTATCGTCAATCAAAATTGCTTGTGTTGCTGCAGTTCTGATTTGCAGACGATGCGGCACTGGCTTCATGCTGGCCAGACCTTTGAGCATGTCTTCAGCCGCGACATCCAGTGTCTGACAGACCGCAATCGCTGCGAGTGCGTTGCAAATATTATGTGGCCCGGGTAACGGCAAACTGACAAAGTGACAGACATCATCTAAGCGCACCATAAAATGGCTGCCTGCAGGGGTAGACTGACAATCCAGCGCAGTAATTTCGGCCTCGTCATGCAGACCAAAAGTGATCTGATCACGTGTTCCGATCTGCGATTTCCAGATAGTCTGATAGGGCATACCTGCATTGATAACGGCCGTGCCTGATTTTGACAGGCCGACAAATATTTCCCCTTTTGCTTTGGCTATGCCTTCCAGCGTGCCAAAGCCCTCCAGATGCGCTGCGGCAATATTATTGATAACCGCTATATCAGGTTGCGCTATCTCGGCCAGCAACGTCATTTCGCCCGGGTGATTTATGCCCATTTCGACCACAGCATATTGATGTTCTGCTTTAAGCCGCGTAAGCGTAAGTGGCACACCAAGGTCATTGTTAAAATTGCCTTGAGTGGCAATCACATGATGCCGTTGCGACAATATGGCATGAATCATTTCTTTGACGGTGGTTTTACCATTGCTGCCGGTCACACCGATAATGGTCGCTTGACTCTGTTGGCGCCAAATTTTGGCTAATTGCTGATAAGCCAACCGCACATCTGCTACACAAAGTTGCGGTAAGGGATCCTCAACCTGCCGGCTCACCAGCGCTGCAACTGCTCCAGCCTCACGAGCCGAGGCAAGATAGTCATGCCCATCTACCTGTTCACCGGCAAGGGCAATAAATAAATCCCCTTTTTTGACTTTCCGGCTGTCTATGGCTGTGCCAGTGACGTTGATGTCTGCCACCTGAATAGCACCATTCAACTGAGTTGCCAGTTGCTGCAATGTCATCGGCAAACTCATACTGAAACCCCACTGTTGTGTTCACGTTGTCGAAGTGCATCTAAGGCAACTTCGACATCACTGAATGGTGTGCGTACACCTTGTTTTTCTTGATAATTCTCATGACCTTTGCCAGCAATCAACACCATGTCTTCATGTTGTGCTGTTTGAATGGCATAAAAAATCGCATCGCGCCGTTCTGTTTTCACCATTGCGCGCTCTGGATGGCTTAAACCACCGAGAATCTCGTTGTGAATGTATTCGCTGGCTTCATCTCTGGGATTATCATCAGTGATGACCAAGTGGTCTGCCGATTGCTCTGCAGCCGCCCCCATCAAGGCACGTTTGCCGCGATCCCGATTGCCTCCACATCCAAACACACACCACAAGGCCGATGTCGTTGCGACATGCTTGCGCATGGCGATTAAGGCAAGCGCCAATGCTGATGGTGTATGGGCAAAATCGACAACAACGGTTGGGAAAGCGGGTTGTTGCACGAGTTGCATTCTGCCCGGAACGGCTTTCAAATCAGGTAAGTGATTCGCAATCTGTTCAGCTGACCAGCCCAATTGTGAGAGGATGCCGGCTGTTACCAATATGTTGTCGATATTAAATTCACCCAGCAAGCTAACTGAAACGGTTTTTTTGCTTGCCTTCATCATGAAATCAAACTGCATACCAGTCATGGTCATGCCAATATTTTGTGCCGATACAAAGGCGGAAGGATGCTGACCGACCAGACAAGTATTGATGCCTTTAGCCGCTAGGTTAGTTGCGGATTCAGACACAAAATCATCATCTATATTGAGTACTGCGGATCGAACACCTGACAAATCAAATAATTTCATTTTTGCCGCGCCATAGCGCTGCATATCACCATGGTAATCAAGATGATCGCGGCTCAAGTTGGTGAATGCAGCGATATCGATGTTCACGGCATTCAACCGCCCTTGTTCAAGGGCATGAGATGAGGCTTCAATCACGACAAACTTAATACCAGCATCGCGCATATCAGCAAGCTGATGCTGGACTTCAACTGGACTGGGGGTGGTCATGCCTGATTCCGTCAACTGACCATAACGGCCCACTCCCAACGTCCCAATTACCCCACAAGGCTCGCCTGATATCTCCAACATCTGGGCGACGAATTGACTCACAGAGGTTTTGCCATTGGTACCCGTTACTGCCATCACCGTCATGGCCTGACTGGGCTGGTGGTAAAACCTGTCAGCCAACAGGCTAATGTGTTGATCCAAATCGTTAATCATGACAACCGGTAATGATGACGTAATGGCAGATTGCTCCGTCTCAACCACGATTGCGACAGCACCTGCGTTTTCTGCTTGAGTGATATGTAATTGACGTTGGGGCATATCTTTAGCCGTAGCGATAAACAAGTCGCCCGCTGTCACTGTCCGACTATCCATGCTAAGCCCAGTCACCATCACGTCTACCGAGAGCGGCGACGTCAGATCTTGAATCAGTTGATTTAATACCATCATGACTGACCGGCCATTTGTAAGTGGTCTGCCGGTAACGCGTCTGGCGCAATATTCAATAATCGCATGGCCCCGGTCATCACTTCGGCAAATACCGGCGCAGCAACAGCGCCACCGTAATATTCATCGCCGCCGGGTGAGTCCACCATAACAACCATGGCCAGACGTGGCTCACTTGCGGGAATCAGGCCTGCAAAAACAGATTGGTATTCTGATTCGGTGTAGCCACCCGTGGCACTCGTCTTTTTCACTGTGCCGGTTTTACCAGCAACACGGTAATTCACGACTGCAGCGCGGGTCGCGGTTCCGCCCGGTTGCACCGTTAATTCCATCATTTTGCGTACTTTGCCAATCAAATCACTGGCAAAGACTCGTCTGCCAGGCATCGGTTTGTCTTGTTTTAAAAAAGTGATATCGCGCAGAACGCCGCCATTGCCGATGACAGCATAAGCACGCGCTAATTGCAGGGCATTGGTTGCCAGTCCATAGCCATAAGCCAGTGTGGCCCGATCCAGTTTTCGCCAATCTCGCGGATCCGGTAAATGACCTTCCGCCTCCCCAGGGAAATAACCGCCGGTGGGGGAGCCAAGGCCAAAGGCGGCAAAATCCTGCCACAGATCATTCGGATCTAATTCCAATGCAATTTTGCTGGAGGCGATATTGCTGGAAACCTGAATAAGACGCGCTAGATCGATTTCACCATAATCTCGAAAATCACGGATGGAATGACCTGAAACGCGAAACACGCCAGGATGCGTATTGATAATGGTTTGCTCGTCAAAGAGTCCCGATTTCAAGCCACTTAATACCGTAAAAGGTTTTACCGTTGAACCCGGCTCAAACAAATCGGTCACCGCCCGGTTTCTAAAATCAGAGCTCCGTAACCCAGTCCGATTATTCGGGTTAAATGCCGGCTGATTTGCCATCGCCAGTACTTCACCTGTTTTCACATCGACTATGACCGCTGTACCGCCCACCGCCTGATGCGCCTTCACAGCAGATTTCAAGGCATTGTAGGTCAAATACTGCAGACGTAAATCCATACTGATTTGCAGATTTTCACCCGCTTTAGCTGCCCGAATTTGTTCCCCGCCACCGACATAATTGCCTCGACTGTCGCGAATCATTCGCTTCAGCCCAGGCACGCCGGTCAACGTTGGCTCATAAATTAATTCCAGGCCTTCCTGTCCAACATCATCAATATTAGTAAAGCCCAGCATATGCGCACTGACTTCAGCGGTTGGGTAATAGCGTTTGTATTCTCGCTGCAAGGCAACACCAGGGACTTTGAGCTGTTTTACTTGTGCAGCCAAAGCCGGCGTAATGCGACGCTTGATATAGACAAACTCGCGTTTGCCATAATTGGCAATCTTCTCTTGTAAACCACTCAAACTGACATTTAACAGATTAGCCACTTTATCCAGATTCGGACTGTCCGCCCGGGTTACCTGTGGATTAAGCCAGACAGAGTGCACCGGCGTACTAATTGCCAAAGGCTCGCCATGGCGATCCAAAATCATGCCCCGGTGCGCAACAACTGGCACATTTCGCAAATGACGAGCATCGCCTTGATTACGTAAAAACTCGTTATTGAGAATCTGAATATCAACCAAACGCCACAACAAACCAGCAACCACCAGCACGAAGCCGGCACGCACGATATTTAATCGCCAGCCATGTGTTGCTTTTGCAGAATGGCGACTCATGGCGTCACCATCACTGTCTCAGCAGCAGTTGGTACATACATATCCAACTGCTGTCTGGCCTGCTGTTCTACTCGTCCCGGACTGCCCCACGTGCTTTGTTCGAGCAGTAAACGTCCCCACTCTTCATTTAGCGCATCTCGCTCATTTTCAAGTTGTTGCATGAGTACAAACGTACTGCGGCCAGTATGCTTGGTTACTACTACGGCAACCGCTGACGCCAGCACCAATAACATCATGATCAGCAACGGCAAATCGCTGCGCATATTCGAAAGCAACGTTGACAACATCATGCCAACTTCTCCGCAACCCGCATCACCGCGCTGCGAGCTCGCGGATTGTCCGCTAACTCGGCTTCCTCGGCACGAATGGCTTTACCGATAATTTTCAATCGCGGATTCAGCTCTGCAGCGCGCACTGGGAAATGGGCGGGCAGGTCATCGCCCTTGGCTTGATCTCGAAAATAGCGTTTAACAATCCGGTCTTCCAACGAATGGAAACTAATCACCACTAACCGACCGCCAACAGCCAACACATCAAGTGCTTGTGCCAGCACCTGCGTTAATTCACCTAATTCATCATTGATAAAAATACGGATCGCTTGGAAGGTTCGTGTCGCAGGATGTTTAAATTTATCCTTCACGGGACTTGCCTTGTCGACCAACTCTGCTAATTGGCGTGTCGTCGTTAACGGTTGCTCAAGGCGTTGCTCACAAATTGCTCTGGCAATCCGTTTACCGAACCGCTCTTCACCCAATTCTTTGATGACGCTTGCGATCTCACTTTCTTCAGCTTCTGCCAACCATTGTGCAGCGCTTATCCCTTGACTGGTATCCATACGCATATCTAAGGGCCCGTCGTGTAAAAAACTGAAGCCGCGTTCTGGTTGATCCAATTGCGGTGATGACACGCCAATATCCAGCAAAATACCGTTTACGCGTTGTTGCCAGAGCCGACCAAAAACAACTTGTTCCAGTTCTGAAAAGGCGCAGTGCGCAATTGAGAAGCGGGGATCTTCGGCCGCCAGAACTTGCCCCACTGAAATAGCCTGTGGATCCCGGTCAAGCCCTAACAAACGGCCTGAAGCATCTAGTTGATCTAAAATTTTACGGCTATGACCACCGCGGCCAAAGGTGGCATCGACATAGAGACCGTCAGGCTGAATAGCCAGTGCGGTTACGGCCTCGTTAAGTAAGACCGATGCATGTTTTGAGTGGCTGTTGGTCATTGTCCGCCCTAAATTGACAGGCTTTCCAGCTCAGCCGGTAAAATCTCATCAAAGTCTTCTTGCAGACAGTCATCCATGAGCGTATTCCAGGTTTGTTCATCCCAGAGCTCAAATTTATTCCCTTGGCCTATCATCACCATGTTTTTGTCCAGCCCTGCAAATTCGCGCAACTTGGCCGGCAGCAAAATCCGACCATTACCATCCATTTCACATTCGGTGGCATAACCCAGCAACATACGTTTTAAACGGCGAACTTGTGGATTGAGACTTGGCAATGCAGTCAGTTTTTTTTCCACTGACTCCCACTCAGGCAAGGGATATAACTGCAGACAATGATCAGAATGATCAATGGTGATCACCAGCCGGCCCTCACAACAGACATCAAGATGCTTACGGAACTTGGCTGGTATTGCCATCCGCCCTTTTGCATCCAGATTAAATGTTGCAACGCCTCGAAACACAGCTCTTCCTCAAGATGATCCACAAAGATCCACTTTTCACCACTTATCGACACTATAGGAGGGCAGATCAGACAAGTCAAGCACGAAAATAAACAAAATCCTCTTTTTATGACAAGGACTTAGCGCTGTTTTGTCTTGGTGGGAGAAAAGTCGATTGCGGTCCTGACAAGGACTGTTTTTTTATCAAAAAACTGGCACGGGAAGTTAAAGTAAATTCTAGAAGATCTGCCAACACAGGCTGCTAAAATAAAAATGCTGGCAGAATTTTCGAGTACGTCACAAAGAAAAAATTGAGATGGCCGATAAGCCGGGTTCTGTCGTGGACAATCATTCATCTGGGACAGATGTCACCATCTGCCTCAAGCAACCTACCCGGGAACCATGCGGGTCGCATGTTGTGCCGAAACACGTGTTCCCCTATTTGGTCTTGCTCCAGGTGGGGTTTACCTTGCCGTTGCTGTTGCCAGCCGCGCGGTGCGCTCTTACCGCACCATTTCACCCTTACCCGGCTGCAGACGCAAATCTTACATCACCGGGCGGTATTCTTTCTGTTGCACTTGCCGTGGACTCACGCCCCCCAGGCGTTACCTGGCACCTTACCCTTTGGAGCCCGGACTTTCCTCACTGAATTATCTCAGCGCGATTGTCTGGCCATCTCAGGCTGGGTATTTTACGCAAGCCAGTTTATTTCTGCTGAAGTTTCAATGCTAACTGGTAAGCCGCATTTTTACTTACTGATAGCCATTGCGCCGTAATGGCTGCGGCTTTTTTAACCGACATTTCGGGCAACAACAGCGTCAATAATTGTTGCATGGCTTGTTCATCAGCTGTGATTGCAGCGGGAGCACCGGCAATCAACAAAACAATTTCGCCTTTTTGCTGATTCAGGTCATTCGTAACCCACTCCGTTAATACTGCAAGCGGCGCGGTTTTAATGGTTTCGTGAATCTTGGTCAATTCCCGGGCCAGCGTTGCTTGACGATCCGGACCAAATATCTGCTGACAATCTTGCAGCGTTGCCGCAATGCGTTTTGGGCTTTCGTAAAAAATCAGGGTTCGTGTTTCATGAATAAATTGCTGAAGCGTGTGTTGCCGTGCGAAGACTTTGGGGGGGAGAAACCCCTCAAAAGCAAATCTATTTGATGCCAGACCAGCCGCGGACAACGCTGCGATAAGCGCACTACAGCCCGGAATTGGCACGACTTGAATACCGGCCTCAATAACGCGTGTCACTAAACGATAACCAGGATCGTTGATCAACGGCGTACCCGCATCTGAAATCAAGGCAATCGACTCACCAGCCTGCAATTTTTGCAGCAAGACATCACTACGCTGCTGCTCATTGTGTTCGTGCAATGAAATGGTTGGCGTGGCAATTTGATAATGTGTCAGCAAGTACTTACTGTGACGCGTATCTTCAGCGGCTATTAAGTTCACCTGATTAAGGGTTTCAACAGCCCGAAAACTGATATCGGCCAGATTACCAATCGGCGTCGCAACAATATATAAGATGCCCGGAGTTGGGTCTGTCACAATGTTTTCCTGATTAATCACTCGGTTCTGGTCGTAATATACGCGAACAGGTAAGATGATGCTTCCCTAGTACATTAAGAGAATCCGGACACCATGCGTCGACTTTCTGCCTTAATTATGATGTTTCTGCTGGTTTCGTTGACTGCCTGTCAGCCAGGCGCATTAGATCGCAGGGACAGCTTGCCTCTGGCAGATGAACTTATCTCCGAAGCAGAACAAAGCGGAGAATTGGCACAGGCTGCCGAAGCCTATCTCAACAAAGCCGAATCAAGCGAGGGCGCTTTGCAAGCTGCTTATTACTATCGTGCCGCCAGTGTCAGTTATGCGCTGGAAGATTATCCCCGTGCAGCCGAAATTCTGAACTTGATCGATATCAACAAACTGGCACCAGCCGATCAAATTGAGGCTTTGCTGTTGCAGTCTGAAATAGCCTTGTTATTAAACCAGCCAACGGCAGCCCTTGCCACTTTAAACCAAGTGGATACGGCGAATGCAAATAGTGAGCAACAACAGCGCAGGCTGTCGCTGAAAATTGAGGCTTATGCACTCAACGAAAATGATTTGGATAAAGCCCTGACTCACCTTGAACTGGATCCGCTACTGAGCGCCAATGCGCAACGCGAGAACCGCGAAGCTCTATGGGCATCATTGATGGCTCTGAGTCCACAGCAGTTGGATTTGTTTAATCCGGGACACCCCCCGGCAGAAGATAGTGGCTGGTTCGCGTTGGCTTATGCCATCACAGCCTATCAGAACAATCCTGAGGCGCTGGATGTCGCCATCGAGAATTGGTACATCACCTACCCGAATCACCCAGCTGATGCAGAAAGTTACCGAGCGGAAGTCAAACCTGTTTTTGCATTACCGGATGCTATCGGCCATGTTGCCGTGCTGTTGCCTGAGTCAGGTGCCATTGCAGGCGCGGCAAATGCGGTCAAGCAAGGCATTATCGCGGCACACTTTGCCCAAGGTGCGAATCGCCAACTGACTTTTTATGACACCAGTCAGCGTGGTGGTGTCACCGAAGCCTATCGTCAGGCCACCTCCGCTGGCGCCAGTATCGTGATTGGCCCTTTGGATAAGCAGGCTGTTCAGCAATTGGCAGATTTTGAGCCATTACCCATACCGATTCTGGCGTTAAATCGTATTTCAACGACACAATCCTTGCCTGCCCATTTCTTTCAATTTGGTCTCGCTCCCGAAGATGAAGCGGTATCCGCGGCCAACTTCGCGCTGAAACAGGGTTATCAACGTGCGCTGGTCATTGGCCCGGAAAGCACCTGGGGAGAGCGGGTAATAAGAGGCTTTGAACAAGCTTGGCGTGAACAGGGAGGTATTGTGGTAAGAAGTACCCGCTATCGGGAATCGCAAAGTGATTTTGCGGAAATCATTAAGCCCCTGTTCGCCTTGACCGATAGTGAGTACCGACGTAAGTCGCTGCAAAACACATTAAGTCGGACACTCGAGTTTGAACCACGCAGACGGCAAGACGTTGATTTTATCTTTATGGTTGCCAATCCGGTGAAAGGTCGTCAGTTAACGCCACAATTTCGATTTCACCGTTCTGGTCAGCTGCCGGTTCTCAGTACCTCTCATGTTTACGAAGGTACAGAAAACCCACGTCAGGATATTGATTTGAATGGCATTATCATTAGCGACATTCCTTGGTTACTCAACCAAGATCAGGATGTCATTTACCAGGGGTTACTGAATCAGGCGACCGGTGACCGCGGCAGTTTCCTGCGCTTGGCGGCGATGGGCGTCGATGCGTATCAATTGATTGATGCGTTAACAGAGATGAATCAAAATCAACAGGTTTTTGAAGGTGTCACCGGACAGTTAAGTATTGATGAGGCTGGTCATATTGACCGGCAGTTACCACAGGGCACATTTCAAGACGGAAAACTTCAGGCCATTACGGAGACTGAATGACACAACGCCGCAAAGGATTGCAGGCAGAACAACTGGCATGCGCTTACTTAGAAGCACAAGGCTTGCGTTTGCTGTCAAAAAATTATTACAGCCGCCGCGGTGAAATTGACCTGATCATGCAAGAAGCCAACACCATTGTCTTTATTGAAGTCAAAGCGCGGCATGAAAGCCAGTACGGTAGTGCACTGGAAACCATTACAATTCAAAAACAGTCACGTATTATCGCCACAGCACAGCATTATATTCAGCAACACCAGATACAAAATCCCTGTCGTTTTGATGCTGTGGCTATCCGGTTTTTCCGCGAGAATACCGTTGAAAAAGCCGTTGTATCCGACTGGATCCGTGATGCCTTTCAGGTAAACTGAGCCAAACTCACGGTAGACTATTAATTCCTTTGGTTAAATGAGGTTGATTACATGCGTGGTATAAAACTGATTGGTCTGACAGTGATTCTTGCTGTTTTGCAGGGCTGTGCTGCTGCCGTGGTAGGCGGGGGTGCGGCGACGGGGGCTGCCGTTGCGGTTGATCGCCGTACGACAGGCGCCATGATTGATGATCAGGGCATTGAGTTTAAGGCGAGTTCTGAAATTTATAAGAATAAAGATATCCATGATCAGAGCCATATTAACGTCACCAGTTTTAATGGTGTTGTCCTAGTTACCGGGGAAACCCCATCAGCAGCGCTGAAAAAATCCGTTACCAATATCATTCAAGATATCCCCCGTGTTCGAAAGGTTTACAATGAATTGGCTATTCTGGCACCCAGTGCGGTTGCCTCACGCACCAGTGATACTTGGATAACCTCAAAGGTAAAATCCAAATTATTGGCTGATAAAACCACTAAAGGCCTGAATACCAAAGTCGTCACTGAACGCGGTATTGTTTACCTGATGGGTAAAATCAAACGCAATGAATCCGATAATGTCGTGCGGGTTGTTCGCAGTACCGGAGGGGTACAAAAAGTGGTTAAAGTTTTTGAATATATCGACTAAAACCAACTCACATTAAAAGCCCCGCCCAAGCGGGGCTTTTATTTAAAATGGTTTGACCACAGCAAGAATAACGATAGCAATCAAAATAAATACCGGCAATTCATTGAACCAGCGAAAAAACACATGGCTACGACGATTACAACCACGGGCAAATTGGCGTAAATAGTATCCACAGACGGCGTGATAAACAATCAGTAAGCCCACAAGTGTCAACTTGGCATGCAACCATCCCATCTGCACCAGTTGCGCGGTAGGATAAAAGCTGGCGAGCCAGACACCGAACAGGATTGTCAATATCGCACTCGGGGTCATAATACCGCGATATAGCTTCCGCTCCATCACCTTAAAACGATCCTTGCCTGCCTGATCAGCGGTTTGTGCGTGGTAGACAAACAAACGTGGTAAGTAAAACAAGGCTGCAAACCAAGTTACAACGAAAATAAGGTGAAATGCTTTAACCCAGAGCATGATAACCCTCTATTGAATGATGCTAAACTCGATCGTATCAGCTACGGAGCGCACTATGTCAGACACCTTGACCGAACAACGCCGCTTTACACGTATCCCCTTCTCGGCAATCGCACACCTCCACTCTGGCCAAACCGAGTCGTACCGTGATTGCCAGGTGCTTGATCTGTCTCTAAACGGCTTACTGATGCAAATTCCACAAAATTGGCAAGGCAAGCTGGGGCAGTCTTTTTCAATATTACTGCAAGTTAGCGACGATCAGATTGAAATCACGATGCAAGCCAAAGTCGCGCATATTTCTTCCACCGCGGTTGGTTTTCAATGTCAACAAATTGATTTGGACAGTATCAGTCACCTGAAGAAATTAATTGCTTTAAACTTGGGGGATGAACGTCTTCTGGATCGCCAGCTCCTCGCCTTAACGCAGAGTTTAAAGCCAACTACTTCGTAACATTTCAATCGCCGCGGATAAGTGCTGAACTGGCTTTACTTGCATTTCTTTAATCGGTTTTTTAGGGGCATTTGCAGTTGGCACAATCGCCATCTTAAAACCGTGTTTTGCCGCATCGCGAATCCGCTCTTCCCCACCCTGAACGGGACGAATTTCCCCTGTTAGCCCAACCTCGCCAAATAAAACCAAATCATGAGGAAGCGCCTTATTCCTCAAGCTGGAGATGACGGCGGCTAATACAGCAAGGTCTGCACCAGTTTCGCTCAGCTTGACACCACCCACGACATTGATAAACACATCCTGATCATGGCAGGTAATGCCGCCGTGTCGATGCAAAATGGCCAACAACATCGCCAGCCTGTTTTGTTCCAGACCAACTGTGACCCGACGTGGATTACCCAGCTGGCTTTCATCCACCAATGCCTGGACTTCAACCAGCATTGGTCTACTCCCTTCCCGAATCACCGTGATGACACTGCCTGGCACTGCCTGCTCGCCGCGCGACAAGAAGATTGCGGAAGGATTGCTGACTTCGCGTAAACCCAGCTCAGTCATCGCAAATACGCCCAGCTCATTGACGGCGCCGAAACGATTTTTGACTGCTCGAAGAATCCGATACCGTGTCGAGCTATCTCCCTCAAAGTATAAAACCGTATCCACCATATGTTCGAGAACACGTGGCCCAGCCAACGCACCCTGTTTGGTAACATGCCCAACCAGAATCATCGTGGTACCGCTGGATTTAGCGAATCGTACCAGCTGAGCCGCGCTCTCACGCACTTGGGCAACCGTGCCAGGAGCAGACTGCAGTAATTCTGTGAAAACAGTCTGGATAGAGTCAATCACCATGACTTGCGGTTGTCGTTGCGTTGCCGTTTGGATCATTTGTTCGGCATGAGTTTCTGCTAAAAGATCGACTGGCGTCTCTTGTAATTGAAGTCGTTCAGCACGAAGTTTAATCTGCTGTAATGATTCTTCACCACTGACATAAAGTGGGTTGAGACCATTTGTGGCAGCCATCATCGCCATGGCCTGCAATAATAGTGTTGATTTGCCAATTCCTGGATCGCCGCCAATTAAGACAACGGATCCTGTCACTAATCCTCCACCCAGCACCCGATCCAGTTCCGGCAATCCCGTCGACCAACGAACCGCTTGTTCTGATGTGACTTCTTGTAATCGCTGTACTTGCGGCTGTTGTTGTCCGGCATAGCCACTGTGTCGACTAATCATTGCTTGTGCAGACGAACCCGCCTGAACTTCTTCTGTCAGGCTGTTCCAGGCACCGCAATCATTGCAACGCCCGGCCCATTGCGGTGTTTGTGCCCCACACTCGCGGCAAATATAAATCCGTTTCGACTTAGCCATTGACGACTTTCCTGGTAACACGACCCGCTAACACCGTTGTTAACTCATAAGGAATTGTCTGTGCGGCCTTTGCTTGTGCCTCAACGGGTAATAACGGCGTTCCCCAGAGTGTCACCTGATCGCCAGTGGTCGCTTCAGGACAGTCATCCAACAAAATACAAATTGTGTCCATGGAAACGCGGCCAATAACTGGCAGTAATGTCTCACGAATCACCACTTGACCTCGGTTTGTCAGATGTCGGCTAAAACCATCGCCATAGCCGATACTCACTACGCCCATGCGACAAGAGTGGACTGCCACCCACTCGCCGCCATAGCCAACCTGATCACCCTTTTGTAATTGTTGTGTTGCAATTAACACGGATTGGAGTTGCATCGCTGGCTGTAGCCCCAAGTCAAGACCAGATTGATCTGCAAATGGCGAAATACCATATAGCATTAGCCCAGGCCTCACCCAATCATGATGGCTGTCCGGCAAATTTAGCACAGCCGCGGAATTCGCCACACAAATTGGCAGCTCTGTCTCCTCAGCCAAGTCTTTTATGACATCAAGTTGACTTGCATTACGCGGGTCATCTCGCAAATCAGAGTTTGCAAAGTGACTCATCAAGCCGACTTTGTCCGGGAAAACTTGAATCAACGCCGCAATCAACTCACGGATAACCGATGCAGACAAGCCCAGGCGATGCATACCGGTTTCCAGCATCAGCCAGACAAAGGGGATGCGATTCGCTGACGGATGACGCAACCAATTAACATGCGCTTGCTGATGAATCACCGGACATAAAGCAAATTCGGC
Source organism: Methylophaga frappieri (assembly GCF_000260965.1). Taxonomy (NCBI): domain Bacteria; kingdom Pseudomonadati; phylum Pseudomonadota; class Gammaproteobacteria; order Thiotrichales; family Piscirickettsiaceae; genus Methylophaga; species Methylophaga frappieri. The sequence continues at coordinate 933,583 of NC_017856.1, forward strand.
TGCAAGTTGCATCTGTTGCAGGCTGTGCACGCCCTCAAGGATCACAATACGTTGTTCAAAACCAAGTTTGCGCAGTTGAATCGCTTCGTCAAGCCGTGCCACCGCAAAGGCATCGCTGTCTGATAATGCTGCCGCCACCTGAGCAACACCATGACCGTAAGCATCCGCCTTGATAACCGACATCACCTGGCTTTGTGGTGCCAGTTGACGCACTTTTTTCAGATTATGACGCAGCGCGCTCAGATCGATACGGGCAAAGGGGAAGTTGTTCACAAATCGCCATCACCATAATCTTGATAATAGGCAGGGGCAAAGTTTTCAAACCGGGTGTATTTACCCTGAAAAGTCAGCGCGACGGTCCCAATCGGGCCATTCCGCTGTTTACCAATAATGATCTCCGCTTTACCTTTATCTGCCGAGTCCGCGTTATACACTTCATCGCGATAAATAAAGACAATCACATCGGCATCCTGCTCTATCGCGCCAGATTCACGCAAGTCCGACATTACCGGCCGTTTATTTGGTCTTTGCTCCAGAGAACGGTTCAACTGTGACAACGCAATCACCGGGACATTCAGCTCTTTGGCGAGTCCTTTTAATGACCGGGAAATTTCAGAAATTTCTGTTGCTCTGTTTTCGGCCTGACGTCCCTGACTTCCCGACTGCATCAGCTGTAAATAATCAACGATAATGAGGCTCAAACCATGTTCGCGTTTAAGCCTTCTTGCCCGGGCACGCAATTCTGTGGGGGATAAACCACCGGTATCATCGATAAATAACGGCGCATCATTGAGCAGTTGGATGGCCGAAGTCAGCCGTGGCCAGTCTTCATCGTTGAGTTTACCGGTCCGCAGACGATGCTGATCAATTCGCCCCAAGGAAGAGAGCATCCGCATGGCCAGAGAATCTGCCGGCATCTCCATGCTGAATACCGCAACGGGCTGCTTGGCTTGGATGGCCGCATTTTCTGCCAGATTCATGGCAAAAGTGGTCTTGCCCATAGATGGCCGGCCAGCAACAATAATCAGGTCAGCCGGTTGCAACCCTGAGGTTTGCTCATCAAAATCGACAAAGCCAGAAGGCAGGCCGGTAACGCCACTGTCTTGTTCAAAAAGCTCATCAATCCGATTCACAACAGAGCTGAGCACTTCTTTGACCTGAACAAAGCCATTACCACGACGAGCGCCTTTTTCGGCAATTTCAAAGACCTGCTTCTCTGCGTCATCAAGCAGATTCTCGCTGGTTCGACCTTCGGTACGAAACGCCATATTGGCGATGCGATTTCCAGTCTGAATTAATTGCCGCAGAATTGACCGCTCACGGACAATGTTGGCATAAGCAGCAATGTTGGCCGCGCTTGGCGTATTACGGGTTAAGGCACCGAGATAGGCAAGATCACCGACCTTGTCAAGTTCATCTCGCTGGTCATGATATTCCGCCAGCGTAACGACATCAACGGGCTGGGCCCGCTCCATCAAATATTCAATAGCACGGAAAATAAGTTGGTGATCACGCCGATAAAAATCTTGCTCAACAACTACATCGGCAACTTGTTCCCAAGTGCTGTTATCAAGCATCAACCCACCCAGCACAGACTGTTCTGCTTCGACTGAATGAGGCGGGACCTTTAAATCCTGCGTGGCATTATCCTGAAAATCATCGGAATAATTTATTTGTTCCACAGGCAGACATCCCAGGATAGTTGGCGTTTATTAATCGATAGCACACCATAACACACAGGCAAGGCTGCCTGTGTGTTAGATGTCAGGCAAATTTAAGCCTCTTCTTGCGCTTTTGCGATGGCTTCCTGCTCTTCACGAGCAGCATCGCGGGCTTTTTTCGCTTCTTCAGCCGCCGCCTTCGCTGCGATTTCTGCTTCAGAAGTGATGTTCACATCAATGGTGACCAGAACATCAGCGTGCAGCTGAACGTCGATCTGGTATTCACCTGTGTGACGTAATGGTCCAGTCGGCAAGCGAACTTCGTTGCGATCCACGTCCGCCCCTTTAGCATTAACGGCATCAGCAATGTCAGCAGCTGTTACCGAGCCGAACAATTTACCTTCCACACCGGCATTAGCCATGATGCGCACATTACCCGCTGCTTTTAATTTAGCTTGACGTGCTTCCGCTTCAGCCAGCAGTTTTGCTGCTGCTGCTTCTAACTCCGCACGGCGCGCTTCAAATTTTTCGCGATTACTCTTGGTAGCCGGCAGGGCTTTGCCTTTTGGCACCAAGAAGTTACGACCAAAACCCGATTTGACGGCAACTTCATCACCCAAATTGCCTAGTCTTTGAACTTTTTCCAGCAAAATTACTTGCATCGTTCTACCCTCATTCGCAGTGATTACTGCTTTTCAATTGACTTCGCATTATCCAAAGGAAGTTTGCGAAAATTAAACCATTGTTCTGTTATACCAAACGTTGCCAATAAACTGGCCATTTGTGGCGTTACCAATACCAATAACACATACATGGCTATCAACCAGCCCATCGCTTTCTGTTTTTGTTTGACAAGCGCATGCACGATAGCAATACCTTGTAACGTAAACAGCAACAACATCACCGGTAGCATATCGGCAAGCACAGGCAGCGCATCTAACATGCCACTGATTGACAAGACCATCAAAATGGCGGTTGCCACTGCTGGAACTTTGCCAAGTTTCAGGGAGCGAAACTCTTCCCCAAATGCCCCTGGCTCATAAAGCGAGGCCTGCCAAGCACGGCCAATCAATACCGCAACAATCGCATTAAACACGATAGCTGCGGCAAACAAGCCCGTCATTACCGTCGACAAGTTGGCAAACACGGCCTCTGTTTCGGAAACGCTTAATTGCCATCCCGGCTGATCCAATAACAACGCCACGAAAGGTTGCAACGTGGTTTGCCACCAGGCTGCCGGACTCGCCACCAGCACATGCACGGCCGCAACACCAATCAGACCTATCAGGCCCGCCGTGATTAAAGCTTTTGCCAATGAGCGACTGAAACCCAGTACCAGGGTAATCAGATACACAGGCAACCAGGACGACACAAACAGTATCACCGCCAGTAGCGGTTGACTGAATATCCAGGTTGCGGCCAAGGTAAAGACCAGCAACGCCACCAGTAACACTTTCGCGCCTTCTCGTGGCCCCGTGCGCAGTGTTGCCAGCACCAGCAACCCGCTAGCAAGATAATTCAATGGTGGCAAAAATAATGCTGTCACCGCCAAAAAACTCGCCGTTATTGCCGCTTGCCAGCGACCCTGCATGGCAAAATCTGCCAAGTTACGCAACATTTGTATAACCGTTTGGTTACCGAAATACGCTAATTATTTGTGCATATCGCAATATGGCAATAAAGCCAGAAAGCGCGCACGTTTCACACAAGTCGACAGCTGACGCTGGTAACGTGCTTTGGTACCTGTAATCCGGCTAGGCACAATCTTGCCGGTTTCGGTGATGTAGTTCTTCAACAGATTTACATCTTTATAATCAATTTGCTTTACGCCTTCAGCGGTAAAACGGCAAAACTTTCTACGTCTAAAAAAACGTGCCATGAGTTATTCTCCTATCAACTTAAGACTTAAGATGCTTGACGTTCTGTTTTTTCGTCATCTTTGCGCATCATGGGTGAAGGTTCGGTAACCGCTTCATCCATAGTCACAACCAAATGACGAATAACGGCGTCATTGAAACGAAATGCAGTCGTCACTTCATTCAGTTGTGCGACATCACATTCGACGTTCATCAAGACATAATGTGCTTTATGTACTTTGTTGATGGAGTAGGCCAATTGACGACGGCCCCAGTCTTCCAGACGATGGATTTGACCACCATTACTCGTCAGCGTTTGACTGTAACGTTCGATCATACCCGGTACTTGCTCACTCTGATCAGGGTGGACCAGAAACACGATTTCGTAATGTCTCATTTGAGCTCCTCACGGTTTAAACAGCTTTTGACCTATTGACCAAAAGCAAGGAGTTTTACCATTAACGTAAATTGTTAAGGTAATCAGACATTTTACTGCATTTTATTGTGCTGTCACAAGCCACGTTGACGCGTCGCTTCAAACAAGCAGACGCCAGCGGCGACGGAAACATTGAGGCTCTCGGCCTGGCCTTGCATTGGTATCAGTACAACATCATCACAATGCTCTCGGGTTAACCGACGAATTCCCTTGCCCTCAGCGCCTAACACGATACCAAGCGGCCCCGTCAAATCTGCCTGATAAAGGTTTTTATCTGCCTCACCCGAGGTGCCAACCAGCCATATCCCATGCTGCTGCAAATCTTTTAAAACACGTGCCAGATTGGTGACTTGCACAAATGGCACGCGCTCAGCCGCACCACTGGAGATTTTTATCGCCGTTGGCGTTAATGTCGCAGCCCGATCTTTAGGGGCAATGACAGCATGCACCCCCGCCGCTTCAGCAGTCCGTAAACAAGCGCCTAAATTATGGGGATCCTGTACCCCATCCAAAATCAGCAAAAACGGTGCCTCAGTGAGATCAGCCAGTAATGCCATTAACTGGGTTTCTGAAAGAGTTTCCAGTGGTTTGACACGTGCTACGCAGCCCTGATGCTGCAAGTCTGGAACCAGTTGTTCGAGCGCTTTACGACTAACGCGTTGCACTGGCACTGAATGCGATGCCGCAATCGTTAGAATCGCCTCCACTCGGGGGTCATGCCGTTCGTCAGCCAGCCAGATCTCACTAACCCGGGTGACTGGTGCTTCCAATGCTGCCTGAACGGCATGGAAGCCATACAACCAAGATGACTCGCGTTCGGAATTGCTCTCAATGTTGGCCTTACGGCGTTTGGTAGGCTTCAGTTTCTTGTCCTTCAACAATCGGTTTCACAATAATCTCAACCCGACGATTCAATTGCCGTCCTGCGGCGGTTTCATTGGTCGCACGCGGCGCCAATTCACCACGCCCCATCGGCTTGAGTCGTTCAGTAACCACACCACGCGCAGCGAAATAATCACTGACCGATCTGGCTCTGCGCTCAGAAAGTTGTTGATTATAACTTTCTGAACCGGTGCTGTCGGTATGACCGACGACATGGACGACGGTTTTTGGATATCGTTGCAACACATCGGCAACTTTATTCAATGTAGGCTCAAATGCCGGCTTTATTGCTGCACTATCAATATCAAATGATACTTCATTGGCAATATCAATTTTTAAAGACTCATCTTGAAGTTGCTGAATTTGTAACTCATTACGAGCCCGTTCATCGGCTAAGGCGGCTTCCATTTCCCGTTGCTGATTGTCCATGTAGCGGCCAACACCCGCACCAGCCAATGTGCCAACGGCCGCCCCAGCGAGAACACCACCTGCACCATCATCCACAGCATAGCCAATTAAAGCACCCGCAGCAGCGCCAATCGCTGCACCTGATTTAGTTTGTTTATTGGGATCATTCGTTGCACAAGCCGCCATCGCCAAACTTATCATTGAGACCAGCATGATTCTCTGCATATCGCTTTCTCCTTTTAAAACTAAATTGCGGATTTCTGGATCCACAAGGTTTGGCTGATTATACTGATTTTCAAGTTTTCTCATTGAGACATAATGCACATGGCAGACGCCTTCATTCCCATTCAAATCGCCGTACTAACGGTATCTGACAGCCGCACAGAGGTAACTGATACCTCCGGCAAATTACTGGTCGATAGACTTCAGTCAGCCGGCCATGAATTGGCTGACAAGCGCATTGTCGCCGACGATATTTACCAAATCAGAGCCATTGTTTCTGTTTGGATAGCCGATCCGGATATCGACGTTATTTTGACAACAGGCGGCACCGGGCTAACTGGCCGAGATGGTACCCCTGAAGCGGTTAGTGCTTTATTCGATAAAACCATTGAGGGCTTTGGCGAGTTATTTCGGCATGTGTCTTTTGCATCGATTAAAACCTCGACCATTCAGTCCCGTGCCATTGCCGGTGTCGCAAATGGTACTTTTATTTTTGCGTTGCCCGGCTCATCCGGTGCCTGCCAGACAGCGTGGGATGACATTCTGCAATCGCAGCTGGATGCCCGTCATCGACCCTGCAATTTTATTGATTTGATTCCCCGACTTCTTGAAACATGATTTACACCCTCTTTACGACACAAGGTTGCCATCTTTGCGAACAGGCACAAGACTTATTTGCGTTGGTTAATCAATCGAATAGTTTTACGCTCAAACTTTGTGAGATTGGCGACGCTCCCAAGCTAATCGAGCAATACGGTATTCGTATTCCGGTCATTCAAGCGCCAGCAGGTCAGGAGTTGGATTGGCCCTTTTCACCAATGCGATTAGAACAATTTTTGAAAGACACCTGTTCGGAACTTTAACCTTCATCTGCGATTCTTAATCACTAATTTTAAGCTGTGATGGAGGATCACCATGCGTTTCTTGGCGATTCTTTCTTTTTTCTGTTTACAAGCAGTGAATGCCGACAATTTACCTAGCCCGCTGGGTAAACGCTACGATATTGGCGGTTATAAAATGCATCTCCACTGTCAGGGTAAAAACGGGCCTACCGTCGTGGTTGATGCTGGACTAGGTGAGGATTCATCAGATTGGCAGAAAATCGTTGATCAGGTTAGAAATACCACCCGGATTTGCGTCCTTGACCGTCCTGGCTATGGTTGGAGCGATTTTGGCCCGACGCCTCGAACAAGTGAGCGGATTGCAGGTGAAATTGAGCGACTACTCAGTTCTGCATCAATTGGCCCACCATATTTACTGGTTGGTCATTCTTTTGGCGGCTTTAACGTGCGCATGTTCGCTGCAAGACATCCAAATCAGGTGAAAGGCATGATTCTGATTGACGCCTCGCATGAAGAACAATTTAATCGTCTGAAAATCAGACTACCACGCCCTGAAGCGCAGCACCGTAGTGTAATCATCCTGCCAAAAGGGACCGTCGACACTTTCTCATCGGACAAACCACAAGCGCTTAAAGAACGAAGTTTTTTTGCAGCCCGCGCTGAAATTACATCTATGTCATTAAGTGCTAAACAGGTAGGTCAATTAGCCGATTTTCCTGAAATACCTTTGGTCATCATTAGTCGAGGTCAACCTGAATGGACGGGCGATCCTGCCTTACAATTACGTGAAAAAATTTGGATCGATTTACAGCGTGAATTGACGCACCTAACCAGCAACAGTCGTCATTTATTTGCCCACAAAAGCGGCCATGCAATCCCACAACAACAACCTCAAATCATTGTCGATACTATTCTTGAGATGCTGGACGAAGTTCGTTTCAGTCACCCATCCGGTTAAAACCCGTATACTGTCTAATTTTTGCGTTGAATTATGACGGTTTTATACCTAGATACACCGGTAGGACTCCTTGATTTTTGCCAGCAAATACAAAATAGCTCGTGGCTCGCTGTTGATACCGAGTTTCTGCGAGAAAAAACCTATTACCCTCAGTTATGTTTGATTCAGATTGCCAATGACGACGTTATTGCCTGTATTGATCCCTTGGCAATTGATGATCTGACACCCCTGTTTGATGTGCTTTACCAGCCGAAGATGACGCTGGTTTTTCATGCGGCCAGACAGGATCTGGAACTACTGCTGATGCATCGTCAGCAGCTACCTGACACGATATTTGATACTCAACTGGCCGCCAGTGTTCTGGGATTAGGAGAACAGGTTGGCTATGGTAATTTGGTAAAAACTGTCTTGAATGTGGATCTGGATAAAGCCCACTCCCGCACTGACTGGACAGCTCGACCTTTATCCACGGCACAGTTAGATTATGCAGCAGACGATGTTCGCTATTTGAGAAGTCTTTATCATCAAATGCAGCAAAGTCTGACAGAGCTTAATAGAACACATTGGCTAGCAGACGATTTTGCGGCATTGTCAGACCCACAAACCTATCAAGCCGATCCGGAGACGATCTGGCGAAAAATTCGCGGTGCCGGCAAACTTAAACCTCGGCAACTGGCTAATCTACAGCAACTCGCCGCATGGCGTGAACGCAATGCGATACAACGAAATCGTCCACGTCGCTGGATATTAAAAGATGATGTGATGCTGGATTTGGCCCGTTTTGCGCCCGATAGCTTAACGAAACTCAGTCAAATCCGAGGACTGGAGCCGCGCGATATTGACCGCCATGGTCAAGCCATCCTCGACGTACTGGAAAAAGCCAGTCAAATTCCCAAAGCAGACTGGCCGGTTATGCTAAAACCTGAGCCACTCACTAACCAGCAAGAAGCTTTGCTGGATGCGTTAATGGCATTATTACGACAGTTTTGTGATGAACAAGCCATTTCACCCGCGGCGGTGGCAACACGAAAAGATATCGAAAAACTGGTCCGCGGCGAAACAACAATACCCTTACTGAAAGGGTGGCGAAAACAAATTGTTGGCCGCAAGTTACAGGCATTTTTACAGGGTAAACTGGTTATCCATGCCGATGCCAAGCAACTAATAATTAATGAGGTTGAATAATGTCCGTTCTGATATGCGGTTCTTTTGCTTATGACAATATTATGGTGTTTCCGGACCAGTTTAAAAACCATATTTTGCCAGACAAAGTGCATATGCTTAATGTCGCCTTTCTGGTACCTGAATTACGTCGTGAATTTGGCGGCTGTGCCGGTAATATTGCCTATAACTTGAAATTACTCGGCGATGAGCCAATCCCGATGGGATCAGTTGGGACAGATTTTAGTCCTTATGCCGACTGGTTGGACAAACATGACATCAATCGCCAGCATGTTCATGTCAAGCAAGGGCACTATACCGCGCAAGCCTACATTACTACCGATATTGACGATAATCAGATAACGGCATTTCATCCAGGCGCCATGAATCTGGCTCACGAAACCTCAATTCATGAAGCCAAGAACATCAAATTGGCAATTGTTGCCCCGGATGGTCGCGACGGCATGGTTCAACACGCAAAAGATCTGGCAGCGGCCGGTATTCCATTCATCTTTGACCCGGGTCAGGGTCTGCCGATGTTTAATGGAGAAGAGTTACTTCAATTTACCGAACAAGCCAGCTACTTGGCTCTGAACGATTATGAAGCGCAGTTATACATGAACCGGACGGGCTTATCTGAACAAGAAATCGCTGAACGGGTTCAAGCCTTAATCATTACCCGCGGCGCACAAGGTTCGACAATTTATGCGGATCGCGAAAAAATTGATATTGCCTGCCAAACCGCAACACGGGTTGTTGATCCGACGGGTTGTGGTGATGCCTACCGGGCTGGTCTTTTACACGGCATTCTGCATGGCAAGGACTGGCATGAAACCGGGCGTATTGCCGCCATGATGGGCGCCTTGAAAATCGCACAGCACGGTACTCAAAATCACACGCTTGATTAATGATTCGGCTGAGCGAGTTTTGTCTCGCTCAGCCCTCTGCAGTTAAGTAAAGCTTATGGCCAATAGCTGCAAAATGATCGCCGCATAAATACCCGCAATCACGTCATCGAGCATAATCCCCCAGCCACCAGTTAAACACCGGTCTGCCCAACGCACCGGCCAAGGTTTCCAAATATCAAACAACCGAAACAACAAAAAGCCGACCACAATCCACAACCAACCTGATGGCGCCATAAACATGGTCACCAAAAAGCCGATAATTTCATCCCAGACAACTTCAGGCGGATCTTTTTTCTGAAAAAAATGAATCGCTGATTGGCTCCACCATACGCCCACAAACAGACCAATAACTAGCAGTATTAGATACAACCATGCCGGGCAATTTGCGATCAGCAAGTAAATTGGAATTGCCGCTAAAGTCCCTGCCGTACCTGGCGCTTTGGGGGCCAAGCCAGATCCAAACCCACACGCCAACCATACTGTCGGGCGCTTCAATAACGCAAGAAATGTCACCTTAGACTTGGAAATGGTCATATCCTTCCCGATTCAGATTAACCGGCAGTTGCTTGCCCAAAAAGTGAATGCCGGGTGTCTGACAAATACGGCCTATCGGCGTCAATTGCTGTGCAATATCGGCGGGTAGATCAGAAAATGCCGTCTCTGACATGGTCAAACACAGTTCATAGTCATCACCCGCCGTTAAGGCCAATGACAGCGTCATGTCATCAGAAAGCTGCTTTAGCGCTGAGGATAGGGGTAACGCTGCTAAATCAAGCTCTGCCCCCAGATGACTTGCCGTCAAAATATGGCGTAAATCCGCCAGCAAACCGTCTGAAATATCAATGGCGGCATGCACGCTTCCCCTCAGTGCCAGCGCCAAAGCATTTCTTGGCTGGGGTCGTTCGAGACGGTCAAGCAAATAGGCTTGATCTGCCTCAGATATCAATGAGGTATCCAGTGTTTGCTGACGGATAGCAAGACCCGCTCCCGCATCACCGAGCGTACCGCTGACCAATATCAGATCACCAACTTGGGCGGCAGCGCGACGAAACGCAGACGCTTCACTGACATAACCACTCGCCTGAATAGTGATGGAAAGCGGTCCTCTGGTTGTGTCGCCACCAACCAATTGCACTTTTTGCTCAAGCGCCAAATCAGCCAGTCCAGCAGCAAACTCGGCTAACCAGGCTTCATCAATTTTTGGCAAACTGAGCGCCAGCGTAAAAAAAGCCGGCTGCGCGCCCATCGCAGCGAGATCACTCAAATTCACGGCCAGTGCTTTTCGACCCAAACGGAAAGGCGACACATCAGGGAAAAAATGCACACCACTCACCAGCGTATCAACCGAGGTTGCCAAACAGGTGGCAGGTTGTGGTTTTATCAGGGCGCAGTCATCGCCAATGCCAAGCGCAATATCTGCGCGCTGCTGCGTCAATTCAGCAAAGTATTTATCAATAAGCGAAAACTCGGCCTGCTCTGCCATTGACGCGCCGCGCTAGTGGCGAGATGAATTTTTTCTGGCTTTGGCGGCTTGATACTCGGCCTCCCGAACGCGCGCGCCAACCTTATCCAAAACCCCATTAACGTAACGATGGCCTTGCTCTCCACCAAAGGATTTCGCTAGCTCCACCGCTTCATTCAAGATAACTCGATAGGGAATGTCGAGCCGATACATAAACTCGTAAATAGCCAGTCTTAAAATAGAAAGCTCAACCGGATCTATCGCTGTTAATGACCGATCCACCGCCTGAGCAAGCGCTTCATCAATGATTGTTTGTTCGGCGATGACACCGGCAACTAATTGCTGAAAATAGGCCTTATCAATTTTATCGGCATATTCTGCGGTCACAAATTCCAATGCATCTTTTTCTGGCGCCTGATCGTTAACCTGAGCCTGATACAGGGCCTGCACTGCCGCCCGACGCGCCTGCGTTCTCGGTAAACCGGCTGCCACTATTTTGCAGCTCCGATTTGGCGTAACACATTGACCATTTCAATCGTACCCATGGCCGCTTCTGCCCCCTTATTGCCTGCTTTGGTCCCTGATCGTTCGATGGCTTGTTCAATACTGTCCACCGTCAACACACCAAAAGAGACTGGCATGTCCAGTTCCAGATTTAATTGCCCAAGTCCCTTGGAACACTCGCCGGCAACATAATCAAAATGCGGCGTCCCACCACGAATAACCGCGCCTAAGGCAATAATGGCGTCATATTTTTTAGTTTGACCCATTCGTTTGACGGCTAAGGGAATTTCTACCGCGCCGGGAACACGCGCAATCTCAATATCTTTTTCACTGGCACCATGTCGTAACAAAGTATCAACTGCGCCATCAATAAGGCTGCTAACGACAAACTCATTAAAGCGCCCGGCGACGATGCCAACCCGCATGCCTTTTGCCGAAAAGTCACCCGAAAAGGTGTTGATATTGCTCATTGTCACTGTTCCCGAAAAAAATAACGAAATATTGTACTGTTTTTGAACAAGCTTTGCCTAAACAAAGCAGGGTTAATCCATTACCTTTGCTCGTGATAACGGTGTCTGAATCACACGACCTGAGGGATGCGCTATGACTTCCGTCCATTGCCAAGGCAATGCATCAAGGCGGAGCGCGGTCAGCTTTTCCCCCCATACTGCGCCACTATCCAATGAAAAAGCATTGCCATATTGACCTGTGCCTAACTGCGACCAATGTCCAAACACAATCCGATCATTGGCACTCGCCCGATTTGGCATGGCAAACCAGGGTTGTTGACCATCAGGTCTTGCCTCTGGCGAACCTTTGAATTTCAAGGCCAGCGCACCATCGTGATGACAATAACGAAGCCGAGTAAAACAATTGGTGATGTAGCGAAGCCGATCCCAGCCCGTCAACGTCGCCGACCAATATTTAGGTTTATTCCCGTACATATGATGAAAAAAATCTTGCCAGTCATCACTGCGTAAAACGGCAGAGACCTCAGCGGCACGTTCCATCGCTTCCGCAATCGTCCATTGTGGCGGCAGCCCTGCATGCACCATGGAAAAACCAAGCGCGGCATCATGATGGAAAAGTGGCTGTTTTCTCAGCCAGCAGATTAATTCATCGGCGTCATCGGCTGTTAATACATTATCTATGGTATCGAGTCGGTGCTGGTGTTCTTTAATACCGGCCGCCTGCGCAACCAGATGCAAATCGTGATTACCCAATACCACCTTGGCATTGCGCCCCAAGCTTCGAATAAACCGCAAAGTGTCGGCAGATTGTGGCCCGCGGTTAACCAAGTCACCCGCAAACCAAACCTCATCGCGCTCCAAGTCAAAGTTCAGTTGTTCAAGCAACTGCACTAATTCATACAAACAACCCTGCACATCTCCAATCGCATAAACAGCCATTATTCACCAGCAAAGTTGAAGTAAGGTTTTGTGGGTCGTAATAATCTTTGAAGCATTGGCGTTGTTCGGTTAATGAATGAGGAAAAAGTTATCGACTTATTATAACGATGCTACTTAATAACGAAAGCGAATAACCACAGGTCATGTGCCGCCGTTTTTATGGCATATTAATGCCTCTATATAGCGGAGACATCATGAGTAAATCATCACGATCCCTAAACCGAATCTGGTTGATTGCCGGTTTTATTCTGGTCATCGTTTTTGGCAACATTTACGAAACCGATACCACGCCTCAGGCACCTTCCGCCAGCAATGCCGGGTTGAGCGCTGATACGTTGTTTGCCCAGCGCCGGTCTGACGTCCAACTGGAAGTCTCCGGCACCGTCAGCAAAATCCTGGCGGATGACAATAAAGGTAGTCGACATCAGCGTTTTATTATTTCCCTGCCCAGCGGGCTGACCTTGCTGGTTGCCCATAATATCGATCTGGCACCCCGTGTTGACCAATTACAGGTAGGTGATGAAGTGAGTCTGTATGGTGAATACGTTTGGAATGATCGTGGCGGGATCATGCATTGGACCCATCATGATCCTGCCAATCGACACCCGCATGGCTGGATTCGACATCAGGGCCAGCTATACCAGTAAATGTCTGATACCCCTCTCAGCTATAGTTTTCCACCCATCGTTGGAACTGATACCAGAATACTGGTTCTGGGTTCCATGCCCGGGCTGGAATCGTTACGACAACAACAATATTACGCGCATCCACGCAATGCGTTTTGGCCTATCATGGCGCAGCTATTTGGTTTTAATTCAGAACTGAATTATGTCGAACGCTGCCAACAGTTAATCGCTCATCAAATTGCCGTGTGGGATGTACTAAAATCCTGTTATCGACCTGGCAGCCTGGATCAGCATATCGATAGCCGTACCATGGAGATCAATGATTTCGGCGGATTTCTGAGACAAAACCCAGATATTCAGGCCATCTGCTTTAATGGCGCGAAAGCCGAACAGCTGTTTTGTCGTGCAGTGCTGAAAGACCTGTCATCCGTACCGATACTGAAAAAACTACCATCCACCAGCCCCGCTCATGCCGCAATGCGTTTCCAGCAAAAACTTGAGGCGTGGCAGTGTATTCAAGCTTATTTTTGAGGTTTGCCGGTCAACATCACTTGGAGTAGTGCAACTTTATATCTGTTTTGCCCAGAAAAATATGATCACTAACTAAAAGAGAATCGGGGCACGCCAGTCAAAGCGGCCCCTATCTCATGTCGGTTAGTTCAAATCAAAGCGATCCGCATTCATCACTTTAGCCCAGGCTTTGACGAAGTCGTTCACAAACTTCTCTTTAGCATCATCCTGCGCGTAAACTTCAGCGTAGGAACGCAAAACCGAGTTGGAACCAAACACTAAATCCACGCGGGTCGCTGTCCATTTTTTCACGCCAGTTTTGCGATCACAGATGTCATACAGGTTCTGCCCGGCCGGTTTCCAGCTGTTCGCCATATCGGTCAGATTGACGAAAAAGTCGTTACTCAGAACACCTTCTTGATCGGTAAAGACACCATGCTTGGTACCGCCATGATTGCTACCCAACACCCGCAACCCACCGATAAGCACCGTCATTTCCGGTGCCGTCAGCCCCATCAACTGAGCCCGATCCAGCAACAACTCTTCCGGTTTGACGACATAATTTTGCTTCAGCCAGTTACGGAAGCCATCGGCTACCGGTTCCAACGGCTCAAAAGAATCAATGTCGGTCATCTCCTGTGTGGTATCACCACGTCCTTTGTAGAATGGCACAAGCACATCAACATTGGCCGCTTTCGCCGCTTCTTCGATAGCTTGGCCACCAGCTAGTACGATGATATCGGCCACACTGGCACCAGTTTCGGCAGAGATTTTCTCATACACGCTGAGAATCTTAGCCAAGCGCTGAGGTTCATTACCTTGCCAATCCCTCTGTGGTGCCAGACGAATACGGGCACCATTCGCACCGCCACGCATATCTGAACCACGGTAGGTACGGGCGCTATCCCAGGCTGTGCTCACTCTATCCGCAATACTCAGTCCACTTTCGGCAATTTTCTGTTTCACTACTTCAACCGAATAATCGGTATTACCTGCTGGAATGGGATCCTGCCAAATCAGGTTTTCGGCTGGCACTTCAGGACCGATATAACGACTTTTTGGCCCTAAATCACGGTGTGTCAGTTTGAACCAGGCACGCGCAAAACAAGCTTTGAAATACTCAGGATCCGCCATGAACTTTTCACAAATCGCACGATAAGTCGGATCCATTTTCATCGCCATATCCGCATCGGTCATGATGGGATTATGACGAATGGCGGGATCTGCCACATCTACGGGTTTATCGTCCTCTTTGATATCGACCGGCTCCCACTGCCATGCCCCGGCAGGGCTTTTTTTCAATTGCCACTCATAACCGAACAGCAACTCGAAATAGCCCATGTCAAATTGCGTAGGATGCGTCGTCCAGGCACCTTCAATACCTGAGGTAACCGCGTACCTTCCCACGCCGGTTTGATTTGCGTTTTTCCAGCCGAATCCCTGCTCTGTCACATCTGCGGCTTCAGGCTCAGCTCCTAACTCATCTGCATTGCCATTACCATGGCATTTACCGACCGTATGTCCGCCGCAGGTCAATGCGACTGTTTCCTCATCATCCATCGCCATACGGGCAAAGGTCACGCGTACTTGTTCTGCGGTTTTTAATGGATCCGGCTGGCCATTCACGCCTTCCGGGTTCACATAGATGAGTCCCATTTGCACCGCTGCCAACGGATTTTCCATCGTATCCGGCTTTTCCAGATCACCATAACGACTGTCGGATGGTGCCAGCCACTCTTTCTCTGCCCCCCAATAGATATCTTTCTCCGGGTGCCAGATGTCTTCACGGCCAAAAGAAAAGCCATAGGCTGGCAGGCCCATACTTTCATAAGCAACTGTACCGGCCAGAATCATTAAATCTGCCCACGACAGTTTGTTGCCGTACTTTTTCTTTATCGGCCACAACAAGCGCCGCGCTTTGTCCAAGCTTACATTATCGGGCCATGAGTTGAGTGGTGCGAAGCGTTGACTGCCAGTGCCACCGCCACCGCGGCCATCTGCCAACCGGTAGGTGCCTGCGGCATGCCATGACAAACGAATCATTAAGCCACCATAATGGCCCCAGTCAGCCGGCCACCAGTCCTGACTATCGGTCATCAAAGCGTGCAGATCTTTTTTAAGCTGGTCGAAATCGAGTTTGCGCACTTCGGTGCGATAATCAAAGTCGACATCCATGGGGTTAGTCTTGGTATCGTGCTGGTGCAAAATATCCAGATTTAAGGCCTCAGGCCACCAATTTACATTGGACTTGCCACTTTCCGTTACGCCACCATGGCCAAACGGACATTTGCCCATGTTTTGTTTATTTTCATTCATGCCATCTCTCCTCTGAGTAAATTAAGACCTAAATGGTTAATTTATTTCCATCTTGGTTACTTAACTTCAACTTAACACTGCGAAAATAATCTGTATAACAAATAATTAATTATCAATTAATCGTTTTTAACGATTAATTTGTTGGCAATTTTTATTCTCATCACAGGCTGGCATAGCCAGAGCACGTGAAAATAAATCTTAACGCAGAAAAGAAAACCTGGATCAATCAGGAGAAAAGGCACAAAAAAAGCCAGCCCCGGCTCAGCCCGGGACTGGCTTGTTTGCATGGACAATATCTAAAGTTGACTTAAATCTTTGGCATCCCAGTGTGGGAAATGCTTGCGTATCAAGGCGTTGAGTTCCAGCTCAAAGGCCGAAAAATCACCGTGGCTGACGGTATCACCTTCAGCCGTCACTGATTCTGTAATCATACCCGCGCCGATAGTGACATTGGTCAGTCGATCAATCACGATAAAGGCACCAGTGTGGCGGTTACGCTGATAAGCATCGAAAACCACTGGCTTGTTCAAGGCAAACTCGCACAAGCCAATTTCATTCAGCTTTAATGCATCCGTTTGTTTGTGCTGCAACGTGTTGACATCAATCTGATAATCAATGCCATTCATCACGCCAGTGCTGTCAGCGACGCCCACTTTAATACTATATTGTTTGCCAGCAACCAATGGCTGCTCAGTCATCCAGACCATCATCGCTTTGAAATGGCTCGAAACATGGGGTTGATGATCACGATGGACAATCATATCGCCACGACTAACATCGATTTCATCGCGAAGCGTTATTGTTACGGCCTCACCCGGCACGGCAAAATCAAGCTCACCATCATAGGTTACGATTGATTTAACGGTACTTTCCTTACCCGATGGCAACACCGTGACCGCATCTCCCGGTCTTAACACACCTGCAGAGAGTGTGCCGCAGTAGCCACGGAAATTGAGATTAGGCCGGTTAACGAATTGAACCGGAAAACGAAGATCATCGGTATTCGCATCTTGATCGACTTCAATATTTTCCAGCAAAGACATCATGGTTTCGCCATCATACCAAGGCATGTTTTCACTGCGATTCACGACATTATCACCAACCAATGCCGACATGGGTACAAAGTGAATATCCGAAATTTCCAGTTCGCGTGCAAATTCGCTATAGGTCTTACGAATATCGTTATAAACCTGCTCACTGTAGTCCATTAAATCCATCTTGTTGACAGCGACAATCACATGCTTGATACCCAGTAATGACGCAATAAAACTATGGCGACGTGTCTGAGTTTGCACACCATGACGCGCATCGATCAAAATCACCGCCAGCTGGCAAGTCGAAGCGCCTGTTGCCATATTGCGCGTGTACTGTTCATGGCCTGGCGTATCCGCAATAATGAATTTACGTTTAGTTGTTGAGAAATAACGATAGGCAACATCGATAGTAATACCCTGCTCACGCTCGGCTTGCAGTCCATCCACCAGCAAGGCCAGATCAACTTGATCACCGGTGGTACCTGATTTAGCGCTATCGCGGGTAACCGCTTCCAGTTGATCCTCATAAATCATTTTGGAATCATGCAATAAGCGACCAATCAGCGTACTTTTACCATCATCAACATTGCCACAGGTCAGAAAACGGAGTAACTCCTTGTTTTCATGTTGCTTTAAGTAGGCTTCGATATCCGTGGCGATTAAGCTGTCGGTTTGATAGGAACTGTCCTTAATCATCTTAGAAATAGCCCTCTTGTTTTTTCTTTTCCATCGATCCGCCTTGATCATGGTCAATTGCCCGACCCTGGCGCTCAGAAGTTGTGGTCAACAACATTTCCTGAATAATATCGGTCAAGGTATCCGCTTCTGATTTCACGGCGCCGGTCAGGGGATAACAGCCAAGTGTTCTAAAGCGCACCTTTTCCATGCGTACCTGCTCGCCCTCAGGAATCCGCATCCGGTCGTCATCCACCATAATGGTCAAACCGTTGTAATTGACGACGGGCCGCTCTGCCGCGTAATACAACGGTACAATCGGAATTTGTTCCAGATAGATGTATTGCCAGATATCCAGCTCGGTCCAGTTGGATAACGGGAAAACACGAATACTTTCCCCTTTATTCACTTTACTGTTGTAGATGTTCCATAGTTCAGGTCGTTGTGCTTTCGGATCCCAGCGATGATTTTTATCCCGAAAAGAATACACCCGCTCTTTGGCGCGGGATTTTTCTTCATCACGCCGCGCACCACCAAAAGCCGCATCAAAGCCGTGCTGTGTTAATGCCTGCTTCAGTGCATCCGTTTTCATAATATCGGTGTAACGGGGATGATCGAAGGGGTTAATGCCCGCCGCTTTGCCTTCCTGATTGGTATGCACAATCAAGTCAAGACCAAGCTCTTTTGCCCGATTGTCCCGGAATTTAATCATTTCTTTAAATTTCCAGGTGGTATCAATATGCATCAACGGAAACGGCGGCTTACCTGGAGAAAATGCCTTCATGGCAAGGTGCAGCATGACTGCCGAGTCTTTGCCAATTGAATAAAGCATTACCGGGTTTTCAAATTCGGCCGCCACCTCTCGCATAATATGGATGCTTTCGGCTTCCAGCTGTTTTAAATGCGTCAGTTTTTTTTCGGTCATCATTAATCTCTAGATTTAATTGGCCTTAACATGCAGGCCACACTCTTTGCTTTCTGGATTTTCCCACCACCAGCGGCCCGCACGAATATCCTCACCCGGCGTAATCGCCCGTGTGCAAGGCGCACAGCTGATACTGGCATAGCCCTCATCATGCAGCTTGTTATAGGGTACTTCAAAAGCCCGAAGATATTTCCAGACTTCCCCGTTCGACCAATCGGTCAAAGGGCTAAATTTCTGTAATTCATGATCGGCATCCCACTCTGACACCGGCAACTCGGCACGGGTCACGGACTGAGAACGACGCATGCCTGTCAACCAAGCTTTTTTCCCAGAAAGGGCGCGTTGCAATGGCACCACTTTACGAATGCCACAACAGGTTTTACGCAACTCTACGCTGTCATAAAACGCATTTGGTCCATTTTGAGTAACAAATGCTTCAATGCTTGCCGTTTCAGGATAATAAACTTGCACATCATTTTGATAGTGCGTTTTCACAATTTGCATTAACTCACCGGTTGCATCAGGCAAGCGTCCGGTATCCAGCGTAAAAATTTCGATAGCCGGCGCGTGTTTATTGATCAAATCGGTTAAAACCATATCTTCTGCGCCATAGCTGGTCGCTAACACTGCAGGCGAATAATTTGCCTCAATATCTTTCAGCAAAGCGATTGCCGCATCAATCTTAATTTGTAATTTTTCCGTGATCTCAGCCATCGGCGGTCACTTTGATATCCGTTGTTAATACCCCAGATTCACCTGGTTCACAAAGAAACCCTTCTGTCGTTAAGTGCATCATGATAGTACTGACCGCATCTTGATTGACCCGCAGAACAACAGATTCACCAGCAGACAACTGTTGCGCTGCGGCCAGTGCCTTTTGCTTGTGAACGGGACAACCGAACATGGATAAATCAACGCTGTTCGTCAAAGTAGACATTTTACCCCCACCGCAATCAGAATGATGGCCAAAACAGTACGCATCAATTTATCCGGAATACGCACCCCCAAGTGACTGCCGATATAAATACCTGGCAACGATCCCATCAATAGCCATCCCAGCAATTCCCAGTTTACTGTACCGACGGCTGAATGCCCTAAACCAGCGACCGCAGTCAAAGGGACGGCGTGGGCAATATCCGTCGCCACAATTTCGACACCTTTCATACGTGGATACAAAAACAAGAGCGCCACCGCGCCTAACGCTCCGGCACCAACCGACGACAGCGTTACCATCACGCCAATAACGGCACCGGTGATAATGGTGGCCAGTGTTTTATGTTGCTCGTCTTCACGCAACTTATATAAGGCATTCACAATCGGGTGGCCCGCACGGGCTTGCAATATGCCGCCCAGCCAGTTTTTTAGTAACAGTGCGCTGGAGGTCAGAATCAACGCAACCCCTAGTGCGTTGGTAATCAGTTCATTGTGACTACCATCTTCAATACCGGCCTGGCTCAAATACCAGAGCGTCAAAAGCGTCGCCGGTATACTGCCCGCTGCCAGTTTCACAACCACCGGCCAAACCACAACACTGTGCCGCCAATACGCCCATATGCCACCCGCTTTAGTAATCGCCGCAAACAACAAATCAGTACCAACAGCAATCACGGGCTGAATGCCAAATCCGAAGATTAAAATGGGCGTCATTAATGAACCACCGCCAACACCGGTCATACCGACCATGATGCCGACAAAAAGTCCTGCCGCTAAAAACCCCCATTCCATAAAATCTGCCTCAACCAACAGAAAAGCGGGAATTCTATCAGCTCATATTATTAATTCAACGAATATTAGCTTCTATCATTATAGATAATTTTTATATAGAGACTGTATCTGAAATGGGGTATCTCGTTTAAAAAAACCAGCCCCTGATATTGCTTTTTCACAAAAATCTCATTCACATCGCTTTCACAAGTATTTCGCCACAGTGTCACTCAGTTAGTTTTTACACTGCAATGAGGCTGTTATGACGCGTTACCAGTTACTGCTGATTTCAACAATGCTGTTCTCCGGTTTAATTACAGCGACCCTGCTTACTGCAATAAATAGCGCTTCGGTGGGCAGCCAACCGCAGGTCGAACGTCTAAACATTGCTATCCAAAAACCAAACACATCCGGATTCATCGACCCTGTCTGGCATCCATGTGATGTCGCTTGTCAAAGTCGACAAAACGTCAAACAGCCAGCGGTTCAGCAATACGCCATCTAGCTTGTTAAATATTAGCTGAGTTAATAATATGGGCTTATCTTGATAACTATCCCGAATAAGCCATGAAATTACAGCAACTCAAATATGTGCGTGAAGTCGCCAGACAACAATTGAGTATTTCAGCGGCGGCGCAATCCCTTTTTGCTTCACAACCGGGTGTCAGTAATCAGATCCAGGCACTGGAAACCGAATTGGGACTACAGATATTTGAACGCCATGGTAAACGTCTGACCGCGATTACCCCACTCGGTCAAGCTGTTATCGATACGGCGGAGCAGGTGCTGCAAGCGGTTGATAACTTAAAATCTCTTGCTGCTGATAACCGTAATGAATTTCAAGGTACGCTATCAATTGGGACAACGCACACACAGGCACGTTATGCATTACCGCCTGCCATCCATCAATTCGCGCGTGATTTTCCCAATGTCCATTTAAATATGGTGCAAGGAACGCCACCCGAAGTGGCTGAAATGGCAGCAACTGGCAAAGTCGATATGGCCATTGCCACCGAAGGCTTGTCCCAATTCGATAATCTGGCCATCTTGCCCTGCTATCAATGGAATCGAACCATCGTGATGCCACCGTCGCACCCACTGGCTAAAATTAAAAAACCCAAATTGGCTGATATTGCTGAGTATCCGATTTTGACCTATGTCATGGGTTTTACCGGACGTGCCCAGCAGGATCAGGCCTTTATTGAAAAAGGCTTAAAGCCGAATGTTATTTTCACGGCAACCGACGCCGACGTGATTAAAACTTATGTCGAGTTGGGCCTTGGCATCGGCATCATCGCCAGCATGGCTTTTGATGCCAAAAAAGATAAGCCTTTAGTTGCGATTGACGCCAGTAACTTGTTTCAGCCTAGCACGACGCATTTGGGTATTCGCAAAGGCAGTCACCTTCGCCAATTCAGCTACGCCTTCATCCGCTATTTTGCCCCCCACCTCGAACAAAACATTATCGAACAAGCCATTCATTCATGAGAAACTCCCATAGAAATATGGGAGTTTAAGTGTTAGTTTAACGGTTGCTGATTCCCAGCAACCATCAATATTAAGACGATAAGGAAAATGCATGAACGCTTTGTTTAAAAGCTTGTTAACAGGGTTACTTCTGCTTCCCGCAGTTGTGTTTGCTCATGGTGCTAGCCGGTTACAAGTAGAAGAAACGATTCTCATAAATGCCTCCCCCGAAACGGTTTGGGCTGCCATTAAAGACTTCGACAGCTTGCATAAATGGCACCCAGCTATTGAAGCAACTGAAGCAACCGGTGGGAATGAAAAAGGGGCAACCCGTGTCCTGACACTGAAAGGTGGCGCCACTATTAACGAAACACTCAAGAAATTTGATGACGCATCTATGACCTACATGTATCAAATTGATGAGATTAGTGTTGTTGATCAAATTGAATATGAAGGGCATTCATTCGATGTCCCGGCTGTGCCTGTAAGCAAATATAAGTCTTGGGTAACGGTTGAAGCCGAGGGTGATCGGACCAAAGTCACTTGGTTAGCAAAGTTTTTCCGGGCATACACTGGAAAACATCACGAACCAGAGTCATTAAATGACGATACCGCCATCACTGCGATTAGTGAGTTTTATAAAAGCGGTTTGCAGAACCTAAAATCCAGCGTGGAATAGGTTAATCTACTTGGCAATAAAAAAGGCGTCTTAGGGCGCCTTTTTTATTTCACCATGACTCCAGCCCGGTACTGCGCTGGACTACGCCAAGGCTTGATACAGCAGGTTTATCAATGACTTAGGCGAGTTCATCATATGCCGGTGCTTTCCGAAACTTGACCTGACTTTCCCTCTACTGGCCCCTAGAAGGCTCCTGGGAACCGGGTCTTTCCAAGGAGTCATCATGGCAAAAATCAAACTCACCAAGTCCGCTGTCGATGCGGCACACCCCCAGGCGCAGGCCGTCGAACTCCGGGATACGTTGGTTCCCGGCTTCTTGTGCAAGATTACCCCGTCGGGCCGCAAGGTGTTCATGCTCCAGTACCGGACGAACGCTGGCGAGCGCCGCAAGCCCGCCTTGGGTCAGTACGGGGAACTGACCGTCGAACAGGCCCGTTCGCTCGCGCAAGAATGGCTGGCCCAGGTACGCCGGGGTGGTGATCCCGGCGCAGCCAAGACGGAAGCACGCAAAGCGCCCACCGTCGAAGAGTTGTGCAAGAAGTTCATGGAGGACCACTCCAAGAAGCGCAACAAGCCCAGCACCCGAGTCGGCTATCAAGGTGTCATCGACCGCTGCATCATCCCGTTGTTGGGCCGCAAGAAGGTCCACGACGTGAAGCGGCCTGACATTGCCGGACTGATGGAAAAGCTTTCCTACAAGCAGACCGAGGCGAACAAGGCGTTCAGCATCCTGCGCAAGATGTTCAATTTGGCTGAGGTGTGGGGCTATCGGCCTGACGGCACCAATCCCTGCCGCCATGTCCCAATGTTCCCTGCCGGCAAGTCCACCCACCTTATCAGCGACGAGGACATGGGAAAACTTTTCCGGCAGCTCGACAAGATCGAGGCCGAGGGGCTGGAGAACTACGTCATCCCGTTGGCGATCCGCCTGCAATTCGAGTTTGCCGGCCGCCGTGGCGAAATCGTCTCGCTCGAATGGGAATGGATCGATCTGGAAAACCGCCGCGTCGTCTGGCCTGACAGCAAGACCGGCGGTATGTCCAAGCCCATCAGCGAGGAAGCCTACCGGCTGCTTTCGACGGCGCCGAGGCAGGAAGGCAATCCTTACGTCCTGCCGTCGCCGCGCCATCCAGGGCAACACCTGACCACGGGCGAGTATTACGGCGGCTGGAGCCGTGCGCTCAAAGCGGCGGGGGCAACGCATGTGGGGACGCACGGCATCCGCCACCGCTCGGCGACCGACATTGCCAATTCGGGTATCCCGGTCAAGGTCGGCATGGCCCTGACGGCGCACAAGACCGTGGTGATGTTCATGCGCTACGTCCACACCGAGGACAAGCCCGTGCGGGAAGCCGCCGAACTGGTGGCGAATCGACGCAAGTCGGTCGTCAGCATGCATCAAGAACCGAAAGAGGTGACCGCATGATCAGAGGCCAGCAATCCACCTTGCCGCCCCAATTGTCGTATCACCGCTACGACAATTGGCTCAGTGGCCATCACCGCCTGCGTATCGTACTAAGCACTGGAAAAGTGTGCCCGTTTCGGGTATAGTTTGAAGGTCAAGATGACGCGCATCCTCAAACGAAAGGATTTTGCGCGGTGGCAGGCGGGCGAAAAGCTGTCCGATGCCGCCTTGTGCAAAGCGGTTCAGGAGATGGAAAGCGGTCTGATTGACGCGGACTTGGGCGGCTTCCTTTACAAGAAACGGGTTGCCCGCCCTGGTGGTGGCAAGAGTGGCGGCTACCGCACGTTATTGTCGGCCCGGATCGGCAGCCGCTATGTGTTCCTGCATGGGTTCCCCAAGAGCGACAAGGCGAACATTACGCAGGACGAGAAGAAGGCACTGCAATTCGCCGGCAAGGTGTTCCTGGAACTGTCCGCCGAAGCATTGTCGAAGGCGTTGCAGTCAGGCGTGTTATTGGAGGTGCATTGTGAGCAAGATCATTGAATCCCTGCGTGGCGATCTGGCCGCGCTCCACGAAGCGGGAGCGATCGGCAAGGTAACGATGCGCGAGTTCGACGCAATCTGCCCGCCGCCGGTGCGGGAGTTCAGTGCTTTCGATATCAAGCGGCTGCGTGAAGCCTTGAAGTTTAGCCAGCCGGTGTTCGCTCTTCATCTACACACGTCGGCCTCGACCGTGCGCAAGTGGGAACAAGGCGAAACCCATCCCACGGGGCCAGCGCTCAAACTGCTCAACGTCATCGCCGACAAGGGCCTGCAGGCCATCATCTGATGCCTGACGAGGGAGACAGGCATTGGCGACGCGAATTACCCCTTTCAACTCACAGCATCTTGAAGCCGC
The DNA here is from genome assembly GCF_000260965.1 of Methylophaga frappieri. Classification (NCBI taxonomy): domain Bacteria; kingdom Pseudomonadati; phylum Pseudomonadota; class Gammaproteobacteria; order Thiotrichales; family Piscirickettsiaceae; genus Methylophaga; species Methylophaga frappieri. The sequence goes on from NC_017856.1 coordinate 958,531, forward strand.
CTGCCGCGTGCTCGCCGATACCGAACGCGGTCTGAGCGGTACACAGATCGAGCGGCTGCTGCAGGAAATCGAGGTTGCCGACACGTCGCCCGGCATGACAAAGTGGAAGCGGTTGTTCAATGCGCTGGCCGGTGCGCAGAACCACCACCAGATCGGCAACCATCTCATCATGTTCATCAACCGCGCGATGAACCCGGTGAACTACGCCCGCGATCCCGCGACGTTCGCTTGGCGGCGCGACGAACTCAATGTCGTCCTTGCCTTCTCCGGTTTCTACGTGCGCGATGACGGCAAGGTTGCTCACGCCGATAAGGCCACGACGCTTGATGCCGCCCGCGCCCGCGCGGGACGACTCAAGGCCGCACTGGAAAGCCGCGTCGTCCATGCGGAAGTGCTGAACTACTGCCGCGCCGAGTTGCTGGAGGAAAACTACTTCCATGCCGTGTTCGAGGCAACGAAAGGTGTTGCGGAGCGGATTCGCCTGCTGTCGGGCCTGAACGGCGACGGCGCGGACTTGGTGAACAAGGCATTCGCAGGCCAGCAACCCGTTCTCGCCTTGGGACCGCTCACCACCGAGTCCGAAAAGAGCGAGCAGAAAGGCTTTGCCAACCTGCTGATCGGCTTATTTGGCGCCGTGCGCAATCCGCTGGCCCATGCGCCCAAGACGAATTGGCCCATGTCCGAACAGGACGCACTGGACATCCTGACGCTGGTATCGCTGATTCACCGCAAGCTGGATGGCACCACGAAATTAGCGGCCGTATCGCCGTAAGTGAGAGACAGGAATGGACGAGGCGATCGTTGTCTTCTCTCGAAAAGGGATTTTCCAGACCACGATTGCCGCGCGCGACGTTCGCAGCCGGGAACATGCGCGCAAGCTGTGGCCCTTGGTGTCTCCAGGCGCAGAGCGCCAGATGGTGACATGGGTCAGCCCCTCCTTTGAAAGCGGGAAGCTGCGTCGGCGATCCCATTTCCGCGTACTTCCTGCCCAGCACACCTTTAACCCCAAAGCGCACTTCGACGATGAAGAAGCCAGCCGATGGCGCGCCGTGCAGGAAAGTCCTGAACACCGGCGGGCGAAAGAACTTGTCGCGGCCGAACTCTCACGACGTTTGAATGCCGGGCTTGCGATGCCGTGGGCGTTCAAGGATATGGATGCGTCGGACTATCCGCTGGAAGGCAACTTGTTGCTCGGCGCCGACCAGGTGGCAACCGAGCATCCCCTGGAGACGCCATTCGGCAGCAAATTCCGGCTCGACGTTGCCGTGCTCGGCCCCCCGGTCCAGGCTGAACCGATGGTGCTGGGCGGCGTTGAAATCGAACTCGGCCACGCCTTCGACGGGCGCAAGGCTCTTATCGGGAAGTCGCTCGGATTCCCGCTCATCTCCATCGACATCACCGAGATGACGCTGGACGAACTCACGCCCGAGTGGGCACGGCAGGTATTGACTGCGACCACGCGGAGCCACGAGCAAGGACGCCGGCAGACCTACATCTATCTCCACGACCTGCTGTACCCCCTCTACGCGCAATTGCCGGCGTTTCTGGACGACGAGCAGCGCCATCAGTTCCTTGTGTTTGCCGACGATGAGACCCTGAACAAGTTGGTGCGCTGGATGAACCTGCTCGCCGAAAAGCTGGAGTACCCGAAGGGTACGGTCGCCGTTGCCTTGGTCAATGGCAAGAACGAACAGTCGCGCAAGATGCTGGAACGCGCGGGACAAGTCGTTGGCCCCGACTGGAGCGAGTTCAACGGCCAGCGATGCCTACGACTGACCCTGCCGCGTCCCAAAGGCCCGGCGGATCTCCAGGCCCATCGCTTCCACATGACGATGGCGCGCATCCTGCTGTCGCACACTGATTCGCTCGTTGGCTACAAGTATTGCAACGGCGTAGACAACCACCACCCTGAAGAAGACGTGTGGGTTGCGCATCGCTGGATCGCCGACTTGAAAACCCATACCCAGCATCGCGTCTTGCCGAAGCGGCTGGCTGAACCGATCAACAGATTGATCGCGGTGGTTTCGGACCTGCATCGCAATCACGCGGCTGCCAGCCAAGAGGCGTGACCATCCCCCGTCGGAAGTCAGCCGATAGGCAAGCATTCCTGCGGAGTTACGCGCCTATTTGCAAAGAGCATTGAATCTCAGTCCGTAGTCGGTTTTGAGGCTCTTTTCCGCGGGGCCGAAGAAGGCAAAGACGGCAAGCACTCAAACAAGCGTTCTGCATAGACGAACCCCATCCGTCTGACCGCGCCCTGATCGAAATACAGCAGCCAAGCGGCAAGTAATGCCAGCGAAATGAGCAGTGTCAAGCCTGCGGCAAGCCCCGGATCGGCAAGGTGCTCTAGGTTAAAATGAGGAGGTACTACCTGCAGAATCTTTGCAATCAGCAATCCGTAGACGATGCCCAGGAGGCACGACACGATGCCGGCAGGCTTCATTGCCAGCATATTGCGGTGAAATCCGTAGGCGATGTTCTCTTTCAGCAAGAGCTGCTTGTTGGAACGCGTGAGTTCGCGAAGCCGCTTTGTGGCGCCAACGTAGATGTCGTCTGCCTTGTCAGGGCTTGCTGATTCTTCTTCTGCCGTTGGCATGGCGATGCCCAGCTTGGCCGTGATCGCCGTGTGGTAGCGCTGCTTGCTGACACCATCGAGAAACTTGTCGCGATGGCGTAACGCGATGGTTGTCGGCATACCGCCCCACCTTGCAACCAGGATCTCTTCAAGCTTCTTCCCGCGCCCGCGAGCTACGCTCGCAAGCGCATAAATGGCACCGCAGCCACCAAGCAAGCCGATCACGCCTGTAAGTACCGGGTGCTTTGCGCCGTAGACGCACAACAAAGGAACGAGCAGCGGTAACGCTACAAGAAGTCCTGGGATTACGCGCGCCTTGCGCTCATAGGGGTCTTTGACCAGTTCAAAAATAGTTGTCATGGGCGTTCAGCTTTGGGCCGACAAGGCATCAATATAGGGTTGAATTTCATCGCGGTTCTTTAAAGTGATCTGCTGCGCGAGAGGGTCGGGTGCTTCCTTGGTATGCAAGCCCAAACGCCTCAGCGTGTAATACAAAAACGCTTGGCGGCATGGAAGTTTGACCTGTCCGTCTTCCATTCCATAGTCCAACTCCAGGACTCGTTTCTTGGCAGCGGGCAAATCGGGGTGCGGTGCAAGCACCAGCGTCAAGAGAGTTTGCCAGTGCGAATCTTGGCTGGCGTCCACTTGGCTCGCTTCGAAGCCGTCGATGCGCAGGATTCGGGCGAGGACGAAATCACTGAAGCGCTGGCGTTTGTGGCAAAACGCGCGCATGTGCCAGCGAAAACCGTCATTACCAAGGGCGTGGGGAGACAGCAGACGAACCGATTCGTCCATGGACGTCATGGACTGGTAGCTCACCCAAATGGCTTCCTGCTGCCGAATTGCCCGGACCACTGCTTCGACGGTCTGTTCATTGATCGTGCGCCAGGGGGACGGCGCCCAATCTGCCTCAAGTGCTGAGCCGATAAAGCTGGCCGCAGGCTCGATGACTCCCATCTTGGTGGCCAGCAGCTCCGCTAGATAGTGTTGCGCCGAACTTCGTTGGTAAAGCGGGTGAAAACTCGGCGCTGCCGTGTAGGTCTTGGAACTGCGGTCGTAAGTTAGGTTGCTCGGCGCCAACTCCGTGTACTTGGCAATGTCCAGTGACGCCTGGGGAACCGATATGCCGAAGTGCTCAGTGAGATCCATTCGATTAATGTGCCGTTCCCAGCGCAAACGGAAATCGATGAATTGAAGTCTGCTTTCCAACCCCCAACTTAGCCCTTTGGGCTCAGCAGGATTGGCGGCAGTGACAGAGGGCTCTTGCATCAGTTGCGCCTAAAAAGTAGACGGATATAAAAAATAGTCGTACATTAACTATACGCGATCATCCTTCGGTCGTCTACCCGGAGCCCCAATGCCCACAACCATCACGTTTTTTCCCGTCGACAACGGGGACATGACCCTCATCAAGTTCGGCGACCTCGACGCAACCACCCTGCTGATCGACGTAAACATCAGGCAAGACGCCGACGACCCTGACGGTGAGGCGCGCGATGTCGCCAAGGATCTGCGCGACCGACTGAAGAAAGATGAGAACGGCAGGCCGTATGTCGATGCGTTCCTGCTGAGCCACCCGGACCAGGACCATTGCCGAGGCCTGACGCGGCACTTCCACCTGGGGCCGCTGGACAAGTATCCGGATGACAAGAAGGACGACAAGGACAAGAAGATCGTGATCCGCGAGATATGGTCGTCTCCGATCGTGTTTCGACGCGCCAGCAAGACGCACACCTTGAGTGACGACGCCAAGGCATTCAACACGGAGGCGCGTCGGCGCGTACAGCTGAACCGCGACAAGAATTTCGTCGTCGGGAACGGCGACCGCATTCAGATCATGGGCGAGGACATCGACGGAAAAACCGATGATCTCACCTCGATTGTGCGGAAGGTGGACACGCGCTTCTCGACGATCAATGGCAAGAGTTCCGCATTCTTCTCCGCGATTCTTCTGGCACCCTTGGACGCCCAGGACGACGAAGAAGAGGAAGAGTGCCTGGTCAAGAACCAGTCCAGCGTGATCTTGAACTTCACATTGGCCGCTGATGCTCAGACGCCGGATGGCGCAAAATTCCTTACTGGTGGCGATGCCGAAGTATTTATCTGGAACCGCCAGTGGCAGCGCCACAAGGCCGAAGCCGATGTGCTTGAGTACGACATCATGCAGGCGCCACATCACTGTTCCTGGCATTCGCTGTCCTATGACAGTTGGTCGGACTACCGCGAAAAGGCCAAACTTGATGCCGACGCTCGCAAGGCGCTTTCGCAGACCCGCAACGGTGCCGTCATCGTCGCCAGTTGCAAGCCGATCGCAGACGACGACAGCGATCCGCCCTGCATCCGCGCAAAGCGTGAATACGTAGCAATCGTGGACGAAGTAAAAGGCGACTTTTACTGCACGGGCGAATATCCGAGCGAAAAATCCGTGGAGCCCCTCGTTTTCACCGTCACCGCTCAGGGTGTGCAGCCTCCCTCGAAGAAGGAAGCCGGATCGAAGGCCGCCGCCGTGATCACCTCCGCGCGCGCGCCCATGCCACACGGGGCATCATGACGGGCACCATCGCGGACGCACTGCATCAACTTCAGCGGCACAGGGGCCTTGTCCGCGTTGGCGAGCCAAGGAAAAGTGGTGAATCGACGCAGATTGAAGTCGATGTTGCTGTTGAATTGCCGAGCAGGTCTCGGCGCAATGGCGTATCCGGGACCGGAGTGCGCTCGGTCGAGACATGCGTTCTGGTATTCGGCAGTGACTGGCCCATGTCTGCACCCAAGCCTTTCTTGCGTGCGGACTTCCCACTCAACTTGCCGCACATCAATCCTCATCGCGAAGGCGAGTTGGTCTCGCCTTGTCTGTTCGAGGGATCGTTGGACGAGCTGCTGCATCGGTTTGGTCTGGACGCCATCGTCGATCAGTTGATCGTTTGGTTGCACAAGGCCGCAGCCGGGACGTTGCTGGACCTTGAACAGGGGTGGGAGCCGACTCGTCGAGACAGTTGTCCTTCGACCCTTGTATTCAGTGCCGAGAATGTCGCGGCCGCCGCTCCCGCTGACGGCACGATTTTGGTGGTTCCCGCAGGCTACGTGACGATTGATGGCGGGCTATACGCCATCGTCAATGCCGAACTGACTGCTCAAGTCGATCCTGTGTTCTATCAGGAGGTTCACAACGACAAGTTGGGTAAATGGGGAAATGGCCATACCGCAGCCTTCATTGCGCGGGCTCCAATAACCGACGGCAACCCGCATGTGGTCGGCCACTATCAACCCGAGACGGTTGTCGATCTCGCGACGTTGCTTGATCGAGCAGCGGAACTCGGCGTCGATCGTGACGCTTTGGCTCAAGGCTTGGACGGCTACTATGGACGTTCGATTCTGGATATGCAGCAAGACTCGCGTGGCTGGACGCATGGCTTGTATGCGATTGTGATTCTGACTGTTCAAAGGCCAGCGTCGCTTGTGGGCTCACCGGGGAGAAGTATCGAGGTATTGCCCTACGTGGTGCGCTATGAACTCAACGCTCAATCGCTCCTGGAGCGAAACGCCACGGTTCACCCGGCTTTTCACGCACATGCGTTGTCTCCCGAACTGCTGGCAAGAACGTCCGGCATTCCATCTGCGGCCACATCGCAGCCGCTGGTCTTGCTCGGCTGCGGAAGCGTGGGGTCGAAAATCGCGATGCAACTGGGGCGAGCGGGTTTCGGCTCAATGACCTTCGTCGATAACGAGTCCATGTCGCCTCACAACGCGGCCCGGCATGCACTCATTGAGCGGGCATCGGTGCTGGTCCCACCTCGGAAGTCGGCGCTGATGAAGACGGCCTTTGAGTCGCTGTCGCATCTTCAATCGCAAGCGTTCGACACCGACGCAGTGACTCTCTTGGTCGATGCTGCGCAGTTTGCTGCAACCGTTCCGCAGGATGCGGCCCTCATCGTGGATGCGACAGCCTCACTTCAGGTGTTGGCCGCAGAAACGCAATCAACGGCGCTGAACCAATCCCCTGCGCGGTTGGCACGGATCGTCATGTATGGCCAGGGGCGCTGTGTCGCGGTTTTGCTTGAAGGGCCTGGTCGCGCCGGTCGGGTTGACGATCTTACGGCATTCTTGTTCGAGTGCTGTCGGTTTGTGCCGGAACTGCGGGCGTCGATTGCTGGCGATACGTCTGAGCCGACGCGTATTTTTGTGGGCGACAACTGCCGTTCACTGACGATGCCAATGTCCGATGCCGTTGTTTCGCGTTCTGCTTCATTAGCTGGCCTGCAACTGGAACGCTGGCTCGTTGGCGGACTCCCGAAGGAGGCGACGCTTTGCGCCGGGGTCTCGGATACCGAAGGCCTCGGCATGGCATGGACCAGCACCAGCCTCGGCCCGACCACTGTGCTCAACGTAGCAGACGATGGTGGCTGGAACATTCGGATTCTGCACCCTGTCGTGCAAGCGATCCATGCTGATGCGCTGCGCTGGGGCGCTCTGGAAACAGGTGGAGCCTTGGTCGGTCGTATCTCGTTTGAGAATCGAACCATCACCATTGCTGGCCTCGTGGATGCGCCGCCTGACAGCATTCGGGAGGCCGCCCGCTTCGTCCTTGGGACGAATGGGCTTGTTCAAAATTTGCGCACAGCGAATGGAACCTCTTTGGGGTATCTGGCCTTCATCGGCACTTGGCATAGCCACCCGAAAGGCGGCGCACATTCGGGCATAGACCGAAATACGTTGCGCGGCATCGCCGAGGATGCTGGCGGCCTTCCCGCCGTGTCGTTGGTATGGACTCCGACAGGACTCAGGTGTGCGGTGGATCGCTGGTAAAGGCAAAGCCGCCGGCACTTTCTTGGCATAAAACGAAAGGGATGTATGGCTGACTACTTCGAGATCGATTTTCTTGGCGTCGAAACAGCGAAAAGCGGGGATGCAATCACGCTACGCTATTCGGTGAATGGCACAGAGGGCGTGCACGTCGTTGACGGTGGGTATCTGGATACGGGAGATCAGCTCGTCGAGCACCTGAAGACGTACTATGGAACAACAGTCATCGACCATGTGATCCTCACACACCCCGATCGCGATCACGCCAATGGGCTGCGAAAAGTCCTGGAGCAATGCACAGTCAAAAATCTCTGGATCAACAGGCCGTGGATCTATGCAGATCAGTTGATTGATCGATTCGAGACCTATGAATCAGTTGAAGCACTGAGACGGAAATTGCGCTCCATCTACGATGCCACGGCAATTCTTGAGGATCTTGCGGTTGAGAAGGGAATTCCAATCCATGCCCCTCTTCAGGGGCAGAACATCGGTCCCTTCATGGTGATGGCACCCACACTAGATCGCTACTTCGACCTGATCGTGGACTCCGCGAAGACACCGGAAGCTGTTGAAGAAAGTGCTTTGGATAGCGCGCTGAGCAGCATATTCCGGGTGGTGAAGGCCGCGACCGCCTACATCAAGTCCCTGTGGGGCGAGGAATATTTTCCGCCGGAGCCTACCAGCCGTGAAAATGAAATGAGTGTGGTCCAGTCGGCTGTTCTGAACGGTCATCGTGTCATGCTTACTGGCGATGCCGGGCGTGAAGCGCTGCAAGAGGTTATTGACTACGCGCCTTTTGCCGGACTCGCGTTGCCAGGCATTCGGTATTTCCAGGTGCCTCATCATGGCGGGCGACACAATGTCTCGACTGAAATTCTGGATCAACTGGTTGGTCCACGATTGGACAGCATGCCGGACAAGCATACCTGGAATGCCATTTGCAGTTCTGCCAAAGCCGATGAGGATCACCCGCGGAAGTCCGTAATTCGCGCTGTATTGCACCGGGGTGGGCACTGGGCGGCAACCGAAAGCAAGAATCTCCGCATTGGGGCGGGCATTACCCGCGATGGCTGGGTATCAATTCCTCAAGCAGAGTACCCCGAAGAGCAAGAGAGTTGAGCGGGCAGTTTGAGCGTGACGTGCTGTTCATTGGCTTTCTGCCGCCTACGTTATGAGCGTCCCGGCGTTCCGCCGTCGGACTCGCGGGCTGCGCCCCGCGCCTCATGCCGAGTCGCGGCCACCCGGCTTTGATTCCTGACGCCTCCGGCCTTGCGGGCCTGCGCTTGCCTAACTACCAGGTACTTGCAACCTATGCATGCGATGTCGCTCTCTGAGTTTCCAATTTCTGTGCTTGAACTCCACACATGGCCGTGGTGGCGAAGATTTTGGAATCGACCGCCGGCGCTTGTACGGAAGCGGTGTGAAGCTTGGCGTGAGCTATTGGGGCTCAAGGAGTCGGCAGGAAAAAATGTGCTCCTCAACACCGCAAAATCGAAGATTTTTGATGACTCACGCCGTCGATGGGACATCCTGGACAATCTTAATCGCAGCAACTTTACTTTGCGGAGCCGATTTTCGGGCTTAGCCTCGGGCGCTAAGGAGGCTTTCCAAAGTCCTCATGGATCGCTAGTGCAAGTGACGATGGTGCCTCACTTTGAATGCGACGCAAGCGATATAGAGGGCATCTCCGCAAGCAAGTCGGCAGATATGCCACACGAAAGTGTGGATGTCTTTGGTGCCTACTATATTGATGAGCAGAATCGATATGCCAGAAAAGGAAAGCCCCCGCTCGGACTGGATGATGCGAGCTTAAAAGAGCTTTGTTCTCATGGCGAAATTCGGCTACTGCACGGACGTGGCTCCGACACGTTTAGCGTGCGAGCTTGGGATGGCCGTTTGTTCCTTGACAACAGTGGCGGATCTCACCATCTTGCGGGCGCCGTGCATGTCGCTAAGCGCATTGGCGCGCGCATTCACCTCGCCTCGAAACTCTATCTCTACCAGCTCAACCATTTGACTGTGCAATGGCTGCTCGATGGATTTCATCTGGTATTGCTCCCCAAGGATTTGGCCGGACAGATGCTATGGACTGTGAAGAGCTTGGTAGGTTCTGGTTCGAACATGGAGTTCCCGCCTGTACTGGCCGAAGGCACGCTTTTGGCATTCCCCCGGGGTTCGCAAATCGCCGAGTCCGTGATGGCAGAACTATTGAGTCAGGGGCACCACGATTTGGGCAATGATTTGAGGGAAGCGCTGACTGCGCAACAGCGGTTCTTGACTGAATCGACGGCTCTATGGACAAAGCAATTTTCATCTCCAACCTGCTGACGATGCTCTAAATGCGTGTGGTCACGTCGTTACCTATAGATCGCGAGTTGAAGCTCCACATTTCATAGGAACTTAGCGACAAAAGAGCGTCCCGGCGTTCCGCCGTCGGGCTCGCGGGCTACGCCCCATGCCTCGTACCGAGTCATGGCCATCCGGCTTTGATCCCTGACGCCTCCGGCCCTGTGGGCCTGCGCGCTGCGCTTGCCCATCCGTCGTCTCTGCGGGCGGGGTGTGGGCGGTCTTGCTGTTCCCTTCACCGTATCACGGCGTTCTCGCCGTCAAGGGCTGCGCGCGCCTTGCGCGCTTGCGTCCTGGCGGCCGTCGCTGACCCCTGACCGCTTGCGCTGCGCCGTGCTGAGGCCGGTTCCGGGCAATTCCGCCCGAGCAACCGGAGCATGATCATGTCGCAACTTTCTCTGTCTCTCGATTCCTCGCTGCTGGTGCGTGACGACCAGGGGCGCTATCTGCCGGCGACTGCCGACCAAATTCTGGAAGCTGCGCGGTACGTTATCGACCAGAAAACTCCGCGCGGGACGCTGTTCACTTCGCCGGCGCTGGTCAAGGACTACCTGCGCACCAAGCTGGCCAACTTCGAGCATGAGGTTTTCGCTACGCTGTTCCTCGACAGCCAGAACCGTCTGATCGAATACGTGGAGATGTTTCGCGGCACCATCGACCAGGCATCGGTGTATCCGCGCGAAGTCGTGAAAACGGCACTGCAACACAACGCAGCGGCCGTGATCTTTTCGCACAATCATCCGAGCGGCAATTCCGAGCCGAGCCAGGCGGACAAGCTGCTGACCCAACGCCTCAAGGAAGCCCTGGCGCTGGTGGACGTGCGCACGCTGGATCACATCGTCGTCGGCGGCGAGGCCACTACGTCATTCGCTGAGCGTGGCCTGATCTGACACAGGGGGGCTGCGGCCCCTTTTTTGCTGCGCCCGGTGGCGCAGCTACGGCCCTCGCGGGCCTGCGCTTGCTGAAGACAGGTGTGCGTAGGTGGTGGTGTGAGGCGGTCTTGCTGTTCCCTTCACCGTATCACGGCGTTCTCGCCGTCAAGGGCTGCGCGTGCAAGCACGCTTGCGGCCTCCCGGCCGTCCTTGACCCCTGACCGCTTGCGCTGCGCCGTGCTGGTGACGGTTCCGGGCAATTCCGCCTGTGTAACCGGAGATCGTCATGAACGATAAATCACATGTTTCCCTCGAACAGCACGTTTGCCTGGTCTGCGGCAAAGCGTTCGATACCGGCACCATCCTGCTCGACAAGCGCCTGCGTGCAAGCATGGAGCACCATACGAAGACGGGCTGGGGCCTATGCCCCGAGCACCAGAAGCTGGCCGACGATGGTTTCGTCGCGCTAGTCGAATGCGACCCGCAGCGCAGCGGCTCGCCGGGTGGCCGCCTGAAGCCCGAGCAGGCTTATCGCACGGGCCGGCTGGCGCACCTGAAGCATCATGTGTTCGCCAAGGTGTTCAACGTGCCGATCGAGGCCAACCAGCCTTGCGTCTTCGTTAAGCCGGGCGTCATAGAGCAGCTTGAAGCGATGGTGTCGCCGGCGACGAGCTGATCGCGCTAACAACCCGGCGCGTCGTCCTTTCGGGCGACGCGCCATTCTTTTTGCTGCGCCCGATGCCGATGCCTTCGCGCCCGCGGCGCTTCGCTTGCCTCCAGGGGAAAGCCCTGCGGGCTATCCCCGCCGCGCGATGCTTGGCGCCCCTGGAAGACCGCCGAACCGGCTGCGCCGGATCGGCCAGAAGCCAATCGCAGTCCCAGCAGCAGAAGCAATTTCTCGATGCCTTGTGCATGAGGGCTGTCCTGGGCGTGATGTTCATCGAGCATCGAAGTCAGGGCGTCCCCGGCCAAGAAGACATGGCCGGTCGCGCTGTCGTGCGCGTTGCGCATCGAGCCGCCTGCGGCGTCTCGCCCCTGACGGGCTTCCATCGTTCCCTCGCTCCGCTCGGCTGACGCCTCCGGCCCGGCTTCTAGATCCGGGCCTGCGCGCTTCGCTTGCCGTGCGGTTCGGCACATAGGGATGGCCGTTGCCATGTCCAGCCGTCTTCCCTGACCTCATCACCTTGTCTGCGACTGTAGCCCGCGCCCGTGTGCCGTCAAGGCACGCAGGGCCGTGTCCTCGGCTGCGCCTGCGGGCCGCACCAACCCTGCGCTTGCCTCCTTGACGGCACCCGTTCGCGCGCTCCTGACCGTCGCGGGCGATGAACTCAGGAAAGACGGTGGCAACAGGGCTAACCGGGTTCCTCGTGCCGACCGCACCGAACAGCTGAAAGGCTGGGCTCCGAATCTAGGAATCCGGTGTGCGGTGTGAACAGCAAACCTCTTTTTGTCAGGAGAAAGACCATGCAACTCGCATCCCGTTTCGCTTCCCGTTCCCCGGCACTGCGCAGCGAATACCCGCTGACCGATGACCAGATTCACCGTGTCGCGCCGTCCATCTTCGCGGACGCCCCGCATGAGAGCCGTTCGCAGCGGTACGCCTACATCCCCACCGCCGCCGTGCTGACCGAGCTTCGGAAAGAAGGCTTCCAGCCCTTCATGGTGACGCAGACCCGCGTGCGCGATGAAGGCAAGCGCGAGCACACGAAACACATGATTCGCCTGCGCCACGCCAGCCAGATCAACGGCGCGGAGGCTAACGAAATCGTGCTGCTGAACTCGCATGACGGCACCAGCAGCTATCAGATGCTGGCCGGCATGTTCCGGTTCGTGTGCAGCAATGGTCTTGTCTGCGGCGACACCGTGGCGGACGTGCGCGTGCCCCACAAAGGCGACGTAGCCGGCTCCGTCATCGAAGGCGCTTTCGAGGTGTTGAGCGGCTTCGAGCGGGTGAAGGAATCCCGCGATGCCATGCGCGCGATCACGCTGGACGAAGGCGAGGCCGAAGTGTTCGCCCGTTCCGCGCTGGCCCTCAAGTACGACCCCACCGACAACAAGCCAGCGCCCATCACCGAATCGCAAATCCTGATGCCGCGCCGGTTCGACGACCGCCGCCCGGACTTGTGGAGCGTGTTCAACCGCACCCAAGAAAACCTGACCAAAGGCGGATTGCATGGCCGCAGCGCCAACGGGCGCCGCCAGCAGACCCGCCCGGTGCAAGGCATTGATTCCGATGTGCGCCTCAATCGCGCCCTCTGGATGCTGGCCGATGGCCTGCGCCAGTTGAAAGCCTGAACCCTTCCGATCTTTTACCCGCCGGAGGGGCGGTTCCCCTCCATTCCCTTGTTTCACTTGATTGGAGATACACCATGAACGCCGTTACCACTACCGAAGCCCGCGCCATCCAAGCCCCCGCGCTGGAAGCTGCCGACCCGACCAAGAACCTGATTCTGGTTCCGCTGTCGCGGCTGGTGTTGCGCCCCACGGGCCGCAACGTGCGCAAGACCCCGCGCATGTCCATCCCCGAACTCGCCGCATCCATCCAGCGTGTCGGCCTGCTGCAAAACCTGATCGTGATTGCATCCGCCGATGGCGAGCATTACGAAGTCGTCGCCGGTGGCCGTCGCCTCGCCGCGTTGAAGCTGCTGGCGAAAAAGCACCGCATCAGCAAGGAATGGGAGGTTCCTTGCCTGCTGGTAGCCGATGGCACCGCCCGCACGGCCAGCCTCACCGAGAACGTACAGCGCGAAGCCATGCACCCCGCCGACCAGTTCGAGGCATTCGCCGCGCTGGTGGCCGAAGGCCGGCCCATCGAGGACATTGCGGCGGATTTCAGCGTCACGCCGCTGGTGGTGCAACGCCGCTTGAAGCTGGCGAACGTGTCGCCGCGCCTGATGGCCGACTATCGCGCCGATGCCGTCACGCTCGATCAGTTGATGGCGCTTGCCATCACCGATGACCACGCCGCACAGGAAGCCGCGTTCTACGATGCCCCGCAGTGGCAGCGGCATCCGTCCCACTTGCGCGAACGCCTGACCGAGCGCGAAATCGACGCCTACCGGCATCCGCTGGTGCGGTTCGTAGGGCTGGACACCTACGAAGCCGCAGGCGGTGGCATCCGCCGCGACCTGTTTGCGGAAGGCGATGCGGGCGTGTATCTGACCGATGCCGCGCTGCTGGAACGACTGGCGCAAACCCGGCTGGCAGGCATTGCCGCCAATGTTCGCGCCGAAGGTTGGGCGTGGGTGGATGCCACGCCGGGCGCGACCCATGCCGACCTGCACACCTTCCAACGCGCCCCGAGGGAGCGCCGCGAACCGAACAAGCGCGAAGCCGCACGCATCGAGAAGCTGCAAGCCCGGATGCACGAACTGGCCGAAGCCGTGGATGCCGCATTGGACGCCGACGACGAGGAAAAGGCCGATGCCTTGCAGGAGGAAGGCGAAGCCGTGGGCGAGCAGTTGCAAGCGCTAGAAGATGGCTTGCAAGACTACGGCGCGAACGTGAAGGCCGCAGCCGGAGCCATCGTCACCATCGACCGCAACGGCGAGGCCGTCATTCATCGCGGCCTGATGCGCGAAGCCGAAGCCAAGGCGCTGCGCACACTGGAAAGGATTCGGCAGGGTTTCGGCGGCGAAGGCGAAGCCGCGAACGACGAGGAAGGCGAGGACGGAGACGACGACAGGCAGCCCAAGGCCGCCGCCATGTCCGACCGGCTGGCGCAGAAGTTGAGCGCCCACCGCACCGCCGCGCTGCAAATCGAAGTCGCCCGGCATCCGCAAGCCGCGCTGGCCGCCGTGGTGCATGGCATGGTGCAGACCGTTTTGCAGGGCAGCCACTACGGCCACGACTTGCCGCTGGGCGTAAGCCTCAAAGTGCAAGACCGGCTGGAAGGCATGGCCCCGGACTTGCCCGAATCGCCCGCCGCCGTGGCGCTGCGCGAACTGCAACAGGTGGCGGGCGAAGCCTTGCCGGAGGACAGCGCCGAACTGTTCGCCGTGCTGCTGGCGAAGCCGCAAGATGAACTGGTGCGGCTGCTGGCCGTGTGCGTGGCTTCCACGGTGGACGTGGTGACACCCCGCGCCACGCCGCACCAGCGCGGCGCAGAACTGGCGCAGGCCGTGGGCCTCGACATGGCCGCATGGTGGAAGCCGACCGCAGAAGGCTACTTCAAGCATGTTTCCAAGGCCGTGATTCTGGATGCCGTGGCCGTGTTTGCACCGGATTCTGTAACCCGGCTGGCGAAGTTGAAGAAGGCCGACATTGCCAGCGAGGCCGAGCGGCTGGCCGATGGCACGGGCTGGATGCCCGCCATCTTCAAGGCCGCAGGCCCGCAGGATGCCGTGCAGGAAGAAGGCCCGGAGCAAAACGCCCCGGAGGATGCCGAGGCAATGGCGGATGAACCCGCCGAAGCACTGGCCGCTTGACCCGCACGGAAGGCAAGCGCCCCGGCCTCGACCGGGGCGCTTCGCTGCAAGGAGAAACCCCAATGACCCGCACCACGACCAGCCGCCCACGCATGGCGGCGACCTATGCCCCCGGTACGGTACGCGCCCGCCGCTGGCACGGCGAAGGCGACGTGCGCGGCTACCGTCCGCCTCGCGGCTGGACAGCCCGAGCCGACCTGACCGACTTTCACCCCATCACGGGCCGCGCCTTGCCGCGTGCCGTGTGGTGGATTATCGAAACCAAGGACTAACCCATCATTCACGCCAGCCCCAGTCCGTTCCGCCCTGGGGCTGGTGGTCAAAAATCCGGGCGCGGCGGTGGCCGCGCCCGGTTTCAAGGCCCAAAACCAAAACGCCCCTTCGCCGCCTTCGGGCGGGCGGCGAAGGGGCCGCGCACAAGCGGCCTTGTGCGCGAGAAACCACGAAGCCCACAAGTGCGGCGGCGCACCCCGCCGCCGGTGTTTGGACTGCGCCCCGCCGCAATGGGCGGGGCTTGTGGGGCTACGCCCCGGCTTGCTGCGGCAGGTTGTGCGAAAGCGTGCCGTCCTCGACGCTGGCGGTTCGTTGCCTGTATGTCACGAAGGACGGTTCACCGACACACCGCCCGGCCTCGCCCGATGGAGCCTCCACGCCACGCCTCAAGCATGTGCCGCGAGCTGCGGCAGGGGCGCTCCGGCCTTGTCGTCGGGGCATTGACCTGGCCCGCGTCAGGGCGCAAGCCGGTGAAGCCGTCACGCGGGGATGCCGAGTCGGCCATGTCTCCATTCGGGAGCGGTCGGCCTGTACGTCCTTGTCTTGTTGTGAATCCTGGCGGTGGCGCGGCTGCGCCTTGGGCTTCATGGCCGCAACCTTCCAGCAAAAATAATTTCCCCTGCGCTGCGCGCATTCCTCGCGGGACAAATTATTTTTGCTTCCAGGTTCTCCACTTCGTTCCGACCGCAAGCGGTGCGGCCAGCCCATCCCCGCCGGACGGATCACAACAAGGACGCACTGGCGCGACCTTGTTCAACCCGAAAGGAGA
Organism: Methylophaga frappieri; assembly: GCF_000260965.1. Classification (NCBI taxonomy): domain Bacteria; kingdom Pseudomonadati; phylum Pseudomonadota; class Gammaproteobacteria; order Thiotrichales; family Piscirickettsiaceae; genus Methylophaga; species Methylophaga frappieri. The sequence continues at coordinate 974,593 of NC_017856.1, forward strand.
AATCATCATGGCAAACATCGGCACCTTCACCGCAGAGAAAGACGGCTTCACCGGCACGCTCCGCACCCTGACGCTCAACGTCAAAGTCAAGCTGGTTCCCAACGACAAGGGCGACAACGAGAACGCCCCCGACTACCGCCTGCAAGCGGCAAGTCATGACATCGGCGCGGCGTGGAAGAAGACCAGCGAGGCCGGACGGCCCTATGTGTCCGTGACCCTGGACGATCCTTCGTTCCCAGCCACCGTTTATGCCCGCCTGATCGAAGGCGAGAACGGCACGCACGACCTGATCTGGTCGCGCAACAAGCCCAAGGCGGCCTGACGGCCGCCCACAGCGCCCCGCCCATTGCGGCGGGGCACTGTGCTGCTCATCGCATCACCGCACGCATAGGGTTTCGGCAGTCGCTCCGCGCTGGGTACGTCCACCAGGGCCGGTATCGCATGGGTGCTGACTGGAGGGTTCGCAACCCTTGGCAGCCGCAGGCACAAGATGGCGTGTCGGCGCTGGAAGCGCCGCCGGGCTTTCGGGCTGCGCCCCGTGCCGGCTACGCCGTCACGGCCAATCGGCTTCAATCCCTCACGCCTTCGCGCCTGCGGCGCTGCGCGCTTCGCTTGCGGAGATCCGGCACTACGCGCCGACGCGCTACGGCGTATCCGACTCCTTCAGCACGGCCTCAAGCTCCTGGCGCACGCGCGCCAGCAGCTCGTCGGCCTGGTGCGCGCTGTCGCCGACGTAGGCCAGCGTCAGCAGCGTGAGCGGATGCACGTCCATGACCTCGCACAGCTCGGCCAGCTTGTGGATGGTCGGGCTTTTCAGGTCGCGTTCCAGCGAACTCATGTAGGTGCGGCTGGACACGTCAGAGAACGCTTCCTGGCTCAAGCCACGCGCTTTCCTGACCGTCCGTATCGCCGCTGCCAATGAGTTCTTCGCTGCCACCTATGGTTTCCCCCCAAAAACCAAGATGACAGCCCATTGCGCTCTATAGGGCTACAATCTATAGTGTTCATTTTGTGCTACTGCTTTCCTCTTTCGTGCCTTTACGGAAATCCGTATCTGCGGATTTCTTCAAACCCAGGGAACCGCATCCGTGTCTTTCCTGACTTCCGGCAATGCGCTTTCGTGCCTCTACGCTTCTATGGATTCGTGCGCAAGCACAGAGGCGCTTCGGCGGTTCCGTGCATTCGTGGAAGGCACGCGGCCGTGATCCCGCTTGCGACCGAGGAAGAACGGACGCGGCTGCTGGCCCACGGCCAAGCCCGCGCCGCCGGGCAGGATATCGACCCGTTGCCGGCCGTGCGGCTGTTCACCCCGGACGCGCATGCAACATGGCTGCTGGCCTCGCTCGATCCTGCCGATGGCGATACGGCCTACGGCCTGATCGACTTGGGGATCGGAATGCCCGCTCTGGGCACGGTGAGGCTGTCCGATCTCGCGTCCATCGTCGGCCCGCGTCAGCGGCCGGTGATGCGCGATCGCTACTTTCAGCCGACGCGGAGGCTGTCGGAGTATGTCCGGCTGGCGCAGGAAGACGGTTCGATCCCGGACTGATACCGGCCAGCGCAGCAGGGCCAAACGGGACGCATTGTGACTATTTCAGTCTTGTTCAAGACCGGACAAGTCTGAATCCGCACGCTTGCGCCGAAGCGGTGCGATCCAGATGCAAACAGTCATGATGCCGGGCGCTGGATGCGGCACGTTGCTCAATGCTGCGCACCATTTTTACGGCGGCGCAGCCGTCGCATTCAGACGATTTCAGCAATGCTCCGGAGCGAATCTGTCTTGACACCAGCAGTTACAGCTTACCTTGATTCGATGACGACTTGATGGCGTTTCGATAGCTCCCGCACGGCGGAATCCGTAGCGACGTTCCTGCTGATCGACAGGAGGTTGCGTTATGGCTGATCTGAACGCCGAGCATTGGTATCCAACCGCCGCGTATCTCTACACGCTGCACCTCGACGGCCCCGCGCTGGCCTGGGAATACCTGCGTAGAAACCCCGATTACCGGCTCGACTGGTTGCGCCGTCGCCGCCGACCGGATACGGCGCATCGATGGGGCTTGCGCCTGCTGGAAGACCCGGCCCTGGATGCGCGCGATGCGCATCCAGCCTGGTTCCCCGATCACGATGGCGTGATCCAGCTCTATCCAGACGACGACCCGCCGCCGGATGCCGACGCCTTCGAGTTCTGGCGCGTGCCTGGCCGCAAGCAACTGATCCACGACGGCAAGCGCCTGGTGCTGGTGTCGCACTGGCCGGGTTGCTGCGTGCGGCTGGCACTCGCGCCCGGCCTGGAAGACGGCATGGCCTACCTCTACGCCACCCGCGCCTGCGCCACGCCCTGCACGCGCTATCGCACGCTCGCGGCCGAACTGGATGCGCTGTCCGCCGCGACCGTGGCCACGCCTGCGGCGGCGGCTCGATCCCGGCCCACGCCCGCCGCGGTGCTGGAACTGCACACCTTGCAGGCGCTCGACGCGACCCTCTCGGGCGCGTCCTTGCGCGAGGTGGCCGAAGGGCTGTTCGGCGCGGATGCCGTCGCAGCCGACTGGCACAAAGACAGCGCCTTGCGTGCTCGCGTGCGGCGGCTGGTGCGCCGTGGCGATGCGCTGATGCGCGGCGGCTACCGCCGCCTGGCACAGCTTCCGCCACCGTTGCACTAGGGGGGACGTTTCGCGTCCCTTGAAGAACGTCCCTTAGCAAGAAGCCTTGCTTTCTTGAAAGTGCCTCTATCCGGCCGCGTGGTGTGGCCGGGCTTGATGGAGGTACACCCCATGCGACCCGCTCCCTTGCGGCCTGCCGCCGCTGCTGTCGCTGCGCCCGCGCAGCCCCAACGCTACCTGACCAACGACGAAGCCGCCGAATACCTGCGGCTGTCGCCGCGCACGCTGGAGAAACAGCGCGTGATCGGCGGAGGGCCGAAGTTCCGCAAGTTCGGCCGCCGCGTCATGTACGCGGTAAGCGACCTCGATGCCTGGGCCGACCAGCGCAGCTACGAGGCGACTTCCGACCCGGAATATGCCCAACGCCACGCGGGTGACTACCGTGATGGCCGCTGAACGCCGGTGCGTGGGTGGCCTTTGCCATGTCCAGCCCGCCAGGGCAAGCCTTGCAGCAGCGCGAACAGCTCGACCTGTTCCGGGCGCTGCCGGGCGACATGGCACCACGCGACAGCCAGGACTTGATGGCCTTTCCGTTCTTCTCGCTGGCGAAGTCGCGGCGCACCGCGCCGATCGACTTTCGCGCAGGCGGCATCACCATCCGCGTGGAGGGCACGCAGGAGCACGGCATCGCAACGATATGGGATGCCGACGTGCTGATATGGGCCGCTTCGCAGATCGCGGAGGCGCGCGACGCGGGCATCCGCCCGTCGCGCTGGATACGCGCCACGCCCTACGAAATCCTGCGCTTCATCGGGCGCGGCACATCGCTCAACGACTACCAGCGCCTGAAAGCCGCGCTGGATCGCTTGCAATCGACCACGGTGGCCACGTCCATCCGCGAAACCACGGGAAGGCGCTTGCATCGCTTCTCGTGGATCAACGAGTGGAAGGAACTGGCCGACGCCAGCGGCGTGCCGCTGGGCATCGAGCTGATCTTGCCCGATTGGTTCTATGCGGGCGTGCTCGATGCCGCCTTGGTGCTGACCATCGACCCGGCCTATTTCCGCTTGAAGGGCGGCATCGAACGCTGGCTGTATCGCCTGGTGCGCAAGCACGGCGGACGGCAGGAACACGGCTGGCAATTCGATTTCCGGCACCTCTACCGCAAATCGGGCAGCGCGGCGCGCTTCTCCGATTTTGCCTACGACTTGCGCGCCCTGGTGGCGCGGCAGTCGCTGCCCGGCTACGTCCTGGACATCGAGCGGATGCCGGACGATGGAACGGAACTGCTGACCTTCCGGCCAGTGCTGCATACGGCACGGGGATAACTCGGGGAAAACTTGTGGACGGCCTCGTGCTATCAGGAGTACCGGGTATCGTGCTATCAGGAGTACGCCTATCGTGCTATCAGGAGTACGAAAACGCCGTAAAGCCAATAACGGCGCGGGTTTGCGCCCCCTCTAACTTACCTAACAAGAAATACATAACTTTTAGTAGAAGCGCGCCGTTTCGGTGGAAAACCACCCAGCGGCACGGCCAGGCCGGCTTTCCGGCAGGGAGGGCCGCGCCATGATCGTCGCGCTTCTCAATCAGAAAGGCGGCGTAGGCAAGACCACGCTCGCCACGCACATCGCCGGCGAGCTGGCGATGCGCGGCCAGCACGTCGTGCTGCTGGATGCCGACCCGCAGGGTTCCTCACTGGACTGGACGCAGCGCAGAAGCCAGCAAGGCTTGCCACGGCTGTTCAGCGCCGTGGGCCTCGCACGCGAAACGCTGCACCAAGAGGCACCAGAACTCGCCAGGCGAGCAGATCACGTCGTCATCGACGGCCCGCCGCGCATCGCCGCCTTGGCGCGCTCCGCGCTGCTGGCGGCCGAGCGCGTGCTGATCCCGGTGCAGCCGAGTCCCTACGACCTGTGGGCCAGCGCCGAGATGGTGGCGCTGATCCGCGAGGCGCAGGTGTTCCGGCCTGCGCTGCGCGCGGCCTTCATCATCAATCGGCGTGTCAGTACCACCGTGATCGGGCGCGAAGCGCGCCAGGCGCTTGCCGACCAGCCGCTTCCTGCGCTGCGCGCGGAAGTGCATCAGCGCGTCGTGTTCGCCGACAGCGTGGCCGCTGGTCGGCTTGCACGCGAGACGGCGCCGGACAGCGCGGCCGCGCGTGAAATCACCGCGCTGGTCGATGAACTGCTGCGGTGGCCGTCATGACAGCGAAGCCGCCACCACGCGCCAAGCGTGTCGGCATCGGCGCGCGTCCGCCCGCGAATCCACACGCCGAGGCGTGGATTCGCCAAGGTGATGCCGATGCGCTGGGCAAGGGCGACCTCTACACGGCTCGCCTCACTCTCGACATCACGCCCGCCATGCGGGCGCGCATCAAGGTGTCGGCCTTCACGCAAGGCGTGACCGTGGCCGACCTGCTGCGCGGCCTGCTGGAGCGCGAGTTTCCAGAGAGCCGCAGGGAGAGCACCCCATGAACATATCCGCTTCGCCGGCCGCTGGCGCGGCCACGGCTGCGCTCACAGCACCTACCGGCCAGCCAGCCAGCGCGCCGCTGACGCGCGTGGCGCTGGCCTACATCGACCAGCATTTCGACCTCTATCTGCGCTTCGGTGAGCCTGCGCGCATCGTCCGGCTCGACCGCTGGCGGCGCAGCGCCGTGTTCCTGCCGAACGCGGTTCTGTGCCGTGTCCGTTGGCAAGCCAACGACTACGGCACGATCCGCTGGCAGCTCATGGTGATGCAGGCTTGCACGCCGCTGGACGCGGCGCAGCGCATCCCCGGCGTGCGGCCGGGCGCGCGCCTGCTGCTGCACGCCGAAGGCGAGAACCAGGTGCGCGCCGTGCTGGAACGCATCGACGCCATCGAGGCGCTGGGCATCGCGCCCGTCGCCGTCTCGCCCGCGTACTGGCGCACGCTCGCCAACCGGCTCGCCGCGCGCCTGCCGCTGCCCGAATACACCGCCGAGCGGCACGCCGCCTGGCTGACCGGGAGGGCACAGCCATGACCACCGTTTCTACTGTCGCCGCCGCGCCGCGTCCTCGCTCGCCCCGCGCACGTTTGCGCGCTCGCCTCGTACTGGCGAGCCTGTCCGCCTGCAGCCTCGCTGCGCTGGCCTGGGCGTCCTTCGTGCAGCCGCTGCCGCGCCTGATCTACAACCCGTCAGATAGCGTGGCGGTTGGCTGGTATCGCGTCGATCCGTTCGACCCACGCGCCGCCTCGCTGCCACGTCCGCCGTCCGTAGACAGCATCGTGCTGGTGCCGCTGCCCGCCAGGGCCGCCGCGCTGGCTGCGCAGCGCGGCTACCTGCCGACGCGCGTTCAGCTGCTCAAACGTGTGGGCGCGGTCGCGCCGCAACACGTTTGCATCGTCGCCGGTCAGGTACGCATCGACGGCGTGCCGGTGGCCGCCGCGTTGCCTGCCGACCGGCTGGGCCGGCCGCTGCCGTCCTTGCAGCTTTGCCGACGCCTCGACCCGGGCGAGCTGCTCCTGTTGAGCGTGACGAATCCGGCATCGTTCGACAGCCGGTATTTCGGGCCGGTCAGCGCATCCGCCGTGATCGGCGTCGCGCATCCGGTCTGGCTGGAGGCTCGCCCATGATGGCCGCCGACTCGCTGTACGTTGCCGTGCATCTTGTCGTGCCATCGGGCATGCCGATCCAGTGGCTTTCCGCGTGTCGTCGCGCGTGCAGTGCGAGCGCATCCGCGCTGCACTTCGCGCTGCCTTCCCATGTGCAGGCGTCTTGCCTCGAACGCGCCCGGCCTGCGGCCGTGTCCGCGTTCGCCGGTGCGCTGGCTGCTTACGCAGCAGCGCCGCCGGGCCGCCGCTGCCCGGAGCGCCAGCGAGGGGCAAAGGCGGAAGGCAAGACAAAAGGACGCGGCACCAGGCCTCGTCGTAAGCCTGTCTGCACGTGGGGGTGGCGCGGCACGGAGCAGCTTCGCCGCCGTGCCGCGTGTGCCGCGAGGCCCGCGCCAATGCAGGCATGTCCGCGTGCTTTGCACGACCGGACACGCCAGAGCTTGCCGGGAGAACGGCGATGACCGACCGCCGCGACGACGATTTCCGCGTGCGCCCCAGCGCCCCCAAGAACCGGGGCAAGGGCCAGGGTCAGAGCTTCGTTTCCAAGGTGCTCAAGCAGGCCGGCAAAGCCAGCAGCGGCAAGTCCTCGGTGCGCCGGCCTGGCGCGACGGGTGGCACCGGCCAGCGGCCCGGCTCGCGCCTGGGGCGCGGCCACACGGCGGCGCGCTTCGCGGGCGCGAAGCTGACGCCCATGTCCCGGCGCGTGACCATCAAGACGCTGCTGGTGAATCACCAGCGGGCCAGCCCGCAGTCGCTCGCCAAGCACCTGCACTACATCGAGCGCGACGGCGTGGGCCGCGACGGCGAAGCGGGCCAAGCCTACGGGCCGCAGACCGACGTGGCCGACCTCGACGCCTTCAAGGAACGCTGCGCCGACGACCGGCACCATTTCCGCTTCATCCTCTCGCCCGAGGATGGCGCGGAGCTGGAAGACCTGCGCACCTACACGCGGCACCTCATGGGCCGCATGGAGGCCGACCTGGGCACTGGCCTCGATTGGGTGGCTGTCAACCACTGGAACACCGACAACCCGCACACGCACATCGTCGTGCGCGGGCGTGACGACACCGGCAAAGACCTCATCATCGCGGGCGACTACATCGCCGATGGCTTCCGCCATCGCGCCGCCGAGCTGGCGACCGAATGGCTGGGGCCGCGCACCGAACTGGAGATCCAGCAGACCTTGCAGCGCGAGGTGGAACAGGAGCGGTGGACCAGCCTGGATCGCACCTTGCAGCGTGAAGCCGGCGAGGATGGCCGTGTGCAGATCGAACGCTTCAACGAACCCCGGCTGCAACGCCAGCGCCTGCTGCTAATCGGTCGCCTGCAGCGCTTGCAGCGCCTGGGCCTGGCCGACGAGGTGCAGCCCGGCACTTGGGCCATCCATGCCGATGCCGAGAAGACCTTGCGCGCCCTGGGCGAGCGTGGCGACATCATCCGCACGATGCAGCGCGCCATGAGCGGACAGCCGCGCGAGCTGACAGTGTTCGAGCCGGGCGAGGATGGCCGCAGCATCATCGGCCGTGTGGCAGCGAAGGGGCTGGCTGACGAGCTGCACGACCGGGGCTATCTGGTCATCGACGGCACCGACGGCAAGGCCCACTACGTCGCGCTGAATGCCCACGACGAGCTGGCGAACTACCCCACGGGCGCGGTGGTGGAAGTGAAGGGATCGGCCGACGTGCGCGCCGCCGACAAGAACATCGCTGCGCTGGCGAGCGATGGCCTGTACCGCGCCGATCATCACCTAGCCATCGAGCAGGGCCGGGCCAAGCCGGGACGCGACCCGCAGGAAGTCGCCGCCGCCCACGTCCGGCGGCTGGAAGCCCTGCGCCGGGCCGGCATCGTGGAGCGCGTGGCCGAAGGGCTATGGAAGGTGCCGGACGACCTGGTCGAGCGAGGCCGCCAGTACGACGCACGGCGACTGGGTGGCGTAGCCGTGGAACTGAAATCGCACCTTCCCATCGAGCGGCAGGCCCGCGTGATCGGAGCGACCTGGCTGGATCAGCAGTTGATCGGCGGTGGCAAAGGGCTGGGCAACTTGGGCTTTGGTGGCGACGCCAAGCAGGCCATGCAGCAGCGCGCCGACTTCCTTGAAGAACAGGGACTGGCCGAGCGGCGCGGGCAGCGCGTGATTCTGGCGCGCAACCTGCTGGGCACGCTGCGCAACCGGGAATTGGCGCAGGCCGCCAAGGACATTGCCGCCGAAACGGGCCTGGAGCATCGGCCCGTAGAGGACGGGCAGCGGGTGGCGGGCATATACCGACGAAGCGTCATGCTGGCGAGTGGGCGCTACGCAATGCTTGATGACGGCGTGAGGTTCAGCCTAGTGCCGTGGCGGTCAGTGATTGAACAGCGGCTGGGGCAACAGCTTGCCGCAATGGTGCGCGGTGGTAGCGTGTCGTGGGAGATTGGGCGACAACGCGACCCGGCTGTCCACTGATGTGGCAAAAACAGAGCAGATGACTCGCGTCAATAAGTGAGCAGTTGCACAATCTCAGTCTCTCCCGATCTGTAGTTTCGGCGGCAATGAAAAGCGGATTCCGGGAAAAAACAAACGAATGGCCTCACGAAGTCGCCCCGCGACAAAGCTGTCCAAGCGACCTTCTCGCGTTGCCAGCCATTGCAGCGTCGCACCACCGATCAAAGCATGAAAAAGGGAAGCCACGACCTTCGGTTCGTGCGCGGTATCCAAGGGAACCCTTTCTAGTATTGCCTGCTGCACCTGCACATTGCGCTTCCGCGCAAGTTCTCTCAAGACGGGATCTTGCACCTCATGCCACGCGATTAGCAGATTCACCTCGTACGACTCGCCAGTACCGAGAGCTTCGGACAGTTCCAGCAAGAATAGCCACAGACCCTGAGCGCCCTCACTGAAGGGAAGCTTCTCCAAGAACTCACGAGTCGTTAGAACGGATCGCTCCATGGCGTGACGCAGAAGGGTATCCCTATTCTTGAACCGTTGGATGAGCGCAGCCCGTGAAATACCTACTTCGTTTGCCACGTCGTTCAACGTGAACGCAGATGGTCCTAGGCGCTTGAGAACGGCACACGTGGCATCAAGAATGGTTTCATCGCTGTGTAGCTTGGGTCGAGCCATCTATGAACTCCTAAGCTTAATGGCGCTGCATCTTCATCGCCATATCTTACCTACTCGAATGTTATTTTGAAACGACTCGCATTGATCAGCGAGTCTCAGAGATCCCCCTGGTCGGTTTCAGAGCGCACGGCATCTGTGCAACTGATGTGAAAAAGGTGTCGTGAGCGGTACTGCCGCGACGGAAAGGCCCAGACTCCAACGGCTCTATGCCGTTTCGTGTGGAATGCGCCAATCTCAACGGGCCACCGCCTGGGTGAATGGATGAGCCGGTAGATGTGCGAGCTTGGACATGCGCAGGTAAGCGATGGCGATGAAGTTGTCGGCCGTTCGGAAGCCGCGGGCGGCGCGCTTGGCCTGCTGCAGCAAGCCGTTCATGGCCTCGACGAAGGCATTGGAGCGGTTGTCCACCATGCCGCTGATCACCCCGGCGAAGTGTTCGCTCAGGGTCTTTGCCAACTTCTTGAAAGGCTCCAAGCGCGAGCGGCGTGCCCAGCTCAGCCAGGCTCGCAGATCCGTCTCGGCCTGATCGGGGTTGTTGTGCTCGATCGCTGCGGCATACACCTCACGCAGCGCCATCTTCAGCCGCCACGCCCGCGCCGCCTTCAACGTGGAATACTGCAGCCAGTGCATCGCGTCGATCTGTCTTGCACTCCAGCGCTGCGGGTTCTTGCGCATGCCCCACATCAGGCCCTTGAGCACCTTGCGATCAGCGCCGCCCAAGGCCCGCTCCACCGCTCTGGGCTGTTCGCGCCATTCGGTGCGCCGCACCTCGTCCATTGCCGACATGGCCAGCTTGATGACGTGGAAGCGGTCGTAGCTGATGGCTGCATCGGGCAGCGCCAGACCCACGCCTTTGGTGTACGCCGCACTCATGTCTTGACAGACGTGGCGCACGGCTGCCGGATCACCGCCATGCGCTTTCAAGTCTTCGGCGAAGTCCACCACCGTCTGGTGGTCTCGCCCCTCGGTAGCAAACAGCAGTCGCTTGGCCTCCAGGTCGTGTACTACGGTGATGTAGTGCTGCCCGCGCCTCAGGCTGGTCTCGTCGATGCCCACAGTGCGCACCGTGCTCATGTCGTCCAACTCCCGGGCCTGGTCAACGTAGTGCTTGAGGCGCCGCCACAGCGGCTTGTCTGCACAGCGCAGCAGCTCGGCCGCCTGGCGCACCGGCAACTCTCGGCAAAGCGACAGAGCCAAGGCCTCGAACAGCGCGGTGAAGCCCGAACCCTCGCGCGCCCACGGCACGCTCACCTGCGTGGTCTTGCCGCAGCCGCCGCACGCCACACGTGGCACATCGGCGTGCAGCCACGCCTCGAATTGGAAGAAGTCCAGATGTCGCCACGAGCGCCGCAGTCGGTCATGGATGCGCTGCGCGGGCGCGTTGCACTGAGGGCAGCCCAGCAGCTTGGCGTTGCACCCAACCTCGAAATCAATGCGTCGCTTGGCCGTGTCCAAGTCCACCTTGACTACTTCCCACGGTGCCACCAAGCCCAACGCGCTGGTGAACAGCGCCTCCACTCCAACACTCACTTCACCCCCCGATCATGGGCACCCGCTGCCCGCATGGATGCAGCCATTGTCGGTGCTGGGTTCCACACGAAACGGCATAGAGCCACTCCAACTACGGATGAAGGCGTCCATCCCATTGCATGCGGTGCGACCAAACAGCAGCCTTCATCTGCAAGCCTTCATTTGCACTTGCTAATTACCGACGCGTCGGTTATATTACGCCTGTTCTGATCGGAGATCAACGATGACTACAGACCTGACCGAGGAAATATTCGAGCTTGCCCGGCGTCACGGCCTTTCCCTTCACGGTGAGTTGGAGGTGAATGAGATTGGGCTGGATTTTCGTGTGCTGAAGGCGCGCGACACGCAATCAGTCTTTTGGGGATTGCGGGTTCCTAGACGCCAAGATGCCGCCGAGCGAATTGAGCGTGAGGCAAGGATTCTCTCTTGGCTGTCAAGCAATCTCCCCTTCAAGATTCCCGATTGGAGAGTTGCCTCGCCCGAACTCGTCGCCTATCCATGGATGGCGGACGATACGGCGATTGATGTCGATGCAAGCACGCACGCGATCACTTGGCACGTAGATCGAACATCCGTTACTTACGCATATACGCTAGGTGAGGCGCTCGCTTCATTGCATGGCGTTAGCCTTACGGCCGCAGAAAGTACAGGATTACCAAACCCAACTATCGACGAAGTCCGGCGTGATCTACTTCGCGATCTCGACATAGTGACGAGTTCCTTTGATGTCCAGCCGAAGTGGCGAGATCGAGTACGGGCGTGGATAGACGACGACTCCACTTGGCCTAGCTGCTGCAAGTTTATACACGGTGACCTGTATGCCGGCCATGTCCTTGTTAATAAAGACCAACAGGTCACAGGGATGATCGACTGGTCCGAAGCCGGGATTGGCGATCCGGGTTTAGATTTTGTTGGTCACCTTCAGCTTTTTGGTGACAAAGGGCTCAGCAATTTGCTTAAGCACTACGAGCGTTGCGGCGGCTACGTTTGGCCAACGTTGGTTCGCCACACGACAGAGCGGATGGCAGCGGGTCCGCTGAAATACGCGATGTTTGCTCTGAGAAGCAAAGACCCGACCCACAGCGACACTGCCGCTAAGCAGTTAGCCGCACTCTAATGTATATACGGATTCAAGCGAAGGCGCTTCCATGGTGGTGCACCATGGCGGCAATCTTCCTTTATCGATTAGGTAAAGCGATGTCGGGCGTAACAGCGCCTTGGGCCGTCCTTGAAATGGGAGGAAAAGCAAATGACCTCGGCGCCACTGCCGTCGCATTAACTGTGACAAGTGTCATTGGGTTCATTCTTGGTGGGCGGTGGACGGATCGGCAAGGTCCTCGTCAAGTGTTATGGATGTCAGGGATTAGCGGCGGCCTACTAATGACAATAGCATCGGTTGTTTCATCGCAACATGCTTACTTTGCATTCGCGGCAATAGCGTTGCTTGTCATGACGAATCTCGTAGACGCACCCATCCTGATGGCTCAAGAGAGCCGGTTGCCGGAGCTGTCACGCATGGCGCGCATTGTGATCCAGAGAACCGTTGTGGCCAAGACTGCTGCTAGTCACCTTGGTTTGGTGCTGGGGCCGGTCCTAGCGGGCGCCGTTCTTACCCATCTCTCCATGCCGGTATGCCTAGGCCTCATTGCTGGATGTCTGCTGACTGCAACGCTGGTAGCTGCACCCGTATATCCGAATGGAAAACCTCGGCGCAGCACCTCCGAAGCGGCCGATTCTGAGCAAAATTGGGGCCCGTTGTTGCGACGGCTATACAGTAATGGATCGCTCCGAACGGCAATCCTGTTCTGTGCACTTCTGGCAGGTTGTGCGGCATCTGCTAACAGCGTGGTGATTCCAGCATTGCTCCAATCTTCTGATTCAGGTGCGCTCCAGTTCGGGAGCTTAATCTCGGCCCTGGGAGCAGGCACCCTAACTGGCACCATGCTGACAGGCATGTTGTCGCGTTTTCCTTCAATTCGGGTTGCATTTGTTGCAGCTTATTCGGCACATGCAGTGATGTGGCTGGTTATCGCATCTCAACCGAGCCTCGCCGTCTCTCTGACCATAGCTTTCTTCACCGGTGTTGCTGGAAGCCTCATGCCACTAGCAATAGGCATAGAAATTTATAAGCAGGTGCCATTGGCTATGCGCGGGCGATCTTTGGGAATTTACAGTGCCATCTTGATGATTGCCGCGGTGGCTACGATCGCTATCGGCACTGCAACTGTGCAAACCATAGGAGCCATCCAAACACTACTGGCATTGGCTTTTGTCGCCACCTTTTCTGCACTGGTTTCGCTTAAATGTATCGGACATCAGCACACAAGCACTCGACTCATTGATGAACAGAATGGCAAAAATCCGCCGACTACTTGGAACAAGTCTTCCTCATGATCTACATAAATGGTCGAAGCCATATCGCGTCGCTACATTGGCAGTTCATGGTCTTGGTGTAGTGAAGCAAGCATGGAGCTACGACACCTTCGCTACTTCCTGGCCGTGGCTGAAGAACTCCACTTCGCTCGTGCGGCCGAGCGACTGCACATCGAGCAATCGCCGCTGTCGCGTGCCATCAAGGAACTGGAGGAAGAACTGGGCGTGGTGCTGTTTGCACGCACCACGCGCAGCACGCGCTTAACCCGGGCTGGTGCATTGTTCCTGGAGCACGTACGCCGCGTGTTCGCGGCGTTGCAGCAGGCGCGCGATAGTGTCCGTGCGGCCGCTCAAGGTTTTGATGGGCAATTGCGCGTGGCCTTGTCGGATGGCATCACGCCGTCGCGCCTGCCGGCTCTGTTGGCGCTATGCCGCCAGGAGGAACCCGAAGTCGAAATCCGCCTGACCGAAGTGCCGCTGTCGCAGCAGATCAAAGGGCTGCACGATGATCTGTATGACGTGGGCTTTGCCCGTTCCGATGAAGCCGGCGATGGCATAGTTGCCTTGCCTGTCTGGAACGATCCGCTGATGGTGGCTGTTCCCGCGCGCCATCCCTTGCTGGCCCACAAGCGCATCCCGCTGGAAGAAGTGCTGCGCTATCCGCTGGTGCTGTGCGACCCGGTTGCGTGTGAGGGCCATGCGAGACAGGTGGATCGCGTGCTGCGCCGTGCGGACATGGAACCGCTGGTGGCCGAACGAGTGGCGACCTGCGACCTGATGATGGTGCTGGTGTCGGCCGGCTTCGCCCTCGGCTTGACCGGTGCCGCGCACATCGCGGCCAGCCGCGAACAGGGCGTGGTTGCGCGGCCACTTACGGGCCGCTCGCCGCTACTCACGACCTATCTACTGCGCTTGAACACCGAGCCATCGGGAACGCTGGCCCGCTTTATGGAGCGCGTGCAGGCTATCGACTCACCCGAGGCCAACAATCCAACGCCGAATGACGACCACGATTCCCTGGAGGAACCCGAACCATGAAGAAAGCCATTGCGCTCTTATTGGCTGCGGTGCTGACAGGCTGCGGCCCGAAGGATGCGCCAGAGAAGAAAGACGTGCCGAGCGTTGAAGAACTGGCGTCCAATCCCGTGCGTCTCAAGGAACTGCGCCAGCAGTGCAAAACGGATCGCGCCACACTGGGCGACGAGCTGTGCAACCGGGTGGCCGAAGCCACGCGCAAGCGGTTCTATGGCGGCGGCAATACGCCCTACACGCCGCCGGAGAATCCGCCCAAGTTCTGATCGCAGGCGATTCGCCACGAACCCTTAAGTTTTTCGCTCGACACGCCGCAATGCGCCTTCGCTTGCGGCGTTTCTCATTGGCGCGATGCAGACCCAATTCTTTCCAATTACTCGACCTTTCTCCCGATAACGGTCTTTGACCGGCACCGACCCGGCACTGATCCTCACGTCATGCGGCACGTCCTTGTGCCGTTCTCGACCGAGGAATCAGTGCAGGGAAATTGGAGGCCAGTCTATGCAAGGTCAAGGCGTGTTGTTCGGGCAGATCGCCGTCGTGTTCGGAATCGTGATCGCCGGCGTGTGGGGTGCCACGCAATGGACAGCCGCCGCATTGGGTTACCAGCTACGCCTTGGCTCGCCGTGGTTCGACTTCTTCGGCACGCCGGTCTATCACCCCTGGCGGCTGTTCGAGTGGTGGTTCTTCTTCGACGCCTACGCCCCGCAGGTGTTCGACACTGGCGGCATGATCGCGGCGGGCAGCGGCCTGCTGGCAGTGGTGGTTGCCATCGCCATGTCGGTGTGGCGCTCGCGCCAGGCACGCAAGGTGACGACCTACGGTTCGGCGCGCTGGGCCGATGCTGCCGACATTCGCAAGGCTGGGCTGACACAGGCCGCTGGTGTCTTTCTCGGCCAGCATGATGGCCACTACCTGCGCCATGAAGGCCCGGAACACGTCCTGACTTTCGCTCCCACTCGCTCGGGCAAGGGTGTCGGCTTGGTTGTCCCGACATTGTTGTCCTGGCCGGCTTCGGCCGTCATCCATGACATCAAGGGCGAGAACTGGCAGATCACCGCAGGCTGGCGCAGCCGGTTCAGCCACTGCCTGCTGTTCAACCCAACCGATTCGAAGTCGGCAGCCTACAACCCGCTGCTGGAAGTCCGGCGCGGCGCGCATGAGGTGCGCGACGTGCAGAACATCGCGGACATTCTGGTCGATCCCGAAGGTGCGCTGGAGAAGCGCAACCACTGGGAGAAGACTTCGCACGCGCTGCTGGTAGGGGCCATCTTGCATGTGCTGTACGCGGGCGAGGACAAGACCCTGCGCGGCGTCGCCAACTTCCTTTCCGATCCGGCCAGCCCGTTCGAGCTGACCTTGCACAGGATGATGACGACGAAGCACCTGGGCGATGCACCGCACCCGGTTGTCGCGTCCGCTGCGCGCGAAGTGCTGAACAAGTCGGACAACGAACGCTCGGGCGTGTTGAGCACCGCCATGTCGTTCCTCGGCCTGTACCGCGACCCCACCGTGGCGGAAGTGACTTCGCGCTGCGACTGGCGCATCGCCGACCTGATCGCATCCGAGCATCCGGTGTCCCTCTATCTGGTAGTGCCGCCCTCGGACATATCGCGCACCAAACCACTGATCCGGCTGATCCTCAACCAGATCGGCCGGCGGCTCACCGAATCGCTCGACGGCAGCGACGGCATCGAGCGCCGCCACAAGCTGCTGCTGATGCTCGACGAGTTCCCGGCGCTGGGCCGCCTGGACTTCTTCGAGACGGCGCTCGCCTTCATGGCCGGCTACGGCATCCGCAGCTTTCTCATCGCACAGTCGCTCAACCAGATCGACAAAGCCTACGGCCAGAACCATTCGATTCTGGATAACTGCCATGTCCGCGTGACGTTCGCCACCAACGACGAACGCACCGCCAAACGCATTTCCGAAACCTTGGGCACCGCCACCGAACTGCGCGCCCAGCGCAACTATGCCGGGCACAGATTGGCCCCTTGGCTGGGGCACCTGATGGTGTCGCGGCAGGAGACGGCACGGCCGCTGCTGACGCCGGGCGAAGTGATGCAGCTTCCGACCGACGAAGCCGTGGTGATGGTGTCCAGCGTGGCACCGATCAAGGCCAAGAAGCTGCGCTACTACGCCGACGCGAATTTCAAGAACCGCGTTTTGCCGCCGCCCGCGCTCGCGGCCGGGCAGTACGCCGACGCACCACCGGCCCGGCCCGACGACTGGAGCGGCCTGGCGATCCCCGCTGAACCAGCGGCCCCGGCTGCGAGCTTGTCCAGCGATGGAGCAGGCACCGCCGATGACGGCGGCCCGCGCCGCCAGCCGGAGCTATCCGAAGTCGTGGAATACAGCCCCGAACCGCAGCCCGCCGGCAACGACCTGGCGCTGCTCGATGACGACGACGACCTGCCGCTGCCAGGTCTTGCCTCTCTCCCCGGCCAGCTCGACCCGGCCATGCAGCGCACGGCCCGGCTCGCATCGCTGAATCCCAACGACGGAATCGACCTATGAGCCAGTACCGCCTCAACCTGTTCATCCAGCCCGAACATGCCAAGCGCCTAGACGAACTGGCCGCCAAGAAAGGCGTCTCGAAGTCCAGCATCGTGGCCGCCGCCTTGGCGTCCTGGCTGTCGCCGGATGCCGGCGACCAGCGCGAGGCGGCGATTGCCAAGCGCCTTGATCGCCTGTCGCGGCAGGCCGAGCGCCTGGAACGCGACCAGAACGTCGAAATCGAAACGCTGGCGCTGTTCATCCGCTACTTCCTGACCGTCAGCACGCCGATTCCCGAAGCCCATCAGGACGCGGCCCGTGCGCAGGGCAAGGCGCGCTTCGAGCAGTTCGTGGAACAGCTTGGCCGCCACCTGCTGCGCGGCCGCAGCCTGGTGCGCGACGTAGTGGAGGAACTACACCCCGACCCGGTGCGAATGGATGACGCGGCGGCGCTGGCTGAAGCCCAAGAACGTACTGCGGAGCGTGCCTCATGAGCGCCGTTCCGCAAACCCCGCCCGAACGCTCATCCGCTGCGGCTTCGCTGGATCGCCGTATCCAGATGCTGCGCACGGCAATGGGGCCGGTCATCGCCGCCGCGCTGGCCGACCCTGACGTGGTGGAAATCATGCTCAACCCCGACCGCACCCTATGGGTGGATCGGCTGTCGTCGGGCCGCACGCCGCTGGGCGTGGAACTGTCCGAAGACGATGGCGAACGCATCATCCGACTGGTGGCCGCGCACGTCGGCGCGGAAGTGCATCGCGGCCGACCGTTGCTGACCGCCGAGCTGCCCGAAACCGGCGAGCGGTTCGAGGGCATCTTGCCACCGGCTGCGCCTGGCCCGGCCTTCGCGCTGCGCAAGCGCGCCGTGAGCATCATCGGCCTGGATCGCTACGTCGCCGATGGCATCCTGACCACAGGCCAAGCGGACTTCCTGCGCTGCGCCGTGCGCGAGCGCCAGAACATCCTAATCGCCGGGGCGACGAGCAGCGGCAAGACCACGCTGGCGAACGCGCTGCTGGCCGAGATCGCCGCCACGGGCGACCGCGTGCTGGTGCTCGAAGACACCATCGAGCTGCAATGTGCAGCCCGTGACCATGTGCCGTTGCGGACACGCGCGGGCGTCGTGTCCATGACCGAGCTGGTGCGCGCCACGATGCGCCTGCGCCCCGACCGCGTGATCGTCGGCGAAGTGCGCGGCGGCGAAGCCCTGGACTTGGTGAAGGTGTGGGGCACGGGCCACCCCGGCGGCATCGCCACGATCCATGCCGGCTCCGCGCTGGGCGCGCTGCTGCGCATGGAGCAACTGATTCTCGAAGTGGCGGTGAACCCGCCGCGTGCGCTGATCGCCGAGGCGGTCAACGTGGTGATCCACATCGCCGGACGCGGCCGCAAGCGCCGCGTCGAGAGCATCGCCCGTGTCGTTGGCTTCGATGGCGCGGGCTACCGCCTGGCGGACGCGCTGGAAACGCCGTTTCCCGAGCTGACGCCGGTTCCTCTCGCAGCCGATGCCGCTGCGCCTTCCCCGTCCCTTGACCAACCTGGAGAACTGCCATGACGCACGCCCATGCTTTCCGTCTTTCCGTAAATCCGCTTTCCCACCTGTCCAGCCTCGCGCGGCTGCGCAGCCTGGCCCGCCCGGCGGGGCAAGGACTGCTGCTGGCCGCGCTGCTGCTGTTCCTGGCCGGAACGGCGCAGGCCGCCGGTTCCTCGATGCCGTGGGAAGGCCCGCTGCAATCCATTCTGGAGTCGATCCAGGGGCCGGTGGCGCGCATCGTCGCGGTCATCATCATCATCGCCACTGGCTTGGCGCTCGCCTTCGGTGACACGTCGGGCGGATTCCGCAAGCTGATCCAGATCGTGTTCGGCCTGTCTATCGCGTTCGCGGCTTCGAGCTTCTTCCTGTCGTTCTTCAGCTTCTCCGGCGGGGCGGTCGTATGAGCGGGCCGGATAGCTTCGCGGCCGGCTTCGAGGTGCCGCTGCATCGCTCGCTGACCGAGCCGCTTTTGATGGGCGGCGCGCCGCGTACCGTGGCGATTGCCAACGGCACGCTGGCCGCCGCCGTCGGGCTGGGCCTTCAACTCTGGATTCCCGGTGTCGTGCTCTGGATCGTCGGCCATTCGCTGGCCGTGTGGGGCGCGCGCGTGGATCCGCAGTTCATGCAGGTCTTCGCCCGGCACATCAAGCACAAGCCGCTGCTGGACGTGTGAGGGGGATGCCATGCTGAACCTTGCCGAATACCGCCAGCGGCCCGCGCTGCTCGCCGACTGGCTGCCTTGGGCTGGCCTGGTCGCGCCAGGTGTCGTCTTGAACAAGGACGGCAGCTTTCAGCGCACAGCCCGTTTCCGTGGCCCCGACCTCGACAGCGCCACGCAAGGCGAGCTGATCGCCACCACGGCGCGGCTGAACAACGCACTGCGCCGGCTGGGTTCGGGCTGGGCGCTGTTCGTGGAAGCCGAGCGCCGGCCAGCGGCGGACTATCCGCATTCCGACTTCCCCGAACCGCTGTCGTGGCTGGTGGACGAGGAGCGCCGCGCCGCCTTCGAGGAATCGGGCAACCACTTCGAGAGCACCTATCACCTGACGCTGACCTATCTGCCGCCGGAGGAATCCCGCGCCCGCGCGGCCAAGCTGCTCTACGAGCACGCGCCGGGCGAGGGCGTGGACTGGCGCGGCCGGCTCGACGCCTTCGTGGCGGAAACCAATCGCGTGTTCGACCTGCTCGATGGCGTGATGCCCGAAATCGGCTGGCTCGATGACGCGCAGACACTGACCTACCTGCACGCCACGGTTTCGACGCGACGCTATCGCATTGGCGTGCCCGAGGTGCCATTCCACCTCGACGCGCTGCTGGCCGACTCCGCCTTGGTCGGTGGCCTCGCGCCCATGCTGGGCGACCAGCATCTGCGCGTGGTGTCGGTGCGGGGATTCCCGACTTCGACCTGGCCGGGCCTGCTGGACGACCTCAACCGCCTGGGCTTTGCCTATCGCTGGAGTACCCGGTTTCTCTGCCTCGACAAAGCCGAGGCGGAAAAGGAGCTGGGCCGCCTGCGTCGCCAATGGTTTGCGAAACGGAAGAACGTCATTGCGCTGCTGCGCGAAACCATCTTCCAGCAGGAATCGCCTCTGGTGGACACGGATGCCAGCAACAAGGCGGCCGACGCGGACGCCGCCTTGCAGGAGCTGGGCAGCGATCAAGTGGCCTTCGGCTACCTGACGGCCACCGTCACCGTGATGGACACCGATGCCGCTGCGGCCGACGAAAAGCTGCGCATGGTGGAGCGCGTCATCCAGGGTCGGGGCTTCGTGACCATCCCCGAAACCTTGAATGCAGTCGATGCGTGGCTGTCGTCCATACCGGGCAACGCCTATGCCAACGTGCGCCAGCCCATCGTATCGACGCTGAACCTGGCGCACATGATGCCGGTATCCGCCGTGTGGGCCGGGCCGGAGAAAAATGCTCACCTCGACGGCCCGCCGCTGATCGTCACGCGCACCGATGGCGCGACGCCGTTCCGGCTGGTGACGCACATCGGCGACGTGGGGCACACGCTGGTCGCTGGCCCGACCGGCATGGGCAAGTCCGTTTTGCTGGCGATGCTGGCCTTGCAGTTCCGTCGCTACTTCGGTTCGCGCATCTTCGCCTTCGACATGGGACGATCCATGCGGGCGACGGTGCTGGGCCTGGGCGGTGAACACTACGACCTCGGCGCGGATGGCGGCATTGCCTTTCAGCCACTGGCACGGATCGACCGCGTGGGTTATCGCACCTGGGCCGCCGAATGGGTGGAAGGCCGCCTGCTGCACGAAGGCGTGACCGTCGGCCCGGATGAGAAGGCGGCCATCTGGTCGGCGCTCGGCAGTCTGGCCGGTGCGCCGGTGGAACAGCGCACCATGACCGGCCTTTCGGTGCTGCTGCAATCGAACGCGCTGCGCCAGGCCCTGTCGCCCTATGTGCTCGGCGGCGCGCACGGCAAGCTGCTGGATGCCGACCGCGATCGGCTCGGCAGCGGCGACGTGCAGGGCTTCGAGATGGAAGAACTGATGCACAGCCCCGCCGCCGTGCAGGCGGTGCTGCGCTACCTGTTCGCCCGCTTCGATGCGCGTTTCGACGGTGCGCCCACGCTGCTGATCCTCGATGAAGCCTGGCTGTTCCTCGATGAACCGTCGTTCGCCGCCCGCATCCGGCAATGGCTCAAGACGCTGCGCAAGAAGAACGTCAGCGTCATTTTCGCCACGCAATCGCTGGCCGACATCAAGGATTCGAGCATTGCCCCGGCGGTGATCGAAAGCTGCGCCAGTCGGATTTTTCTCCCTAACCCGCAGGCGACCGAGCCGCAGATTCGCACGATCTACGAAGGCTTCGGGCTGAACTCGCGGCAAATCGAAATCGTCGCTACCGCGCAGCCCAAGCGTGATTACTACTACCAGTCGAGCCTCGGCAATCGACTGTTCGACCTCGACCTGGGACCAGCCGCGCTCGCCTTCGCGGGCGCATCCACACCGCAAGACCAACGCGACATCGACTGCGTGCTGACGCAGGACGGCGCTCCCGGCTTCGCCGGTGCGTGGCTGCGCCATCGCGGCCTCAATTGGGCTGCCGATCTGCTGCCTTCTTCCCCCGCTTTTCAACTACCGGAGGTTTCACCATGAAAACCCAACCCCGTTTGCTGTCCGTCTCGCTCGCCGCAGTGCTGTCGGTGTCACTGTTGTCCGTTCAGCCTGCGTCTGCGCTGACGGTGTTCGACCCGTCCAACTTCGTGCAGAACACACTGACTGCCGTTCGCACCCTGGAGCAGATCAACAACCAGATCAACCAGCTTCAAAACGAAGCACAGATGCTGATGAACCAGGCGCGCAATCTGGCGAAGCTGGACTTCAACATCGTCAACCGGCTGCGCTCGACGCTCGCCACCACCGAACGCCTGATCGCCGAGGCGCAAGGGCTGGCTTTTGATGTGCAGAACATGGATGCCACGTTCTCGCGCCTGTACCCGGAGCAGTACGCCGCCACCATCAGCGGCGACCAGATGCTGCGCGATGCGCAGGAGCGCTGGAAAAACACGCTGAACGGCCTGCACACCGCGATGCGGATGCAGGCGCAGGTGTCGCAGAACCTGGCCCAAGACGAAAGCGCACTGGCCGACCTCGTGAGCCAAAGCCAATCGGCCACCGGCGCACTGCAAGCCATGCAGGCAACGAACCAGCTTCTCGCCTTGCAGGCCAAGCAGTCCATCCAGGCCCAGCAGCTCCAGATCACGCAAGACCGGGCGGCCTCGCTGGAGCTGGCGCGGCAGGCGGCGGCGGTGGAACGCGGGCGCGAAGTGACCCGGCGCTTTCTGAGCAGCGGCACGCCGTACACGCCCGAGCGCGTGAATTTCTACGGGAACTGACGAGGGGCTGCCATGAACAACGTGACGGTCATTGATCGCTTCCTCGATACCTTCTCGCGCTACATCGACTCGGGCTTTGGACTGTTGCAGGGCGAAGTGGCGTTCCTGACCGCCACGCTGATCGTCATCGACATGACGATTGCCGGGCTGTACTGGGCGATGAGCCACGCCACTGGCCAGGGCGAGGACGTGATCGCCAAGCTGCTGCGCAAGGTGCTCTACGTCGGTGCCTTCGCCTACATCCTCAACAACTTCAACTGGCTGGCCGGCATCGTGTTCCGCTCCTTTGCCGGACTGGGTCTGACCGCATCCGGCTCGACCCTGACGATGGAGAACTTCCTTCAGCCGGGCCGATTGGCCAAAACAGGCATTGACGCGGCTGCGCCGCTTCTTGACCAGATCAGCGACATGGCGGGCTTCCCCGAAGTGTTCGTGAACATGACGCCCATCGTGGTCATGTTCCTGGCCTGGGCGATGGTGATCCTGTGTTTCTTCGTGCTGGCGATCCAGCTTTTTATCACCCTGATCGAATTCAAGCTGACCACGCTCGCGGGCTTCGTGCTGGTGCCGTTCGCGCTGTGGAACAAGACCAGCTTTCTGGCCGAAAAGGTGCTGGGCAATGTGGTGTCGTCGGGCATCAAGGTGCTGGTGCTGGCGGTGATCGTCGGCATTGGCTCTGGCCTGTTTGCTCAGTTCCAGGTGCATCCGGCCGAACCCTCCATTGACCATGCGCTGGTCATCATGCTGGCCGCGCTGACGCTACTGGCGCTGGGGATCTTCGGGCCGGGTATTGCTACCGGGCTGGTATCCGGTGCGCCGCAGTTGGGGGCTGGCGCCATGGCCGGTGCGGCCATTGGCGCAGCAGGAGCGGCGGTTGCCGTGGGGGCTGCCGCCACAGGGGTAGGAGGTGCCGTGATGGCCGGGGCAAGGATGGCACCGGCTGCTGCCAAGCTCGCAGGCGCTGGTGCGCGGGCCGCCACCTCAGCGGCTGGCAGCGCCAAGTCGGCATTTCAAGCCGGTTCCGCTGCTGCGGGCGGCGGTGCCAAAGGCGCGATGGCGGGATTGGGCAATGTTGCCAAGAGTGGTGCGCAAGCGGCTGGACAACGCGCCAGTGCAGGCATCAAGTCAGCGGCAGCGAAGACGACTGCACCTTTCAAGGCAGGCTGGCAAGGCTCTAGCACAGATGGCGGCTCAGGTAGTAGCGCTGCAGCTTCCGGGCAAGCCGCCTCTGACGAAGCCAACTCTCAGAAGCAAGAACAACCCGGCTGGGCCAAGCGCCTGCATCGCCGACAACAACTCACCCAGGCCACTACGACTGCCGCGCACACGCTGCGCGGTGGCGACGGTGGTGGTTCGGGCCAAGGCCCAAGCCTGCGGGATTCCGATAGCTGATTTTCAAGGAGAACTCCATGCGATTCAAACGACCGCAGGTGCGCTATGCCGATACGCCGCAGCCTGCCACCCCGTATCAAGCCGCAGCCCAGGTGTGGGACGAGCGCATCGGCTCGGCCCGCGTGCAGGCGAAGAACTGGCGGCTGATGGCCTTTGGCTGCCTGGTGCTCGCGCTGGTGATGGCCGGTGGCCTGGTGTGGCGCTCGGCCCAATCCATCGTCACGCCCTATGTCATCGAGGTCGATCAGTCCGGCCAGGTGCGCACTGTGGGTGAAGCGGCCACGCCGTACCGGCCCACCGATGCGCAGACGGCGCACCACATCGCGCGTTTCGTGACGCTGGTGCGCTCGCTGTCCATCGACCCCATTGTCGTGCGCCAGAACTGGCTCGATGCCTACGACTACACCACCGACCGGGGCGCGGCGGTGCTCAACGACTATGCGCGGGTGAATGACCCGTTCGCCCGCATCGGCAAGGAATCGGTGACGGTGCAGATCACCAGTGTGGTTCGCGCCAGCGATGCATCGTTCAACGTGCGCTGGACGGAACGCCGCTACGTCAATGGCGCGGCTGCTGGCCTGGAGAGATGGACGGCGGTGGTGTCCATCGTGCAGCAGACCCCGCGCACCGAAGAGCGTCTGCGCCGCAACCCGCTAGGCATCTACGTCAATGGCCTGTCGTGGAGCCGTGAACTGGATTCTTCTGAAGGAGTGAAGCCATGAATGCACGTATCCGTAAAACCGCATTGCCGGTGATCCTGCTGGCATCGACTGTTCTGTTTGCGGGCTGCGCCACGCAGGGCAAACCGCCGCCGGTGATCTCGCTCGATGAGCCGGTGCAGGCCCAGCCACTGCCCGAGCCGCCCAAGCCCATCGAAGTGGTGGCAGTGCCCGAGCCGTTGGCATTGCCCGCACAGTTGAAGCCGCTGCCGGACGTTGATGCGGCCCCGACCACGCCGGAGCCTGCCGACGAGAAGGTGCGCGTCTCGCGTGCCAATGCTGAAGCACGGATCGCGCCGACCCGTGAGGGCTACGTCAATGCGATCCAGGTCTGGCCTTTCACCGATGGCGCGCTGTACCAGGTCTATGCGTCCGTGGGCCGCGTGACGGTGATCGCGCTCCAACCCGGTGAGGAACTGGTGACGGTCGCTGCGGGTGACACAGTGCGCTGGATCGTGGGCGACACCTCCAGCGGCAGCGGGGCCGATCTGCGCGTCAATGTATTGGTGAAGCCTATCCGCTCTGGCCTGAAAACCAATCTGGTCATCACCACCAGCCGCCGCACCTATCTGCTGGAACTGACTTCGACCGACAAGGCGTGGATGGCCTCAGTGTCCTGGGACTACCCGAAGGATCGGATGCTGGCCTTGCAGCGCCAGGCGCAGGCGGCCAGCGCCGCCGCGCCGGTCGATGTGGGCCTGTCTTTGGAGAGCATCCGGTTTCGCTATGCGGTCAGCGGCAGCAATCCGCCGTGGAAACCGCTGCGCGCCTTCGATGACGGTGAGAAGGTCTATATCCAGTTCCCGGCAGGCATCGCCCAGGGCGAGCTGCCCCCGCTGTTTGTCATCGGCGCGCAGGGCGACGGGCAACTGGTGAATTATCGCTTCCGCTCGCCGTACTACATCGTGGATCGCCTGTTCGGTGCTGCCGAACTGCGTCTGGGAGCCGACAAGGGCGACGTAGTGCGCATCGAGCGCACGGATGGCGTCGCCGGGAGGAACTGAGCATGAGCCAGGACGACATTCCCGACCTTGCCACGCCGCAGGCGGACAAGGTGGCTCCCGAGGCGGTGGCGCTACGCGCCCACCCGCGCCCGGTTACGCGCTTGAACCGGCGCACGCTGGCCATCCTCGCTGGTGGCTTGTCGGTCGGCGTGATGGGCGCACTGATCTGGTCGCTGCAACCGCAGCAACGCGGCGCAGGCGAATCCACCGAGCTGTACAACGTGGATCGCGTGTCCAAGTCGGAAGGGCTGGATGCACTGCCGACGGATTACTCAAAGCTGCCAGCGCTGCCGCCAGATGTGCCGGAGCTGGGGCCACCGCTGCCGGGTGATCTGGGGCCAGCCATCGTCAATTCGCAACAGCCGGTCGCCGCTACCTATGCCGCGCCCGGCTACGACCCCAACGATGCGCTGCGCAAGGAGGAAGAAGCGGCTGCAGCTTCGTCGGTATTCTTCCGCACCGGCTCCCCGCAGGCTGCGCCCGTGGCGCAGTCACAAGTCGCTGCCGCACCGGGTTTTGCCGCCGATGCTGCTTTCGATCCGCTGGCCGGTGGCCCGGCCTCGACGGCGGCACAACCTGCCGATCCGACTGCCGTGCAGAACCGGCAAGACCAGAAAGCGGCATTCCTGGCTGGCGGTTCTACAGAAACCCGTAATTCCGGCAATCTGCAAATGCCCACCTCGCCGTATCAGGTGATGGCCGGAACGGTCATTGCCGGGGCACTGGTCACGGGCATCAAGTCCGACCTGCCGGGCGACGTGATCGCCACGGTGACGGAACCGATCTATGACACGGCCACTGGCAAGTTCCTGCTGATCCCGCAGGGGTCGCGCATCCTGGGCAAGTACAACAGCCAGGTCAGCTATGGGCAGAGCCGCGTGCAGGTGGTGTGGAACCGCATCATCCTGCCCGATACGTCTTCACTCACGCTCGACAATTTGGTCGGTACTGATCCAGCAGGCTATGCCGGTCTGGAAGACGATGTGGACTGGCATTGGGATCGGATCTTTGCAGGTGCCATCATGACCACGCTGCTGGGCGTGGGAGCCGAACTGGCTGCACCCGAGAACCGCCAGGATGGTGACCGCGTCATCATCGCCGGGCGCGACAGCTTGCAGGACACTGTGAACCAGGTCGGCCAGGAAGTGACCCGGCGCAACCTCAACATCCAGCCCACGCTGACGATCCGGCCTGGAATGCCGGTGCGTATCGTGATCGGCCGGGATTTGGTACTTCGCCCGTACCAGCCGCTGTTCTTCAATAAGGGGACTTCTCGATGAGCACAACCAAAAAGCTGCGGCTCGGGCCGCTGCCCAAGACCGAAAACGTCAAACTGACCTTCACTTGCCCGGCAGGCCTGAAAGCAAACCTCGACCGCTACGCCGCGTTGCACGCGCAGGCGTATGGCGAGGCGGTCGATGCCGTGACCCTGATCCCGCACATGCTGGAGGCATTCATGGCAGGAGATCGGGGATTCAAGAAAGGAATCAAGCCATAAGGTAGCCCAACACCGAGCATTCACGATAAACTGAACGCATCTATGACCAAGAGGAAGCATTGGAGCGAGAAGACCGATAGTTCTATCAGCCTGACGTATCAACAGATTCAGAAGACCGAGAGAACCGTCCGAATGCTGGGTGAGATTCCCACTAACAACAAGCACCGTCCCGTAACCAACGCACAACAAACCAAGGAGGTAACTATGAAGAAAACAAACTTCAAACTTAGTTTCGTGGCAAGTTGGGCTGTGGCACTGTCGGTCTTCGTTGGCGCTGGAGGTGCACAGTACATCTGTGCTCGATCCAATGCTTCTTCCTGTTGACATCTTGGGCTTCGGCCCACTGTTGACCTGAAAGAACGCGCAGCTCAACGCTGCGCGTTCTTCATTCTAGAGGGATGGCGTCCTACTGGGCGATATTCAGCAAAAAAGTCTGCCGTCTGCTGGCAACCGTCCCCGATGCAGTACGACTTGGCCCACTACCCCGACGCTCCCATGTGGCTCCTAGCCTACACTTCGGTCGCCCTGAAAAGCAATGCGAAATAGAGCTAACCCCCTGTCTCGTTTAAGCTTTTAGCTTCTTGGTGATTTTCAGAATGAGCTTGACACCAGCCATTTTTTATTGCCAAAACATTGAAATAATAGGCAGAATGGCAAAATTTCTGTATATTACGTGCCAGATAAATTTAAGCCTCGGGGTGGTCGCAAGGCCTGAGATTCACCAATTGGTGTAGACCCGATGAACCTGATCCGGTTAATACCGGCGTAGGGACAGGCGGCAACACCTCTCATTGCGATAACACGCTAATAATGTGATCCCACCTGTCCTTTTTGATTTTTTAAAAGGATAGCTATGAAACCCACGCTGCTTTCAATCACTATTGCCAGCATCTTATTCTCCGGCACCGCCTCTGCTGAAGTCGGCCCAGAAGACCTCCCCAGCATGGTCGTCAGCGCTGACTTTCGTCCTGCCGCTGCGCAGGATATTCCCGTCAGTTTGACCACTTTCGATGACACGATTATTGAATCGCGTGGTGCGCAACATATTGAAGACGTGTTGAACCTGGCGCCAAACGTGAACATCTCCAGCGGTGCCTCACGTGGTCAGTATTTTCAGATTCGAGGTATCGGTGAACGCAGCCAATTTTCGGCACCGTTGAATCCGTCTGTCGGTCTCATCATTGATGGGATTGATTTTAGCCGTACCGGTGGGGCTGCCACCTTATTTGATATCGAACAAGTTGAAGTCTTGCGTGGCCCACAAGGCACACGCTATGGCACCAATGCGCTGGCCGGTGTTGTCAACCTGCAAAGTAAGCAGGCCACCAACGAATTTGATATGAATTTTGAATCGACTTTGGCTGACTACGATACCCGCGAAATCGGCATTGCCGTGGGCGGCCCAATCGTCAAAGATGCCCTGTTAGGCCGAATCGCTGTCCATACACACCAATCCGATGGCTATATGGATAATGACTTTTTAGGTCGTGATAACACTCAAGATCGGGATGAAATCACTGCCCGTGGTCATCTGAAATTTTTGGTCAGTGATGACTTAACCGTCGATCTGAACCTGTTACACCTGAACATTGATAACGGCTACGACGCCTTTAGCTTTGATAATAGCCGTTCAACCCTGTCGGACCAGCCAGGTGAAGATAAACAACGTACCAATGCACTGGCATTAAAATCCGACTGGCAAATTAATAATGCCGTGTCGATGCAATCTGCCCTCACCTACAGTAAATCCGATATTACTTACAGCTACGATGCGGACTGGGGTTTTGCCGGTATTCACCCTGATGAATATATTGCTACAGAAAATTTCATGCGTGAGCGTGAAAATGTCTCGTTTGAATCACGTTTGATTTCTGATGAAGCAGGCCGAATCTTTGGCGGCAGCACGGACTGGGTCTTGGGTTTTTATCACCTGTCTCAGGACGAAGATCTGGATCTGGTTTCTGATTTTGGCAACTTGCAAAATGAATATGAAACTGAAAACACCGCCGTTTTTGGGCAGCTGGATACTTACCTGACCTCTAAACTGACATTGATTTCTGGTCTGCGAGTTGAACGTTTTTCTGCCGACTATGAAGATTCCAACGGGCTGGATCTGGACCCGAGCGAAACGCTGTTTGGTGGCAAACTGGGGCTGAATTATCAGCTGAATGCCGATCACATGGCCTTTACCTCCTTATCTCGCGGCTATAAATCTGGCGGTGTGAACAACAACGATGCCCTGCCACTCAGCAAACGTGAATTTGATACCGAGTACATGTGGAATCTGGAAGCCGGCTTGAAATCATCCTGGCTGGATGGCGATTTGGTCACCAACCTGACCGCTTTCTATGCCTGGCGTCGTGATGCACAGGTAAAAAGCTCGATTGCCCTGCCCGGTGGTGAATTCCTCGACTCGCTCGATAATGCCGCACGCGGTACCAATGTGGGTATTGAATTTGATGCCGACTGGCTGGTTAATGACAAATTACGTTTATTTGCTGCCGTGGGTTTATTACGCGCCACCTTTGATGAGTATGATAATCCTGAACTGCAAGCTGAAGGCTTTGATATCGAAGGTCGCCGTCAAGCCCACGCCCCTGCTTATCAATTTACCTTGGGTGGTGAGATTTACCTGAATCAAAACTGGACGCTGCGTGCCAATGTCGAAGGCAAGGATGAGTTTTATTTCTCCAATAGCCACAACGCCAAATCAGGCTCCTACGCGATTACCAATGCCAGCCTCGAATATCAGCATCAAAACTGGCGCGTCACATTGTGGGGTCGTAACCTGTTTGATAAGGATTACTACACCCGTGGCTTCTTCTTCGGTAATGATCCACGTATTGGCTATGCGGACAAAGCCTACAAACAACTGGGCGATCCACGCGTTGTTGGCCTGACCGTATCTTACGACTACTAGGAGTGTGACCATGCGTATATCTGTTGATATCAGCCTGTATCCCTTAACCGAAGGCTATGTAGAGCCGATTCTGGCATTTATCAACAAGCTGGAAGCCAATGATAAATTGATCGTCAAACGCAACAGCTTGAGCACCCAGATTTTTGGTGATTACAAAGAGGTCATGAGTGCCTTGGATGCCGAAATCGAAGCTGTTTTTGCCGAGTTACCGCACAGCGCATTTGTTCTCAAACTAGTGGGTACAGACCGCGCCGATGTTGTAGATAAATAGTGGAATCGCTATTTAACGCCGTTATCTCTGCTTTGCTGGCACTTCCCCCTTGGGAAGTGCTGGCAGCATCGCTGGGCGTTTTTTATATCGTTTTTGCTGCCCGGGAATCGCAGTGGTGCTGGCCAATGGCATTTATCAGCACCCTGATCTACACCTTTCTATTTTGGGAAGGCCAGTTGCCGATGCAGGCGTTTTTGCACTTCTACTACATGGGCATGGCAATCTACGGATTTATCCTCTGGCGGCGTCATAAACAAGCCGAGTCGGATTTGCCGATCCACCTCTGGGGCTGGTCTTATAATCTGCTGTTTATTGCCGTTGGCACGCTGCTGACCTGGTTGTTAGGCCATTATTTACAAACCAACCAAGCCTCTCAAGCGCCATTTTTAGACGCTGGTGTAACCGTTTTTTCTGTCATGAACACCTGGCTCATGGCCAGAAAAGTCCTGCAAAACTGGCTGTACTGGGTCATCATCGACTTTTCTGCGCTGTGGCTTTATCTCCAAACCGGCTTTATCGCCACCGCCGCCTTATTCGGGCTTTATACGATTCTGGCGACACTTGGCTTAATTAACTGGCTTAAACTGTACCGACAACAAACGACCCTAGCCACCTCCTGATGCAAGCCGTTATTTTTGATATGGATGGGTTACTGATTGACTCAGAACCTTTCTGGAAACAAGCCGAAAAACGCGTTTTCACTTCCGTCGGTGTCAATATCACCGACGACCTCTCCGCCAAAACTATGGGCATGACCACCCGTGAAGCTACTATCTTCTGGCTAAATCATGCCGGTATCTCGCTGTCACCAAAAGACATGGAAAAAGTCGAAAACGACGTAATTGATGAAGTCGCCATGCTCACTGCAAGCCAAGGCATCGCCCTGCCCGGTGTGCATGACTTATTAGAAAAACTGCAGACTGAAAAACTAAAAATCGGCCTCGCCACCAACGCGCCAAGCAGATTAGTGCCCGTCGTTTTAAATCGGCTGGCGATTACCGATTTTTTTGACTGCTATGTTGCCGATGAAGACGTCGAACAAGGCAAACCCCACCCAGCGATTTATCAGTTGGCACTCACCCGCCTCAATGCCAAACCCGAACATTCCCTCGCCTTTGAAGACTCTATTACCGGCATGACCGCCGCCATGAGCGCAGGCATCAAAACCATCGTCGTCCCTTCAAAAGCCAATTTCCATTTACCCAAATATGATCTTGCCGTATTAAAGCTGGAGAGCTTGACCGAGCTGCCGCTGCGAACACTACAGAATTTATTTTAAAGTGAATTGTAGTGTATAAAAGGCCTGAATAGCCTGTTTCAATTAGACAGCCAAAGTGTCGTGTTTTAGGTTTATTATTTACTTACAGGGAATAAGAGTCCTGATAAAAGTCAGATTTATAGGGAATTTTTATTCCGGTTAATTACACTGTTAAGCACACAGGAATTGAGAGGAAAAGTGAACCTTTATCATTACACTGACCAAAACGGGTTTCTTGGAATACTAGAGAACAAGGAAATTTGGGCTACTAAAATCCAGTATTTGAACGACGCTAAAGAATACCATCTTGCGAAAGAAATTGCTGAACGAGCGTTGAAATCATTGCTTAGAAATCCAGAGTATAAGAATGATCATTTCAGGATTGAAAGGTTTATATCTAATCTAGACAACTACATAGAAAACAACTTGTGTGTTTCTTCTTTTTCTGAGGAAGGCGATCTATTGAGCCAGTGGAGAGGTTATTCTAGCTCACAAGGCGGATATAGCATAGGATTCGAAAAAGAAGCACTTGAAAAAATGATTAATGACGAAGAGTTTAATCTTGAAAAGTGCATATATAAAGAATCAGAGCAAGTAAGAAAAGTTTCAGATTTAATATTTGAATCTCTGGATAGGTTTCGTGGCTGTATAGAGCCGAATCAAGATTTTGTTGAAGGTTCTTCTGAGTCAACATCCTATTTTTTGGATAAATTGTCATATTTGTCGAGTTTTATAAAAGATTCAAGCTTTAGCGAGGAAAAGGAATGGAGAATTGTTGCGCTTGTTCGGTTTGATGATCTTGACTTTCGACCTGGAAAGTCTTCTATTATTCCTTACAAAAAAATAAAAATTGAAGATTACCTTCCCGAGGTTGTCTCAGATATTTTTATTGGTCATACACCAAACCCTCAATTGGCGATTCAAGCAACAACATGCTTTTTGATCAAAAATTACCCAATGATGATTGGTAACTCTCTTGAGCATCCATTTTCTGTAAAGGAAAGCAAAATACCGTATAGAAGTTGGTAAGCTTAACAAAAGGCTGTTGGCGGACGCACCTACGCTGCGCTCCGGCACGCCGCAAAGCCAAGCGTTAACCGTAAATAGAAAATGAACCTCTTAAAGAAAATAGTATTCATATTATTAGCTCTAGTACTTGCTGGGGTAATTGGAGTTGTTACCACATTCTATTTTTTAACGGGTGACAGCCCCTTTAATGACAAAGAGTTCGATCAAAAAGTATGGTTATCAATGGATACTGACTGGGATCCAGACAATCCTAGAGGAAAGATGTACGAGGACATAGTCGATAATCACTTAGAAAAAGGAATGAGCAAGCAACAAGTAGTCGATCTGCTTGGGCAGCCTGACTTAAAAAATAAGTCCCTGCTTTTTAGCTATAACTTAGGTATGTGGTCGGGATTCCGTATGGATTATGACTCATTAGATTTGGTATTCAACTCTAGCGCCAATCTTGAAAAATTTTACAGAGTGCAGCATTAGTGTTCACAGTTAACAAGGCCAACCAGCATGGTGTACTGCGTGCGCTGGACGGCCTTTCCGCGGCTTCGCCGCTCAAAGACTGCCGCTGGTGGCGTCATTAGAGGGCACAATATGATTCATCTTGTGGTTTTCGCGGCACGTCATGGGTAAGAAAAAAACGCTGACACAGGTCTCCTATGGGCTCGATACCCCGGAGGACCTGCTTGCTAAGTTCTTGCACGATGCTCAACGGATTGATGTAGCGCCTCATCGGTATGACCTCTTTAATTTTTTTGTGACAGGGGCCGTACTACATGAGTGGTGCCGAAAGTATTTCAGGGATCACCCAATTTCTGGGCAGCTAGAAGGAGCAGCGGGGAGCAAGCCAAAGTTTGAGAGTCTCCCACCAAAGTCTGCAGAATGGATCACCGATAAATCATGCCTCCCAAATAAAGGACAGGACGCAAGACGGCACATTGCCAATGCTCTTCGTATTTGTATCGAAACAGCCAATGCAAGCAAGCATTTTCACTGGTTTGATGGTAGTGGAGTATCGGCGATTCAAGACCAGCCTCAAGTCAAAGATTGGTACCAATACTACTTCACTTCTGTGGTGCCCGGCGTATATATCGAGTACAACAGCGAGTACTACACCGTAGAGCAGGTTCGAGACATCTAGGTGCAGTTCTTCAGCGGTCTTCTAGAACATGTTCGGGGCGAAAATGGATCATCACAAGATGTTCTCTAACTAAAGCGTTAACTCTTTTACAAATACAGCCAAGTAATTTTGTAGCAATCTGAAACCTTTAAAGCGCCCCACTGCAACGCATTTCAAAGAACCCATCATGACGTTTAAAGACCCGATCTTTTTGGTTGGCATCTTTAAAATCCAATTCGTCCTCAGTAACCGACACATCGCTAAAAGTAATGCTTTTGGCTGAGTCAGATTCTTTATACACATTGAAATCACTATAGGTTTTTGGCATTTGAACTAAGGATGTGCCATTTAACTCCCAGGTGCCAGTCTGTTCATCTACCCAAATTAATTTTTTTATCTCACACAGCATTTTCAAAGACACATAAGTGTTATCCGCTTTTAGCTGAAGCAGCCACAGGGTCGACTCGGTGACATTATTATGAATTGTCGCATGCCATGTGCCGATGACTTCGTCATTGCTCGGATCGGCCTGTGCGGATAGCGAAAGCGATAAGATTGAAACAAGAAGTATCCACTTTGAAACTGTCATTTTTCTCTCTCATTTTTTGGGATTGCTGCATTAAGCAACGGATAACTCAGGGTATGACTTGGTCAAAACCAGCCGTTTTTTTAACCATCATTACATGACACGCCAGTCAATTCTAGTCTCACTTAATAGGACAGTGAAGTTTGAGGGATCGTAGCCGGACAGGGTTAAAAAGCGTAAGTATCTAATAGCGAGTGCACTGGGGCGCTTGCGGTAGGTGCCGAAAGGCAAGGCGAGATAAAAAATAAGCGGCCATTACGGCCGCTCATTTTGTCATGCTATGGCTGGCTTACCATTTGTGATTCAGGGTTGCCGTGATTTCACGACCCGGATTGTAGTAATCCGCCGTACCCGAGCCGACCACATGCTGGTCATCAAACAGGTTACGTACAAATAACGTAAAGTCTGTTCCTTGATAGAAGTGGTAGGTAAACGATCCATCTACGATAGTTGCAGATTCACTTTTTGCCGTGTTTGCAGTATCAAAGTAATACGAACCGGTGTAGCGCACCCCGAGACCAAAGCTGGCATAGCGATTTGGCAAGGTGTAGTGTCCCCAAACGGATGCCATATGTTTCGGCGCGGCAGTAAATTCTTTACCTTTGATTGAGGTGCCGCTACGCAGCGTGCCTTTGACCACCTCGGTTTCCATGTAAGAGTAGCCACCGGTCAGGCTGAATTGTTCGGTCAGGTCAATCTTGGCTTCAAAATCAACCCCTTGCACTTCAGATTCGCCGATTGTTTCACGCTCAATAATGCCGTTTTCCTGAACAACGGCGATAGTGACATCATCTTTTTCCAGGTCATATACCGAGACAGAGAACAAGGCGTTTGTGTTAATCGGCGCGTATTTCATGCCGATTTCATATTGCTTGCCTCGCTCCGGTGTGACGCCAATACTTGGCGGCGCAACGGATTCCACCATGCTGATGTAGGTTGAGACTTCCTGATTCCATTTGTAGGTCAGGGCACCGCGGACAGAAGTTTCTGAGAAATCATCAGAAGATTTGAACCCGGTGATGTCGGTACTGGATAGATCCAGTCGATCATTTCTGACCCCACCTGTCACAATAAACTTGTCGTTAAATGAAAAATTTTGTTGTAAGAAGGCAGACTTGGTTTTGTAATCACGATCATTGCGGCTGTAATAACTCAGGCTGCCCGGTGCACCACTGTATAAAGGGTTCGCAATATTAATCGGTGCGGCATCGCCATAGAAGGATTGGTCTTCACTTGATGCATCACGATATTCAAGACCCGCCAAGGTACTGCTGTCGAAGTAGGTAAATTCTGCGTCGTATTGCAGGATAGCGTTACTGATAAATTCTTCTGCTTCGCCATCGGTGCCAAAGTAAAACCGTGACAGATCCGTGCCGGTACGGCCGGCAAAATCATACAAATAGATATAACCAAAATCATCAGTCAGATCGCTGTAACGCATATTGGCTCGGAACAACAGGCCATTATCGAAATCATGGGTAAATTGACCGGTGACACTGGTACGTTCCACCTCATGATAGTTAAAGGCAGATTCACCAAAAAACTCATCCCGATCGTACTCTCTATCCAGTGGGTAACCACCGCTGTTTGGCGAGCTATCACGATTCAGGTAATCCAGAATCAGGGTTGCCGAGGTAAAATCTGTTGGCTCCCAGGTCAGGCCACCCATCACAAATTCGTTATCATTTTTTGAGTGATCGTATTCGCGATCACTATCTTCAATTTTAGCGGTAAAGCGATAAGCGAGCGTGGCGTCCTCATTGAGGCTATCACCTAAATCCAAACCAACTTCTTTGTGGTCGAATGAGCCATACGTGACATAGCCGCTGCCGAATTTTTCAAATTTTGGTCGTTTGCTGACAAAATTTACCGAGCCGCCCGGATCTGCCGGACCAAACAAGGTGGAATTCGCGCCTCTTAATACTTCGACCCGTTCATAAGCATACGCATCTTCACGAACACCACGCATTGACCCTAAGGTGAGACCATCACGATAAGTGGTGGCCTGAAAACCACGAATTTGGAAATAATCATTGCGATCATCCGTACCATAGAAGTCAGTAATCACACCGGGGGTATATTCGAGTAACTCTTCCGTGGTGCTGACATTACGCTGTTCAATTTCTTTTTCGGTAATCACGGATACCGAGGCCGGCGTGTCCAGTACGCTGGTCGCGACTTTACCGCCAACCCAAAGCTCTTCAGCAACGATATCATTAGCATCATCATCGACAGCATTGGCCTGCGCATTGACGATAATTGGCGTAAATCGATAGGTTTCGTTATCGCGTGCTTCTTCAGCATGAACAGCCAGTGATGCCGCCAATACAGGAGAACAAAGCAAGAGCGCTGCTTTATTCACATTGACGCGTTTAAACCGGGATTTTGTTTGAGACATAAGTTTGCGTGTTCCTTAAAAATCGACAGATTATGTTGCTTTATAACAACAATTTTCTGGATTATAGACTTTTAACAACACACAATCAATGCAAATGAGATTCAATTTTATTTAAAATGGATAAGTTCAATTTATAAAATTAAATATTGAGCAAATGGCCGCAACATTCACGATATGATTGCGTTAAGTTAAAGCGCTTGGTGGAGAATCGCATTGAAAAACCTCAAAACAATCGAACTGAAAGCTTTTATTCCCGCAAAAGACTATGCCCTATCAAAGCAGTTTTACGGTGATTTGGGTTTTACGATGGCATCAGATACTAACGGCATTGCCTACTTTCATTTCGAATCATGCAGCTTTTTGCTGCAGGATTTTTATCAGCAGGAATTGGCAGAAAACCTGATGATGCATCTCTTGGTTGCTGACGCCAATGCCTGGCACCAGCACCTTACTGACATCGGTCTGGCTGAAAAATATGGGATCAAATTATCAAAAGTGAGTGCCCAACCTTGGGGTATGCTGGATTTTGTCTTGGTAGATCCAAGTGGCGTGCTATGGCGATTTGGGCAAAATATTTAAGAGTGAAATTTGATAGGTAGCCCTGATGGTCTCAGATGCGCTTTTTAACATGCCTTTTGCCAAGCTCTATGACTGTTACGTCAATAAAGCACTGCGCAAAAACCGAAATCAGGAAGACGTCGATACGATCATCTGTTGGCTGACCGGTTACGATTTAACGGGTTTACAGCGGCAGATTGCCAAGCAACATTCTGTCGCCCTGTTTTTTGACCATGCCCCGGCATTGCATCCTCAACATACTGAGATTACCGGTGTCGTCTGTGGCGTTCGGGTTGAGCAAGTTTCAGATCCCTTAATGCGGAAAATACGTTATCTCGACAAACTGATTGATGAACTGGCCAAGGGTAAAACCATGCCACAAATTCTGCGTCAGGTTTGAGGTCTCACCAATAAATTAGCTTTCATCAAACAAATTTGGCTGGCTCAGCCATTTATCCAAATCGGTTTCACCCAAAACATGCATCAAAAATAACAACAGCCGATAACTCAGCCTACAGGTTGATAAATCCGGCATCTCATGCGTTTCGCAATAGACTTCTTTAAATAAACGCGCTTGCTCAGACGTGAGCACAAACTCTAGCAACACCAGTTCCAATGTTTTCGGCGCAATGACATAGGCATCCAGATCCACCAAGGCATACAACTCTGCATCATTGACCAAAAACTGATCCCAGCGCAGATCGGGCATGACGGCAACAAAAGGCGCTGGCCTTATGCTTTGTGACTCGCGCCAGACTTGATCTAACAAGGTCGGCGAAATGGTCAGCTTGGCGTGCTCAACCATGTATTGAATGGTTTGCCACAAACGAATTGGCCATTTATCAACCGCGAAGGTTGGCTTCGCCAAATTTCCCCACTGGCTAAAAGTCTGCTGGTGTAATGCCGTAATATGTCTTGCCAGCGTTCGAACCTGCTCCGCCGTGATCGCCGACTCATCAGGCATGTTACCGTTCAAAAACCGGCTTAGCATAAACCCTTTTGCGCTGGCGGCTAAACACTCTGGAATAGCCAATCTGCCGTGTTGCTGCAAAAAGGCAACCACCGACATCATCTGATTTAATGATGCCGGAAAGTTCATTGCAAATAGGCGGTTCATCCCCTGCCAGAATGCCGACTGACGAATTTGTCGGGTATCACAAACCTTTAAAATCGCTGGTCCAGAAACGGTTTCACAACGCCAAAGTTGATGCGTACTATCCGCATACCGTTGCGGTAAGGCAATGGCAGGTGCCGTCAGCACTGGCAGCGTTCGTTGTTGAACGGCAGCCAGTGCCGGATAGGCGTTTACCAAGGCAGAATTTCACCATTCATGTGCCAGAAAGTACCGGTATTATTCAGGGTCAAATCCGTCATTCTGGCGATTAAACCGGATGCTGATTCATCGGCATCGACCAGCCCGCCATGCCCGGTCATGTCGGTGCGAACCCAGCCGGGATGGAGAATTGCCACGGCAATACCATCACTTTTCAAATCTAATGATAAGGATTTACCGGCCGCATTTAGCGCTGCTTTTGACATGCGGTAAGCATAACTGCCACCAGAATCATTATCGGCAATCGAGCCCATTCGACTGGTAATTAAGCCGACCTTACTGCCTGATTGCAGGTGTTTACGTAGAATCTGTGTGGTCACCAGTGGGCCAAGACTATTCACTTCATACATGCGTTTGAAGTTTTCCAAAGTATTGACGTCAATATCATTGAGGCCCAGACCACCGGCAATACCGGCATTATTTATTAACCAGTCAATTTTGCGATCACCCAAGGTATTGGATAATGTTTTTAAACTGGCTGGGTCGCTGACATCAACGTCGCTGATCACTTCGACATCGAGCGCATTTAGCGCCGATGAGGCTTGTCGACAAGTTGCGATGACTGAAAATCCTTGCGCTTGTAATTGTCGGCATAGTTCCAGCCCGATGCCACGATTGCTGCCGGTAATTAATGCGGTTTGTGTCATATTGTGTTCCTCCTCTCTCTTAACGATTGCATTGTAACGGCTGAGGGCGATTTCACCACCCCGGTTTCCGTAACAATCGCGGTAATCAACTCTGCCGGCGTGACATCAAACGCCGGATTACTAATCTCAACCTCATAGGGCGCATGGCGATGCTGGCCAATGTGCGTCACTTCACGACGCTCGCGTTGTTCGATGGGTATTCGGCTGCCAGACTCACACTGCCAATCAATGGTTGCCGTAGGCGCGACCACCATCATCTTCACCTGATGATATTGTGCCAATACAGCCAGACCATAGGTACCAATCTTGTTGGCAACATCGCCATTGGCTGCAATACGATCTGCGCCGACAATAATCCAGTCAACTTTGCCGGTTGCTAATAACGCTGCTGCTGCCAAGTCAGCTTGTAACACGCAAGGAATATGGTCTCGCATCAACTCCCATGCGGTCAGTCGAGCCCCCTGCAACCAGGGCCGGGTTTCATCGACATAAACACGGCTGATTTTCCCCTCGCTGTGAGCCTGACGAATCACACCAAGCGCCGTCCCAAATCCGCCTGTCGCCAGAGCGCCGGCATTGCAGTGCGTTAAGACCGTGCTGCCGGGTTGAATAAGCTCTGCACCTAATCGACCCATCGTTTTGTTATCGGTAATATCCGCGTCATGGATAGCTTTGGCGGCATCTAACAAAACCGCTTCGGGTTGCTGATTATTGGGCAAAGCGTCGATGCGACGCTGCATGTGGTTAATCGCCCACTGCAAATTCACTGCCGTGGGACGCGAAACCGCCAGATCCCGAAGAGGCCGCGTCATCGCTTGCTTCCAGATTGTTCCCTTTTTCGCCCAAGCATAGCGGCTGGCTAAGACAACGGCATAGGCTGCAGCAATGCCAATGGCTGGCGCTCCTCTGACGACCATTTGCCGGATGGCCAAGGCAACGTCGCCACAGCTCTCAAATTCCAGCCAAACTTGCTCAAGTGGCAGACGTCGCTGATCCAACATCACTAATTTACCGGCTTGCCAACGCAGGGGTTGTATTGAAGAGTTTAATTCTGACACTGTGTTCTCCTTTGCCGGACAGTTATAATCAAACGCTATGAAAGCCATTGATCTGTTGATTCATGCCCGCTGGTGCCTGCCAATGACAGGCAGCACTGATATTTTTGAACATTATGCGCTTGCTGTTCACCAAGGGCATATCGTGGCATTACTGCCTCAAGATCAAGCTGACCAACAGTTTACCGCGACACAAGTTCACCGTCTTGATGATCATGTGTTGATGCCCGGCCTGATTAACAATCATGGCCATAGCGCGATGACCCTGTTTCGTGGCTTGGCGGATGATTTGCCCTTGATGCAATGGCTGCATGAACATATCTGGCCGGCGGAGCAACGCTTTGTTGGGGATGCCTTTGTTGAGGCAGGTTCCGCACTGGCAGTCGCCGAAATGCTGCGGGGTGGCACCACCACCTTCAGTGATATGTATTTTTTTCCGGAAGCCACGGCTCGTGTGGTTGATAGAACTGGTATTCGTGCCAGTCTGGGTATGGTTGTCATTCAGTTTCCCACCAACTGGGCTAGCGATGTGAATGAGTACTTACATAAAGGGCAGGCGCTGCATGATAAGTACCGACATCATCCCCGCATTACCACAAATTACGCACCGCATGCACCCTACACCGTCGACGATGCCACACTGGCACAAATCATGGTGAATGCGGAAGAACTGGATGTGCCTATCCAAATGCATATCCATGAAACGGTGAGTGAAATTCAGACCAGCATCGATAATTATGGCAAAAGGCCGCTAGCCCGCCTAAAAGAACTTGGTCTCCTCTCACCAAGACTGATTGCCACGCATATGACCCAGTTATTGCCTGAAGAAATTGCCGACTGCGCGCGGGCCGGTGTGCATATCGCACATTGCCCCGAATCCAATATGAAGTTAGCCAGCGGTTTTTCGCCCATTGATGCAATGCATCAGGCTGGGCTAAATATCACCATTGGCACCGATGGCGCAGCATCAAATAATGATTTGGATATGTTTGCTGAAATGCGCCAAACCGCTTTACTGGCCAAGGCCGTCTCCGGTAATCCCAGTGCTGTCCCGGCGTATAGTGCTTTGGAAATGGCCACTATCAATGGAGCGAAAGCGCTGGGCATTGCCGAAACCACGGGCTCACTTGCCGTTGGCAAAGCCGCAGATATGATTGCCGTAGAACTGACAGATATCGAATCTGTTCCGATGTACGACCTTGCCTCGCAACTGGTCTATGCAACTGGTCGTGATAAAGTCACCGATGCTTGGGTGGCTGGCAAACACGTCTTGAAACAGAAACAGTTAACAACGCTGGATGCGTCCAAAATTTTATCTGATGCTCAACAATGGGCGAAAACCATAAAGGCTAGTTCATGACTACTGACAATGTCGATCACGCTGAAGTGGCAAAATTTGATGCCTTGGCCGATAGCTGGTGGGACCCGGAAGGTCAGTCCAAACCCCTGCATCAAATTAATCCGTTACGGCTTAAATTTATTCAGGATGCTTTATCACTGCCGGGTGTGAATGCGATTGATGTTGGTTGCGGTGGCGGTATTTTAAGTGAATCTCTGGCCCAGGCCGGGGCCATTGTCAAAGGCATTGATATGGGTAAATTACCCTTGGAAATTGCACATTTACATGCCCTGGAATCCGGTGTGACCGTTGATTACGAACAGATTACCGCAGAGGCCATGGCGATACGCCAGCCCGGTGAGTTTGATCTGGTCACCTGCATGGAAATGTTGGAACATGTTCCTGACCCTAAGGCCATTATTGAGGCCTGCGCGACCATGGTCAAACCGGGCGGCGATGTCTTTTTTTCTACCTTGAACCGACATCCAAAAGCCTGGCTTCTTGCCGTATTCGGGGCCGAATATGTCATGCAAATGTTACCCAAAGGCACGCATGATTATGCGCGGTTTATCAAACCCTCTGAGCTCGCTGCCGCCTGCCGTGAATATGGCTTATCTCTTGTTCGCATGAGCGGGATCCGTTACGCACCACTACAGCAGCGCTTTGAACTTGATAACGATGTCGATGTAAATTACCTGATGCACTGTCGGCGGCTCGCATGATTTTAAGCCGCTTTACCGTCTTGTTATTGGATTTAGATGGCACGCTGGTCGATACCGCTCCCGATCTTGCTTACGCATTGAATCAACTGCTTCAGGAGCAGGGTAAATCACCGCTGGATTATGCCTTAATCCGCCCGGTTGCCAGTCATGGTAGCGCGGGGCTACTCAAGCTTGGCTTTGGTCTTACACCAGACGATGCTCAATACCGTACTTTTCAACAACGTTTTCTTCAGCTCTACGCTGATAATATTGATCGTGAATCCCGTTTATTTTTAGGGATGGAGAAAGTGCTGGATACGCTTACGGAACAAGGACGTCGTTGGGGCGTTGTCACTAACAAGCCGGCTTTTTTAACAGATCCGTTAATGTCGGGCCTGAACTTATCTGAGCGAGCCGCTTGTATTGTGAGCGGTGACACAACAGCACATAGCAAACCGCATCCAGCACCGTTGTTACATGCGTGTGAATTAATGGATGTACCCGCTGCAGATTGTATTTATATCGGCGATGCCGAGCGAGATATTCAGGCGGCCAAAAATGCTGGCATGCGTTCTGTGGTCGCACGTTATGGTTATCTGCAACCGGATGAACAACCAGAACACTGGCAGGCAGATTGCATCATCAACCATCCATTGGAGATTTTACAGTGGACTGGCTAAGCCTCATTGAAGCAAATCAGATACTCATTGCTGTGTTTGCCGGCGGACTCTTGGCGGGTGGATTACTTGTTTATGTCATTCGTCAGCGTCATGTCAATACTTTAGGACAGGCCCTAAGAGAGTGTCAGTTGCAACGGGATTGGCAACAGCAAAATCAAGAGCAGCTCGACACCATTCTGGATCAAACCCGAGATCAGTTAGCCAGCACTTTTAGTCAGCTATCTAACGAAGCATTGACTCGCAACAATAGCCATTTTTTACGTCTGGCTGAAGAAAACTTAAAACGCTATCAAAGCGAGGCCAAAGCAGAACTGGGCAGTAAAGAAAAAGCCATTGAGCAATTGCTTAAACCCATCAATGAGGCGCTGCAAAATACCCATAAACAAATCCATGATATCGAAAAAGAACGCAAAGAAAGTTACGGCAGCCTGAAAACCACTATTGACCAGATGACCCAAAGCCAGCAGCAATTGCAGCAGGAAACACAAAATCTGGTACAAGCATTACGGCGTCCTGAAGTGCGCGGTCAATGGGGGGAAATGACGCTGCGCAGACTGGCAGAATTAAGTGGCATGGTCGCGCATTGTGATTTTTTTGAACAGACCCACACCCAAACCGAGACGGGCAGCATCCGGCCAGATATGATTGTGCGCCTGCCAGAACAACGTGAAATCGTTGTGGATGCAAAAACGCC
Source organism: Methylophaga frappieri (assembly GCF_000260965.1). Classification (NCBI taxonomy): domain Bacteria; kingdom Pseudomonadati; phylum Pseudomonadota; class Gammaproteobacteria; order Thiotrichales; family Piscirickettsiaceae; genus Methylophaga; species Methylophaga frappieri. Next base: position 1,017,892 of record NC_017856.1, read on the forward strand.
ACTGGATGCGTATTTATCGGCTATTCAGGCAAAAGATGATGAGACGCGTCAGCGAGAATTGAAACGGCATGCGCATGTCATTCGTAGTCGGGTAAAAGAACTGGCACGCAAGAACTACTGGGCCGAATATGCTAACTCACCCGAATTTGTGGTGTTGTTTATCCCTGGCGAACAGTTTCTGGCTTCAGCACTGGAGGTTGATCCTGAGCTACTCGAAGACAGTATGAGTCAACACATTATTCTGGCCACACCGACTAACTTTATTGCCTTGCTGCGCGCTGTTTCCTACGGTTGGAAACAACAAAAACTGGCGGAAAACGCTGAAATTATTCGTGAACTTGGTGAAACGCTATATAAACGACTGAGCACGTTTGGCAACCACTTGAGGAAAATGGGCAACAGCCTTGGCCAAAGTGTCAATCACTTTAATAATGCGGTTGGTTCACTGGAACGAAATGTATTACCTGGCGCACGCAAATTTACTGAAATGGGTATTAGCGTAAAAAACGAACTGGATGAACTCCCACCGGTTGAGCAACAACCTCGACACGTACAAACACAGCCTGATGACAACGACGGATAAAGCAATTAATCAGGCCTATCGCTATTGTCAGCAATTAGCAAATTCACATTACGAAAATTTCCCGGTTGCTTCAATTCTATTGCCAAGACAGCTCCGTAAACCGGTCTCGGCAATTTATGCTTTTGCCCGAACCGCGGATGATATTGCCGATGAAGGCACCGCACCGCCGGAGCAACGGCTGGCAAATTTAAATTACTACCGCAGCTTGCTTACACAAATTGAACAGGAAAAATACGCCGGCAACGATCCGATTTTTATTGCATTACAAGATGCCGTTAACCGCTATACCTTACCCGTATCGTTATTTGCCGATTTGCTCACGGCATTTGAGCAGGATGTAGTCAAAAACCGGTATGCCGATTTTGCAGAACTGCATCGCTATTGTCGGTATTCCGCTAACCCGGTTGGCCGATTAGTGCTTCATTTACATGGCGCCCCTGACAGCGAACAACTTATTCAGTCTGATGCGATTTGTACGAGTTTGCAGTTGATAAACTTTTTTCAGGATATTGTCCAAGATAAGATCGAACAAAATCGTATCTATTTGCCTCAGGATGCATTATCGGCGGCGGGCATTAGTGAATCAGCGCTGTTTACTGATAAGCGTGCCCTTGCCTGCATTCTTCGCCCGTTGTATCAAAAAACAGCGCAGATACTCTCTGCAGGGATTCCACTAGGCGCCCATCTTTCTGGACGACTTGGCTGGGAAATACGGGGAGTGATACTTGGTGGCCTTATCACACTTAAAAAATTACAAAATCAATTAGATGCCGATCTGCTTAGCCGACCACGATTATCACGTATGACGCAACTGCAGTTGTTAATAAATAGTGCCTCACCTGACCGTTATTTACGCGTTGCCTATAAGTTTTCGTAACGGTTGGCATCAAAAATACCGGCTTCTAATGGTTGCTGTTCACGTTGCCATTGGGTGAAATCATGGAAGATTTTCCAGAAATCTGGATGCGTTCGTCGTACACCCCAACGCAACACCATCTGTTCAAATTTCGTTTCATTGTCTGCCTGTTTCAGGGCCAATGTAAACTGACCTACCTCGTCCGCTGGAATATCAAAAATAAAGTTTGGATAACTGCCTGCAATCCCTGGGTAGACGGTTAAATAATCGGCTTCAGGCTGACGCCTTAAGGATTCACCGAATAAAAAAGCCACATTACTGTGCGCTCTGTTCCGAATCAGAGAGTAAACCGTACGCATGTCATCAGATCGCACTCTTAAAAATGTGATCTCAGGTAAATATCGTAGCCCTGGTAAAGCGGGAGAGGAGATTGATGAAATACCGGCCAGGCGTACATCGGTTTGTTGTATCCACTCAGGTTGTAACGGCCGAAAACAATCGTGACCGAAACACCGGTTTAACACGTCATTATCCTGCGCATTGATGGCGTTAAATTCTGCGAACAACCTGTTTGCCAATATTTTCTTACTCGGCTTATCTTTATTTTCATAAGCATCTGCACTGCGAGTCTGCTCGTCGAGTGCGGCGTAACTGATATGCGTCTTAATGGCCCCCATTCCCTGGTACCAATCATCGAGCAAGGACCGACGTTCATTCGCAGGAAGCAGTCTTAAAAAATTATGCTCAGCGCCATTTCGAATCAAATCAAAATAGAGTCGGGTTTGTAGTTGATGCGCGACATTGCCAAAGACATCAAAATTCACAACTAATTCGTAATAACTGCGTTCAAATAACGGGTAATCCATCCACCAAATTGTTTGTGGCACCCTGCCGACAAGCCCCTGCTGAACACTGGCACTATCAAAATGTCTGAACACCGTTAAGAGTGCATTCTTGTTATAACCTTCGCCATCCCAAATGGATTGTATCGATGCCCAATCAGGTGCAAATTCCCGATAAGCCCGCTGACGATGATCTTGGTAGCGGTTTCGTTGGTCACGATATTTATCCCAGTTTGTACCTGCTTCAAGTAAATCATCATCTTGTCCAGGCAAGCCTAGCAATGGACTGACTCGACTCCTATAGTCCGCGTCCGTAACAAATAAATCCTTATCCGGATCTTGATATAACACCCAAAAATGATCGCGAATGACATCGGTTGCAATCTGCCCACGACAAACCGGCCCGCGGATAAATGTCCGCGTAAAATATTGCGCGTTATCAAGCATAAATTGATATTTGGCTCGCGCTGGTATTGCAGCAAAAGTCATGAAGGGGTTTGCACGGTGAGAATAGTCATACCCAGGCAACGCATCAACAGACCACGCTTCTGAAAAAAATAATGTTTTGACCCGTTCCCGCGTTTGACGACTAAAATCGAGGGTAATGTGTCTTTTATGCACGATACTGCCTGTCACCGGTCTTAATCGGTAGTAGAAAGGCTTTTCCGGATCCTGATTAGGCAACCGCGTACTGACTGGTTTGAGTGGTTCACCTGAAGGGGTATAAGACCTGACTAACTCAAAAAAACGTGGCGCAGGGCTTGGTGTTTCAAAATAAAGATGAGCCAAAAATAAATGCTCATACAACCATCGTGCAACCAATTGATGACGATGATCAGGTTGATTTAACAGGTTTTCCCAATGCTGAATCTCATCAAGCTCTGCGTCAGTCAAAATGACCGGTGACACAGCCACATGAGCCCCCTGTTTTAACCAGCCCATCATCTGTGCATATTCTTCATCCGTGAGACCCGCAATCGCCAGCGGCATGCCTTCCATCGGATGTTCGGCAGCAAAATCTTTAAAACTTCTCTGGCAAAGGACATTGATTCTGCCGTTTTGTCCCCAACCGAATAGAGTCACTAACTTTTTCGTGCGCAACGTGAGGATATTGTTTGGCTAGTTTCAACATGTTTGCCATCAATGACGGCACATTCTCATTGGTCTCGATTACAGAATAGAAATCTAAAGATCGCCATTCACTGACGGTATCGGCATCTATACCTAAACGCGTGGCTCTTTGCGGCTCAGTCCGAACACCATCGTAAACCTCATCTTGACTTGCACCGCGCAGTAAACCCATTGGGGTTTCCAGTTTCAATTGACATGGCGCATCGAAACAGCTGTGACAAGCAAGACATTTATTCTCAATGATTGGGCGGATTATCTCGTTAAAAGAAACGGGGTAGTCAACTGGAGCCGGCACAGTTTGAGGCGCTGGCAAGACAGGCTTATCATCACATGCCGTTATGATTAGCAAGGCAAAACCGATTAGCAGGCGAAACACCATGACACATCCAATTTTATGAAGGTGATGATATTGCCATCACAATGCGGATTAAGGAGTTGAAACGATACCGTTACGGCGGCTTTTAGGCAATCCGTTGGATTAACGAATCTTCTTGGTATTGCTTAGAGTAAAGGTCAATACAACTCTCAGAGACAAAAAAATACCCGGTCCTCTCTGAGAGGCCGGGTATCTTTATATAAAAGCCTGGCAGTGTCCTACTTTCACATGGGAACTCCCACACTATCATCGGCGCTGAGACGTTTCACTACTGTGTTCGGGATGGGAACAGGTGGTGCCAACTCGCTATGGCCGCCAGGCATAACTGGTTTGCTTATCTTTCAATAAGCCTCGGAAAGTAACTTTGGCTGTGTAGCTCACAACGCATTTTGGGTTATATGGTCAAGCCTCACGGGCAATTAGTATTGGTTAGCTTCATGCATTACTGCACTTCCACACCCAACCTATCAACGTGGTAGTCTTCCACGGCCCTTCAGGGACTTAAAGTCCTGGGAAATCTTATCTTGAGGGGGGCTTCCCGCTTAGATGCTTTCAGCGGTTATCCCGTCCGTACATAGCTACCGGGCAATGCCATTGGCATGACAACCCGAACACCAGGGGTACGTCCACTCCGGTCCTCTCGTACTAGGAGCAGCTCCTCTCAAATTTCCAACGCCCACGGCAGATAGGGACCGAACTGTCTCACGACGTTCTAAACCCAGCTCGCGTACCACTTTAAATGGCGAACAGCCATACCCTTGGGACCGGCTACAGCCCCAGGATGTGATGAGCCGACATCGAGGTGCCAAACACCGCCGTCGATGTGAACTCTTGGGCGGTATCAGCCTGTTATCCCCGGAGTACCTTTTATCCGTTGAGCGATGGCCCTTCCATTCAGAACCACCGGATCACTAAGACCTGCTTTCGCACCTGCTCGACGTGTCTGTCTCGCAGTCAAGCACACTTTTGCCTTTGCACTAACCGCATGATGTCCGACCATGCTTAGTGTACCTTCGTGCTCCTCCGTTACGCTTTGGGAGGAGACCGCCCCAGTCAAACTACCCACCATACACTGTCCCTAGCCCAGATAATGGGCCGAGGTTAGAACTCCAAACATACCAGGCTGGTATTTCAAGGGCGGCTCCACGCAAACTGGCGTTCACGCTTCTATGCCTCCCAGCTATCCTACACAAGTAGGTTCAAAGTTCAGTGCAAAGCTGTAGTAAAGGTTCACGGGGTCTTTCCGTCTAGCCGCGGGTATACGGCATCTTAACCGCAATTTCAATTTCACTGAGTCTCGGGTGGAGACAGTGTGGCCATCGTTACGCCATTCGTGCAGGTCGGAACTTACCCGACAAGGAATTTCGCTACCTTAGGACCGTTATAGTTACGGCCGCCGTTTACCGGGGCTTCGATCAAGAGCTTCTTCCGAAGAATAACCCCATCAATTAACCTTCCGGCACCGGGCAGGCGTCACACCCTATACGTCATCTTTCGATTTTGCAGAGTGCTGTGTTTTTAATAAACAGTCGCAGCCACCAGTTCACTGCAACCCCCGTCAGCTCCGCGAGCAAGTCGCTTCACCTAATGAGGGCACACCTTCTCCCGAAGTTACGGTGCTATTTTGCCTAGTTCCTTCACCCGAGTTCTCTCAAGCGCCTTGGAATTCTCATCCTATCCACCTGTGTCGGTTTGGGGTACGGACGTCTGTTACCTGAAGCTTAGAGACTTTTCCTGGAAGCCGGGTATCAATCACTTCGTTTCTAATGAAACTCGTCATCATGCCTCAGCTAAGCTCTGCGGATTTGCCTGCAAAGCATGCCTACACATTTAAACCAACATGTCCAACAGTTGGCTGACCTAACCTTCTCCGTCATCCCATCGCAGTAACAGCCGGTACAGGAATATTAACCTGTTTTCCATCGACTACGCTTTTCAGCCTCGCCTTAGGGACCGACTCACCCTGCTCCGATTAGCGTTGAGCAGGAAACCTTGGATTTTCGGCGAGGGGGCCTCTCACCCCCTTTATCGTTACTCATGTCAGCATTCGCACTTGTGATATCTCCAGCAAGCTTCTCAACTCACCTTCACAGACTTACACAACGCTCCTCTACCATGCACTAAGTGCATCCATAGCTTCGGTATATGGCTTAAGCCCCGGTACATCTTCCGCGCAGGCCGACTCGACTAGTGAGCTATTACGCTTTCTTTAAAGGGTGGCTGCTTCTAAGCCAACCTCCTAGCTGTCTGTGCCTTCCCACCTCGTTTTCCACTGAGCCATAATTTTGGGACCTTAGCTGATGGTCTGGGTTGTTTCCCTTTCCACGACGGACGTTATCACCCGCCGTGTGTCTCCCGTAATTGCACTTCTCGGTATTCGGAGTTTGCATGGGGTTGGTAAGTCGGGATGACCCCCTAGCCCAAACAGTGCTCTACCCCCGAGAGTGAGATACGAGGCGCTACCTAAATAGCTTTCGAGGAGAACCAGCTATCTCCTGGCTTGATTAGCCTTTCACTCCGACCCACAGGTCATCCGAATCTTTTTCAACAGATCCCGGTTCGGTCCTCCAGTGCGTGTTACCGCACCTTCAACCTGCCCATGGGTAGATCGCCAGGTTTCGGGTCTAATTCCAGCAACTACTCGCGCAGTTAACACTCGGTTTCCCTTCGCCTCCCCTATCCGGTTAAGCTCGCTACTGAAATTAAGTCGCTGACCCATTATACAAAAGGTACGCAGTCACTCCGAAGAGCTCCTACTGCTTGTACGCACACGGTTTCAGGTTCTATTTCACTCCCCTCAACGGGGTTCTTTTCGCCTTTCCCTCACGGTACTGGTTCACTATCGGTCGATAAGGAGTATTTAGCCTTGGAGGATGGGCCCCCCATGTTCAGACAAGGTTTCTCGTGCCCCGCCCTACTTGTCGCAAGCTTAGTACCATTAACGCTTTTTCGTGTACGGGACTATCACCCTGTACCGCAGCACTTTCCAGAGCATTCCACTAAAACGTTAATTATTACTTGCAGGCTGTTTCCCGTTCGCTCGCCGCTACTTGGGAAATCTCGGTTGATTTCTTTTCCTCCGGCTACTTAGATGTTTCAGTTCGCCGGGTTCGCTTCATTAACCTATGGATTCAGTTAATGATTTATATCCGTAGATATAAGGGTTGCCCCATTCGGAGATCACAGGGTCAAAGCTTGTTTATCAGCTCGCCTATGCTTTTCGCAGATTACCACGTCCTTCATCGCCTCTTATCGCCAAGGCATCCACCATGTGCGCTTATTCACTTGACCATATAACCCAAAATACATTGGATTATTTGG